>DASRBV010000328.1:0-9100 GCA_035653455.1 Pseudacidobacterium sp. | reverse complement strand
CAGCACGCTGAGAAATATGTGCGCCAGATGTGGAGCAAAATAAAACTGCGGTGAAATTTATTCCGGGAACAGGCAGGCGATTGGGTTTTATACTTTCTGCATGTCGCAGATGCGGTGCCGGTTTGTATTGCTCAAATATCTGCCGGCACCATTGTGCGAGACGGAATGTCCTTGCTTGGCCGTGGTCCATATTTACCCCTGGGGTCGAAAAAGCAGAGGACATTTGCGTATCATCCGGCCTGTGGAATGGCCCGATGGGATCACCTTGCGGCATCGTGAATATCTTGACGGCCTGATAGAGGACTGGAGTCAGACACCTCCCTCGCAGCTATCACTGCTTCTGGACCAATTGTCAGAGCTTTCGACAGGCCCGCTGCGTTCCGCCGGGCATGGCCAATGCGCTTCCGGGCAGATAGATGCCGTTACGGCTGAATTCTTCGCGAGTGCAAAATCCCATCCAGAATCTGTTCTGCAACAGGACCAGCCGTAAGTGATTTGACTGCTTCACTCCTCCTGAGAGCCGTAGATCGGGATCTTCTGGTCCATCATATAGACCAGCCCTGCTGCGCGCGCGGCGTAGTCGCTCTGGCCGTATTTGCTTTGCAATCGCGCGGACAATTCTTTGGCCTTTGCTCGCGCATCCCCGGCTTTTTTCTCGTCGTTGTCGGCCTGGTACATGTCTCCGGCGGATGCCATACGCCATGCCGCCTGATACAGCGCCTGTGGTGCCTTTGGCGAGTCCGGATAGTCGTCCGCATACTTGACGAAAAAGTCCGCCTCTTTTTCCGGACACTTTTCCGATCCCTGCCAGTCACCGCAGATTTTGTTGTCAATCATGTCGAAGGCGGCCAGAGCTGCCCAGCGCGAGTGTGGGTACAGCTTGATGATCTTCTTCATCTCGCTTTCATCAATCTGCTCGCGCAGATAAGCTTCTTTCTCATGTGCGGACGGTAAAGAAAAAGCATCGGCCTTTTGTAGCTGCCAGCGAATGTCGGCGGCACGCCACATCGCTTCGGGAACACGTGAGGACTGCGGGAAAAGCTCGACCACCATCCGGTAGAGTCCGCGCGCACTCAATGCCGCTCCCGGCGGAGGATGCGGCTCGCTTGCCTGCAATTCCATTGTGGCGGCAGCGCCAAATAGAATTTCGTCTCCATTGGGAGTGTTCGACGTTACGATGCCTTTGTCAATCATCCATCCGGAAACAGGCGGCGTATTGGTCTGGTTGCCGAAGACTGGCACATCCTGCTCATTCACGATAGATACATCCGTATTCGCGAAGACACGCAGCCATTTTCCGCTGTGTTCGGCAATCACCATCTCGCGTCCGGGCTGGATGGTTGCTACCTGAGAAGCGGACTCATCTGCCTCAACATAGAGCTTTGTAGGATGCACACACGTGGCTTTGCCTGCATTCGGAGGGGGCGTGTTCTTCTGGGCAAAAGTTACCGCGGCAACCAGTAAAACCAAAGCGCGCAGAGAAGTTCGAATCCGTTTCACGTTCATTGGACGGTATAACACTGCGAATAGTTTAAGCAATCCTGATGGTGCTCTCATCATCGGTTGAACAATGATAAAGGCCCACAAAGACAGTTCGTGGGCCTTTTTCATTCCGGTCCAGATTTTTCAAGAACAATAGAACGTTTTGCGAGGCGCAGTCATGAAGTATTTTGCGGTCCGGTCCAGTCTTTTTCTTTTGCTGGTCACCTTTGCAGTTTCGGAATGGGCACATCTGCGCGAAAATTGCGCCGCGGTTAATTTGCGAGGGCCACGCAGGCGCCCCAGGAAACAGCAAAACTCCGGCAAGAAAAGACATTTACTAATAAAACGATTTAGAATGGGGGCGCACATCAGCAAGGAGCAGCGCGCCCAATGATACGTAAGATAGTTTTGCTTTTTCTCTGCTCAGCAGTCTCTCTTTTTGCCTGGACACAATCCGCGGAACAGCGTGTCGTCCTTGAGCGCGGTCCGTCCACAATTGTGCTTGAGCCATATGCTCCGAACATCATTCGCGTTACGCTCAGCCTGAAAAAAGACGCGGCGCTCGCCCCTCCCGGATATGGAATGATTGCTTCTCCCTCTGCTGCGGGCTGGACCCATGAGAAGAAGGACGTGGATGAGGTATACCGGTCATCCAGCCTGGTGGTGACGGTAAAAGGGTGGGGCCGCGGAAAATACGCGATACCGCAGTCAGTCATGGACCCAGGCAAGTACTTCAGCGGCTCAACTCCAGGCGCTGATATTGTCTTTTCTGCTCCCGATGGAAAAAAGCTCGCCGAAATGGATGGCTGGTCCATGTCCGTGCCAAACCATAAGGACGGCAATTCGCAAATCCTCTATGACCGCCGGCCAACCGATCCGGATTTTTATCAGGTAGGCGCGAGCTTCACTTCGCCCGATGATGAGCACTATTACGGACTGGGTCAGAACCAGGAGGGCTTTCTCGACCATCGCGGGCATGTTGTCCATTGCTGGCATGACTACAATGCGCCCGGAGGGCAGAGTGTATGTGTGCCTTTCATGGTTACAAATTATGGGTATGGCGTTGTCTGGGACAACCCTTCCAAAACCACCATTGTTCCGGGATTGAACGAGCATACTACGTGGACCTCGGAAGTCGGCGACCGTGTTTCATTCTTTTTGATTGCCGGCAGCACCGTGGATGAAATTTATGCCGGATACCGCCTGCTGACTGGCGCGACTCCCATGTTGCCGAAGGCGGCCTATGGATACATCCAATGCAAGCAGCGTTACCGCTCGCAGGACGAGGTCCTGGCGGTGGCCAAAGGTTATCGTGAGCGGCACCTTCCCGCCGATGTAATTGTGGTGGATTGGTTCTACTACACCAAAATGGGGCAAATGGATTTCATCCCCAGCCTGTGGCCCGATCCATCGGCCATGAACAGGCAGCTTCATCAGATGGGCTTTCAAACGATGATCAGCGTCTGGCCGCGCTTCGAGCCGGGCTCGCGCTACTACGATTTCCTGCGCGAAAAGGGATGGTTCGAGCATCTGGCGGATGGCACTCCAACCAACGGCCTGCCTTACGATAAAGCTGGCTCTGACATAGACACCACGAATCCTGACGCGGCCCATTGGTATTGGGAGCGCATCAGGGAAAATATTCTCAGCCAAGGCTTCGACTCCATTTGGGCCGATGAAACCGAACCCGACCTGCCTCCAAATGGCAGCTACCTGCACATTGGTCCCGGCACAGAGTATTTCAATGTTTATCCGCTCTTTCACACGGCTGCTATCTATAATGGCTTCCGCAGAGACACCCAGCATCGCGCCCTTGTGCTCTCGCGCGATGCTTACCTGGGGGCGCAGCGCAATGGCGCCATTTTCTGGTCGTCAGACATCACGGCCACCTGGGATGCATTCAAACGCCAGATTCCAACCGGCCTCGATTTTGCTGCGTCGGGCCTGACCTACTGGAGCAACGATACAGGCGGATGGCAGCCGTTGCCGCAAGTGCATCATCCTGAGCATCCACCGCTGCTTGACCCTTCAGATGCGCGCGACAACGTATATGACTATGACGATTATCCGGAGCTGTATACAAGGTGGTTTGAGTATGCCAGTTTTCTGCCCATCTTTCGCACACACGGAAGCCGCCGTTACAACGAGGTCTGGTCCTATGGAAAGCAGGCAGAGCCGGTCCTGGAAAAATATCTGAAGCTTCGATACGAACTTCTGCCTTACATCTACTCACTTGGATACAAAACTTACAAAACCGGAGCACCCTACATGCGCGCCCTGTTCATGGATTTTCCAAACGACCCGAATGTAGCGGATGTTCGTGACGAATATATGTTCGGTCCGGCGTTCTTAGTGGCCCCGGTAACCGAGCAGGGGGCCACCAGCCGCAAGGTCTATCTGCCTGCCGGAACAGACTGGTATAACTATTGGACAAACAAGCGTGTGAAGGGCGGCCAGACCATTACAGTGGACGCGCCCATTGATACGCTGCCGCTCTTTGTTCGTGCTGGTTCCATTATTCCTCTCGGTTCCTACATTGAAAGCACCGCGCAGCCGCAAAAGATTGCGAAAATCAGCATCTATCCCGGTGCGGATGCTGACTTCACGCTTTTCCAGGATGACGGCAACACTTACGCTTATGAAAAAGGTGATGCGCAAATTACGCATCTTCATTGGAACGATGCAGCGCAGCAACTGACGCATACAGGCGCAAAAGCGTGGAGCGGGCCTGATTCCCAGGTGATTTCTGTAGTCAGGCCTTAGCGTCCTGAGTCTGAAATTGCTTGATGATGCAGCAAGCTTCAGACAAACCATAACCTCGCATGCTGCATCTTTTGCAGGCAGGACCATGATTCAACTGAAGCGCGCATATGATCCGGCAAGTCCTCACGATGGCAGGCGCTTTCTGGTAGAAAGGCTGTGGCCGCGCGGAATCAGGAAAGAAGACCTGCTCTTGGATGACTGGATCAAAGATGCGGCGCCGAGTACAGAGCTGAGAAAGTGGTTTCATCATGATCCAGAAAAGTGGAAGGAATTTCAGAGGCGGTATTTCACCGAACTGGATTCACGGCCTGAAGTGCTGGCGCCAATTCTTAAGGCCGCGCGGCATGGATGTGTGACGCTTATCTTCAGCTCACATGACGCAGAGCATAACAACGCGGTTGCGCTGAAGAGCTACCTTGAATCGCATTCAGCCAAAGCTGGCCGGAAATCCATCAAGGCCTAAAATGGTGGGGGCGGCGGAACGGCCCTGGCCAGAACGCTGCGGTTTGGGTTGGGATAGGCTATGTCCGGCGAGTACGCCATCAGATTTTTCGCCGGATCATCTGGTCTGAGCAGCCACACATCGCGATTGGGGAACGCCTGGATGAGTTTGCGGTCGTCGTCCGGATCCATGCTTCGCGCCCAGATGATGCGCTGGCTGTTCAGGTCTGCTCCGTTGTAGACCCACTCCTGCACCCAGGGATGATCGAGCGAGTACTGCACCAGGCAAAGATGTTTGCCTGGGTGTTCCAGAATCAGCTTCTCCACTTTCTGGCGCTCAACCGAAGCGTAGCGAGGTTCAGGCGGCACAGGGCTTTTCATCCAGTGTTTATAGAAAATATTTCCTGCAATCAGAAGCTGCGCCAGCACCCATCCGCGCACAAGATTTGCGCCAGTGCACCAGCGAAACTGCATTCTGCGCATGGTGAACAATCCCACCGCAATCAGCGTGAAAAAGAGAGCAGCCGATGGCGCGGCATATTGCGGATACGGATACCAGGCCATCAAGAGCACTTCGACAGAAAAGCTGAGTATGGCCAGCGCCAGCGCTAGCTGCAGACCTCTCTTGCTGAACGCGGCTATACAACCAAACAGCAAAACCAGCCCGTTTCCCAAAAGGTAGAAGTGATAGTAGCTCTTGGCCTTGAGACGGAAAAATTGAAAGGGAGAACGGGTGACCATACGATAGGTATTCATCTCCCAATGGGTATAGAACTTCTGCATGGATTCGTGGTGGTAGACGGGTAAGGGGCGAAGATGTGAAAAGATAAAGGGCCCCGTAATGTGGTACTGCCTGTAATTCAGCACATATGGAAAAAGCAGCGCATGACCTGTGCCACGCCAGTTGTAATAGCAAAGCCATCCGAAAGCGAAGAAGAGCATAAGCAGAGGTACAGAGGCCAGCCTTGCGACCTGCTTCCATCCGGTATGGCGTAGCAGAGCCCACATTAATACACACACTGCGGGTAGCGAAACGATACAGCCTTCGTAAGGTCGCGTGAGCATCAGGATACAAAGGCCAATGCCAAGTGGGACAGTGGATGCAGCACTCCTGCGATGAAAAATGCGCGGAACACTGCCCATGACGAGTGCTCCTGCGGTGCCCATAAAGCCGAGGCAAAAATAATTGTCGAACCAGCGGTTCCAGTTAAAGCACACGGCGAGCGCGAGCAGTGCAGCCGCCAGCCCATAAGGGCGCGGCAGCCAACCCGAGATGGCCCAATAGACCATGGCGCAGAACAGAGCAGAGGTGAGCAGCACTGCGATCCACGGAGAGCCGAGAAGTTGTCCCAACGCGAGCAGAAGACCTGTGCCTGGCAGGTACATGGACTGATAGGTTGGCCACACGTTCACGTGGAAGGTCTCAAAAGCGGCAGGCACAGGAGGCTGCGGATTTGTAAGTCGTTCGTGGACGAAGGTGTCTGCCGCCAGAAGATAGCTGAACTCGTCGTGAAGCAGCGGACGGGGGACCGGCTCCACAGGCAGAAGCGCGAGACGAATGACGATGGCGGTGACATAAATTCCGAAAAAACAAACTACCGGGCGCTCGCTGAACTTCCTGATGACCGCCTCCGCCTGCCCCATCAGGCGCAGCCACGGCTTCCAGCGTGCCGCCAAACAAGCGACGCAAATGACTAACACTTCAATAAGAAGATAGTGCAGTGACGACTGTACCATCCGGTGCAATTTTCTCCGGCGAAGAAGCTGACGAACTGATTTGCAGTCTCTTTACAGCGTTTTCACAGATGGTCCGCCTCTACCGTTAAGGAAACTTTGATAAGCGACCCATGCACAGTGCAAATGGAGTGCACAAATCTGTGAAAATGCCCCAAGTGCGCCGGAGCAATACGTACAGTCCGCTATGGCGTTCTGACAGATGGTTTGCCCTGTGCTGTCCAGCTAACTCGCATGGAGTGTACAGAATCTGTGAACACGCATAATGCGCACCTGTACTAATGGACGCGGAAAGTGGCTGAAGTGTTTACCCGGATAAGCGCTGCCTTGTTTAAGGCTTGCCGGTGAAGTCAACGGACAGAACGCGGCCTTCTTTGCTGCTTTGGCGGGCCAGTTCGATAATGCGGGCGGTGCGCCATCCATCTTCTGCGGTGACGGCCAGAGGCTGCCTTCCCAGAAGGGCATCGCGCACGCTGGCATAATATCCGCGATAGTCCCCAACTTCGGTTTCTATCTTCTGCGGTACTGCTTTTTCCAGATACAAAGTGCCCCAGTCTTTCTCCGGATCATGACCGAAGCCCGGCGTGTGAAAGGTCGCGCCGTTCTTGAGCGCTTCTTCCTGCGGGTCAAGGCCGAATTTGACGAAGCTGCCCTGGGTGCCATGTAACGTAAAGCGCGCCCCTGGAGTGCATGCCAGGTTTGTTGCGCGCAGATATGCGGTCAGCTTTGGATAAAACAGCGTGATATCGAAGGCATCGTCTACCACGGCGTTTTCCCGTTCTACGCGGACGCTTGCGGAGATGTGGTCTGGTTTGCCGAACAGGGTGAGCGCCTGGTCTATTAAATGCGAACCCAGATCATAGAGTGTGCCGCCGCCCGGGCCTCCATTTTCGCGCCAGACTTCGCGCCGGGGATGGGGACGGAAGCGGTCGAAATGCGATTCAAACGTCACCAGACGTCCGAGTTTTCCGCTGGCAATCATCTTTTGAACGGTCTTAAAATCACCGTCCCATCGCCGGTTCTGGTAGACAGAGATGAGGCGTCTCCGCTCCCGTGACAGGCGAACAAGGCGCCCTGCTTCGTCTGATGTAAGCGTGAAAGGCTTGTCTACAACAACGTCGCGGTCCGCAAGCAGACATTGCTCCGCCACCTGAAAATGAGAGCCGCTGGGCGTAGCCACAACGATGAGGCGAATGCTGGCATCTTCCAGAAGCTCTTGGATGGAGCGGTACAGCCTGGCTCCCGGGTAGGCTTTTGCGGCTTCATCTCCAGTGCGCTGCACGACCGCCGCTAGTTCAAGCCCCGGAGTGGCTGCAATCACGGCTGTATGAAAAATTCGCCCTGCGAGTCCATAACCGATAACGCCCGCTCGAATTGTGTCTGCCATTGTCAATCCTTACGAAAGTAATAAATCGGTACAAGCCATTATATTTCAATAACTTGCATAGAAACCTGTATTGTCCGGATTCCCCTGTTCAAACTGATATCCTGAAAAAAAGGGTAAAAGTCAGAACCCAGCCATCGGTAGAGAATCCAGGTATCAAAAATCCGTTGAAAGCGAGAGGCAAAAGTGCTTAAAATAATTTATTTTCAATCATTTATGCCTGACGACGTGCTCAAGCGCATAAAGTAGACATTCTAGAGAATAAACCATCATTCTGACGACCGAAGGGAAGAAAAGAATCTTAGCGATAAGTAGACAGTCTAGGGAAGCAGAGGAGGCCGAAAAATGAAATACAAGAACATCGAAAACAAATTTATTTTCAATTACATACAGGAGAAAAGCCGGTCGCCATTTTCTTGACCATCAGTAGACAATCTAGGTATAAAAATGAGTCAAAAAATGAGAACCTAAACTTTACTAACTATCACAGATTCAAGAATTTACAAAAAAATTAGTCCTGACTTTTATATATACCTAGGTTATCTATGGGAAGCCGAAGGAACCAGGAACACATCCCCGGAAAAGAGAGCCTAACTAAGGGAGGAAGAATCTCCGGGCTGACAGCCTGCGAAGCAGGCGCTGACTGCTGACCGCTTCTCAGCTACCCGCTTCTTTGCTGACCGCTTTTTTAGCCACCCGGATTTCAGCCACCCGCTTTTTAGCTTAAGCTTTCGCCCCTGACCTTTTTGTGGATACCCAGCTTATCTATGGAAGCCGGGAAACTGAGAAGTCTCTCGCTGACAGCCTGCGAAGCAGGCGCTGACTGCTGGCCGCTTCTTTGCTAACTAAGCTATTGAAAATAAAGGATCTCCGTACAAACACTCACTTGTAACTTATTGAAAACAAAGGATTCCCGTACAAAACAGGGGGGTACCCCCCTACGATACACAGCCTCGCTCTATTGGGGACAACTCAAATATTTTCAGGAATTTAGCACTTTTCGTAGATGCACAAGTCCGTCATTCTGACGGCCGAAGGGAGGAAGAATCTTGGCGATACAGGGTTTTGCCAGGACCGTTTCCCACCCCTGGAATGGATAATTTCGCGGAAGATTGCGCGCGAAAAATGAAACAAAATTTGCCTCTCGCCTGGGCTCCGGAACCGCTCTGAGGCGTCCTGTGTCACGCAAGCGCCAGTGCCCGTACCTCTTCCTTACGCACGGTCAGTTTTTCGATCAGGTCAGTCCTTACGGCAAACCCGCGTCCCGGAGAATCCGGCACGCGAATTTCGCCCTGC
>DASRBV010000327.1:0-16381 GCA_035653455.1 Pseudacidobacterium sp. | reverse complement strand
CCGGCCTGGTCTTTGTGTTCGATGAAGTATTTTTCCTGCTCGTTCTGGACCTGTTTGATCTGGTCTACGGCGCTCTTTGCGGCCTCGACGGCGGATTTGCGGTCGAAGTCATAAAGGGGGTTGGCTTCAGGCAGGTGCAGGGCCGGCTCCCACTTTACGCTTGCGACGGAAAGAGACTTCAGCGCCTTGCGGATATCGGCATGGTCGTGGTCGTAGGTGTCGAGGTTGTCCTGTAACTCGTCCACGAGCGAAGTGAATTCTTCGATGCGGGCGCGAAGCTCGGCGGAGCGGTTTTGCGCTTTCCTGTCGTTTGCCAGCTTTGTGATGGCTTCGACGCGCTGATCGATAAATTTCTGGTACAGCTTAAGACGCTCGTTGGGCTGGTTGGCGTACTCGCGGACCTGTTCTACTTCGTCGTAGTTGAGCGGGTCTTTTGACGATTGTGCGGTTCCATGAGCGGTCAGCAGGGGAGTGAAGGTAAGAGCAAAGACGAGAAGACGGCGGAGCATAACGGCCTCCTTCGCTGCCAAGTTTAGATGTTCACGATGGGTTTTGCACAGTGGCGGGTAGAATAGGTTTCGATGCTTTTACATTCAGCTCGGAAGCTGCTTGCGCTCCTGGTGTTGATTTTTCCCTTGGCCGCATGGACGCAGGCGGTGAAAGACCTTCCGCGGGCGACCGACTACGTCAGTGATTTTGCCAATGTTCTTTCTCCTGATACAAGACAGCAACTGGACCAGCTTTGCGGTGAAGTAGACCACCAGGCGAACGCGCAGATTGCCGTGGTAACGATCAAGTCGCTGGAGGGGCAGGCCATCCAGGACTATGCTGTTGAACTCTGGGACAAGTGGAAGATCGGCCGGAAAGACAGAGGCGTGCTGGTGCTGCTTGCTGTCCAGGACCATAAATACTGGATCGCCACGGGATATGGCGTCGAAGGTATCCTGACGGACGCCCAGGCAGGCGTGATCGGGCGGCAGATGGTGCCGTATCTGCGGCAGGGAGACTACGATGACGCGGTTTCTCTGGCGGTAAACCAGATTGCGCAGATGATTGCCAAAGATGCAGGCGTGACGCTGCAAGGTTTGCAGCAGGACCGTGTGGCCCGACAGCAGCATGCAAAACAGCTCAGCCTGGGACAGTTGATTGTTTTTGGGATTGTCATCTTTCTGGTCATCGTTTTCCTGGCGCGCGCGGGCGGATCTGGGTTGCTTGGGTTTCTGCTGGGGATGTTTCTGGGCGGCGGAGGCCGCGGCGGTTGGGGCGGTGGCGGCTGGGGTGGTGGCAGTGGTGGTGACAGTGGCGGAGGTGGCGGCTTCGGCGGTTGGGGCGGTGGTTCCACCGGGGGCGGTGGCGCCGGCGGGAGCTGGTAAGAGCAGGGCTGCATGATACTCTCTGGATGGAACAACGGTTTTTTGAGCAAGGAGAGATTTTCCCGATGATGAGACGCGGGCTGTGGATTGCAATTGCGATTGTCGTGGTGATTGTACTGGCCGGACTGCTGGTCTTTGGAAGCTATGTGAGCGCGAAGAACCAGATGGTTGCCAAACAGGAGGCGATCCATGCGCAGTGGTCGCAGGTAGATGTGGTTTTGCAGCGACGCGCTGACCTGATTCCGAACCTGGTTGAGACGGTGAAGGGCTACGCCAAGCACGAGGAGACCGTCTTTTCAGACATTGCCAACGCCCGTGCCGCGCTGTTGAATGCGCATGATCCTAAAGACAAGATTGAGGCCAATGGACGGCTGGATTCTGCCATTGGAAGGCTGTTGGCCTTGTCAGAAAATTATCCGAATCTGAAGGCCGACCAGAATTTTCTGGCGCTACAGGACCAGCTTGAAGGCACCGAGAACCGGATTGCGGTCGAGCGCCGCCGCTATAATCAGACGCTCCAGGACTACAACACTTTCATCCGCCAGTTCCCGAACAGTATCTGGGCGGGCATAGCCGGGTTCCAGCCTGATAATGACTACTTCCAGGCCAGCGAGGCTTCACGACAGGCGCCGCAGGTGAAGTTTTAGCAGGCTATGGTCTTTCCACCTGACACGCTGCTCCGAGTGTCAGGTGAGAAGGCGCGCCGCCCTGTCAGGACATGCTTCTTTCCAGTTGCTTGCGCAACATGACCAACTGGCCCAGATGGTAGCTGGTGTGGTCGCCGGCAAGCAGGATTTCGCGCAGAAGCGTCTGGCCATCGCCCCATGGGATCTGCGCGTAGAGATTGGATACGGGTCCTCCGGCGAGTTTCTCGAAGGCGGCAAGGTCTTCCTGAATGGCCCTGAGGGAGGCATTCCACTGCTCTGGAGATGAAGGCGCCGCGGCTTCCGGCCAGTAGTCCTTTGGCCATTCAGGTGCGACATATTCGGGGACAGTGCAGAACTCCAGCAGGTCATGCAGGGCGATTCGGATGTGCTCCAGGAGCTGCCATGCTGTGTAGGGTGTACCTTTGGGTTTCGCCCCATAGAAAGCGGGAGGGAAGTCTTTGAGCGCCGCATGAAGCTCAATGTGTGCGCTCCCGCCACGCAGGAATTCAATCAGGTTGTCACGAAGAACACGGTCATCAGCAGACATGCAGCCCTCCCCATCTGTTGGGATGCGCCAGAGAGCTGGAGGCTGCAAGGATTGCGGAGGGTCTGTCCGTGGTTCCTGGTTTTGCTTTTGCACGTCTGTTGCTTCGCAAAATGGCCCTTAAGGAATGATAATAAAATCTGCTAATAACGCACTCAAATTCATGCAACCCTTTTTGCGCTTCTGCATCCATCCGGGTAGAAAACAGAAATCCCTGATGTGAGGAGGTATGCGAATGGTACTGACCCGTTGGCAGCCGTTCCGCGAGCTTTCCTCTCTGCAGGACCGCGTGAACAGGCTTTTCAGTGAATTCTTTCCGGAGATGGACGGCGACAATTCATCTCTGATAGCTCCGTGGTTCTCTCCCAGGACGGACGTCTATGAAGAAGACGACCACGTTCTGCTCGAAATGGAGATACCCGGCGTAAAGCAGGAAGACCTCAATATCACGATAGAGAACAACGTACTGACGGTCAGCGGTGAACGCAAATTCGATGAGCGCCGCAAACAGGACCGCTATCAGCGGAACGAGCGCTTCTACGGGAGCTTCTCCCGGACGTTCACTTTGCCGGCCACGGTGGATCCCGACAATATTGAGGCCAAATATGAAAATGGAGTGCTGTATCTGACAATGCCGAAGAAGGCCGATGCCAGACCGCGTCAGATCAAAATTGGCGCTCCACCCCAGAAACAGCTTACCGGCTCGAAGGCCGCCTGAATCCTCTCAGACGGCCATGTGTGGATGGTTGCGGCGTCCTCCCGGACGCGGCCATCCCGGCATTTTCTTTGAGACTTTAGCGCAAGGAGGGCTGCGATGAAGTTTTGGAGAGAAATTCTGTGTACAGGCACCATACTAGGCTTGTGCGTCTATGCGTACTCAGCAGACACGACAGGTGCTTTAAAAAGGGGCTATCCGCAGGCCAGCCTGGTGCAGGCCGCGCGCGAGGCGTTGGACCGCGATCCGGCGCTGGCTCTGGTCGAGGTCACGATATCCCGTGGAACAGCGACCCTGTCCGGATCAGTGGATCATTATCAGGACAAGCTGAATGCAGAAGCTGCCGTGCGTTCCATCCCGGGCATACGCAACGTGGAAGACAATGTGATGGTCACGGCGACTCCGGTAGATGACGCTACGCTGGAAAATCAGATTGAGGACCGTTTGCATTACGGATGGTCTGGCGACACACCCATGCTGCCCGACGTGCATGTATCAGTGGCGAACGGCGTAGTGACGCTGTCTGGAACCGTAAAAGATCCGGTGTACCACGCTATGGCACTGGCGATTGCCGGAAGCACGGATGGCGTCACCCAAGTATTGGATCATTTGCAGACAATCCCGGACCTGGCCAGCGATGATGAAGTGAAGCTGGAGATCAGCAAGCTTGTGCACACAACCTATCCGGGGGTGCACGCAGTGCTGAAGGACGGCATCGTCACTCTGATGGGGTCTGTCCCGAATGACCAGCAGAAAAAGCAGCTCATCAGCAAAATCAATGGGCTGTATGGGGTCATCAGCGTGAATGACGAGCTGGTTGTGGGCAGTGAGAAGCGGGCGTCGGAGATGCGCGAGGCCGCAATGGCTGCGCCTCTGTATCCCGGATGTCCAACCATACAGCAGCGATAAGTAAGGAGGGTTGGGGCCATGATTGTCTTTGAGGGGCAAATGCTTTTGAGACAGAACATCTCTCTGCCGGAGCAGGTACATGTGCGAGGCAACTCCTTATCGGAGCATTGGCTCGCTCTGGATGAGAGCGCAGTTGAGACTGACAAGAAAGTGCGTTCTGCCGAATGGCACTTCTTCTGGCTGACGCATGAATGCCAGGGTTGGTCTTTAGCGTTGGATCCGCAACAGGCATTGAAGGCAGCGCTCCGCAAAGCAGCGGAGAAGATTGACAGGCGTTACAATGCCGGCGAGGTCGTCAGGATAACAAAAAGGAATTTTCTGGGCCTGTATTTCTGCAAAATTGAATTGGCCGCTCGCCACATTCAGCAGGGACCAATCCTTGGTCTGACAGAAACGGTGGGGATCATTGCTCCGGCCCTTGTACCGTCAGAAAAAGCAGAAATAAAGAGGCCGGTACAAGTGGCTGCGTAAAACAATATCTGCTCCCATTCCTTGCTGCTGCAAAGGATGGGAGCATGAGGTACTGCTGCTTGAATTTTAAACGGCCTGCTCTACCAGAGGTGCGTGAGTTTCTGGTCTGGGCCGCTCCGGTTCGGGAGCGTCGCCGATTCGCTTCGAGAAAGTGCAGGTGACTGCCGGTTCTTCTTCGCCCTTCTTACGGCGCTTCTTTGTGCCCTCTTCCTCATCAGCGGTGGTCTTGCGGTTTGGGCAGACAAGATAGACACCCGACTTGAGCGTTTTCTCAAGCAAATAAGGCGAACCGCACTCCGGGCACTTCTGGTCTACAGGTTTGTAGTTTGCCGTGAAGTCGCACTTCGGGTAGTTCTCGCATCCGTAGAAGATGTTGCCACGGCGCGCCTTCTTTTCGACGATCTCGCCTTCATGACACTTCGGGCACTTTACACCAATCGTGTTCTGCTTAATGTACTTGCACTTTGGATAACCGGAGCAGGAGATGAACTCTCCGTACTGGCCCTGGCGCTTGACCAATTGCTTTCCGCACTTCGGGCAGACTTCGTCAATTGGCTCGGGCGGCTTCTGCTGCTGCTTCTGGTGCAGACGGCGCACGGTCTTGCACGGAGGATCTTCGTTATAGCCAGGACAGGCCATGAAGGGGCCCCAGGGACCGTTGCGCAGCACCATCACGCGACCGCAGTTCTCGCAGTATTCTTCCTCCTGCTCGTTCTCCTGGCCATCATTGAGAGCAAGATTCGGTTTGGCCTCAAAGTTTTCGCGCGTGTAGTCACAGCTTCCTTTTTTCTTTTTGTCGTAAGAGCTGCACGCGTAGAAGGACCCGAACTTGCCCCACTTGAGCACCAGCGGCGAGCCGCACTGCGGACACTTTTCGTCCGTCGGCTTCTCCATCCGCTTGATGTTCTCCATGTGCTTGCTGGCGTCTTTCAGCTCTTCTTCAAAGTGGCCATAAAAGGCCTTGAGCAGGTCGGTCCACTTTTCGCGGCCATCTTCGATGTCGTCCAGTTCTTCTTCCAGACGCGCCGTGTACTTTGTGTCGAAGATATAGGGGAAGTTCTTCACCAGCAGGTCATTCACTACGGTGCCGATTTCCGTAGGCACAAAGCGGCCTGAGCGTCCGCCGATTTTCTGCACATACTCGCGGTCCTGAATGGTGTTGATGATGGACGAGTACGTGGATGGACGGCCGATGCCGCGCTCTTCCAGTTCCTTTACCAGCGAGGCTTCGTTATAGCGTGGAGGCGGCTCGGTAAAGTGCTGCTCTGGTTTAAGCTCGCGCAGCGTGAGCGGCTGGCCTTCATTGAGCGCAGGCAGCTTGTTTGAGAGCGCCTCGTCGTCCTCATCTTTCTTGTCCTTCGCTTCTTCGTAGATTTTCAGATAGCCGTCGAACCTGAGGACGGACCCGGTCACACGGAAGTCATACCTGCGGCCGGCCTTTGCAACAATATCTACTGTGGTCTGGTCGAAGACCGCAGGCGTCATCTGCGAGGCGACAAAGCGCCGCCAGATGAGCCGGTAGAGTTTGTACTGCTCATCGCTCAGGTATTTGCGAATTTCATCCGGATGCAGGTCTACATTGGTGGGACGAATCGCCTCGTGCGCATCCTGCGCGTCTTTTTTAGACTTGAAAGCGTTTGGCGATTCCGGCAAATAGTTGTCGCCGAGGTTTGACTTGATCCAGTTGCGAACAGCACCGATGGCTTCGGGCGCAACACGCGTCGAGTCAGTACGCATGTAGGTGATAAGACCGATGGTTTCGCCGCCAATGTCCACGCCTTCGTACAAACGCTGGGCCACGCCCATGGTGCGCTTTACGTTAAAGCCGAGCTGGCGGGATGCATCCTGCTGGAGTTTGCTGGTGGTGAAGGGCGCGGCCGAGTTGCGCCTGCGCTCCTTGCGCTCGACGGAGCGGACCGACCATGCGGCCTTCTTCAACTGCGCGACAACTTCATCTGTGATCTTCTGGTCGGGCAGTGCAGGCGCATCAACGGTTTCCACACGGGCGCGCTGGCCATCTATGCCGACAAAACGCGCGGTGAATGGCGTGGATTTCTGCGCTTCCAGATCTGCATCAATGGTCCAGTATTCGACCGGATTGAAGGCCTTGATTTCGCGTTCGCGCTCGACGATGAGGCGAACTGCGACGGTCTGCACGCGTCCGGCAGAGAGGCCGCGACGGACTTTGTCCCACAATAAAGGAGAAACCTGATAGCCAACAATGCGGTCAAGGACGCGGCGCGTGGTCTGCGCGTCTACAAGGTGCGAGTCAATCTTGCGCGCGTGCTGGAAGGCGTCGCGTACAGCCTTCGGTGTGATTTCGTTAAACGTGACGCGGTGGATGGCGTTCTTTTTTACAACTTTGCTCAGTTCTTCGGCCAGGTGCGCGGCAATGGCCTCGCCTTCGCGGTCAGGGTCAGGCGCCAGATAGACGGATTCCGATTTTGCAGCGAGCTTCTTCAGGCGGTCCACGACCTTCTCTTTGCCGGGAATCACAATCAGGTCCGGCTCAAAGGTGCGGTGCTTCAGTTCTACGCCAATTTCATTTTTAGGCAAGTCCTTAATATGACCGATGGTTGCTTCGACCGTGTAGTCCTTGCCTAGATATTTGTTGATCGTCTTTGCCTTTGCCGGAGACTCAACGATCACGAGCGATTTACTCATTGTTTTCCTTTGCCAATGCTTCTGGAAGCTATCACGAATTGCCGCAAAGAATCCAGAGCGACATTTTTAAAGACGCAAAAAACCAGTGAACGGTGCATGGCAACACTCACGCGGGAATCAAAAACTTTTGACGTAATTTTTACCCGGAAGTTGTTTGATGCGTCCTGCGAGCTCCAATTCAAAAAGCGCGGTAAACACTTCTGACGAACTCAGCTCTGGCTCCAGCTTCTCCATGATCTCATCCAGTTGCAATGCTTCGTCATGCCGAAGCACTTCCATCACACGAGATTCAGCGGGCGGCAAGGGAGCTTCCTCAAATAACGATGCACCAGGTTGTGGTTTCGATGCAAGCTCCCAGGCAGATTCAATTTCAAGGCGAATCTGGGAAGGAAGCTCTTCCCAGACATCTTCCCACGTGGCAACGAGCTTAGCGCCCTGTTTTATCAATGTGTTAGGGCCCCATGCGTTTTTGCTGGTCACATTGCCCGGCACGGCAAAGACGTCGCGGTCCTGTTCGAGCGCGCAGCGGGCCGTTACGCGCGTCCCGCTGTGTTCGCCTGCTTCGACCACAAGGACGCCGACACTCATTCCGCTGATGATGCGGTTGCGTTTAGGGAAATTTTGCGGAGCAGGAAAGGTGCCCATCGGCAACTCGGAGATCATTGCGCCTCCGGCTGCGATGATCTGCTCGGCGAGAGACTTGTTTTCTTTTGGATAGATGACATCAATGCCTGTTCCCCAAACAGCAACGGTCTGGCCTTTGGCGGCAAGCGCACCTTTGTGCGCCGCCGTGTCTACACCGCGCGCCATTCCGCTGAGAATGATGATGCCGCGCGCTGCCAGGTCGCGTGAGAGCATCTCTGCCATGCCCGCCCCATATGGAGTAGGATGCCGCGTTCCAACGACAGCGATAGAAGGCCTGGAGAGCAGAGATGCGTCGCCACGAATCCAGAGAAGCGCAGGTGGGTCGAAGATTTGTTGCAGGCGTTCAGGATATTCCGCGTCGTTGTATGTAAGAAATGACGCGCCGGACTTCTGCATGGCTTCCCATTCTTTGTTCGCTGCCTGAAGCGCCTGCCCGTCCGCGATGAACTGCACGGCTTGCGCGGGAAAGTTGAGTGATTCGAGTCCGGTGAGGGGCAGATGCAGAATCTCATCCGCCGATTGCGTCTGGCGAATGGCACTGAGAATGCGGCGAGGGCCGAGTCCGGGAGTGAGCGCCAGCGCAAGCCATGCAAGGCGCTCAGTAGAAATGGATTCGCTTAAGGCAGAAGAAGCAGTCAATGCGCGTGTACCTGTTCTATTTTGGGAATTTGCTGGGAGAGTAGCGGGGCCGGGGAGGGAAGTCAAGTTACGGAAGGGTAGGGGGAAACCAACAAAACTCCTTCCAGCGGAGCAGCTTTCAGCAGGTCTTTATCACAAACGTAGCTGTTATCAAAGCAGATTTCTCTGGGCTTCTGTCTCCACTGCATCCAGAAACTCCCGCAACGCGACGATGCGCGGCGCGGCCAGTTTTTTAGTGCTTTCCAACCGGATTTTCGCCGGCAGCGCCTCCAGGTTTTTCTGCAACACTCTTATTGCATCCGTGAAGGTGGGGTAGCGTGTGTCACGGCCTACCTTCGAGACGGCGCGCAGAATCCCAATCGCGCCGAGCTGTTCAAGAATATCGGCATCACGCAGAATCGTCGCTTCTGTGCTGGTCGGCCCATCCTGCGGCTGATGCTCGCGGATGGCGGCCAGCACCGCCGGAATTTTCTCAGTGGGAAATCCTGTGCCCGCAAGAATGCGCGGAGCATGCTCGCAGGCATAACGCACATGGTCCCAGCGCGCAAGCTCAGTTGGGTCTTCAGGCCGGTGTCCAGCAAACACACCGAGATCATGCAGCCATACTGCGGCGAAGACCACATCGTCGTCGTAGGCAAGTCCTTCGCCGACCTGCCGGGTCAACGCATAAAGACGGGGCTGGTGGCCGTATTTGTCTATGGGTTTTGCTTCGCGGCGGATGAAATCTATGAGGGTGGAGCGGAAATCGGGTGTCATCAGGATTCCAGAGTAGCAAAGAGATGACACAAGGATGACGGATGGATGACACACGGCATTCCGCCCTGGAGGAAGCTGCTACACACGGGCCAGGTAAAACCAAATTTTTTTCAGGAGTGTGCAGCATGGAACAGAGTCCCCCAATGAAAAGCGCAGTCAAACGGCGCAATTTCCTTAAAAGCATGGGAGTTGCCGGAGCGGCCATTTCTACAGGCGCCCTTCTAGGCAATCTTCCTCTGGAGGCAGAGGAACGCGGCGGCAGACTAGATCCAGGCGACGCAGCCATCCTTCGCTTTCTGGCAGCGGCTGAAACGCTTGAAGCTGATCTGTGGCAGCAATACGCAGAACTGGGAGGAGTACAAAAGAACGAAGCCCCCTATCTGAAAGGGCTGACCACCGGAAACACAGCCTACACCAAAGCACTCACAAATCTCGATTCCGACATGCCGCAATATATTACCGACAATACCGATGATGAATTCAGCCATGCGGCCTTCATAAACGAGTATCTGAAATCGAAAGGCGCAGATACTGTAGACCTGACCCCGTTTCGCACTCTGCCCAGCAGCAAGGCAACAGGAGCGCAACAAATCAACCGCCTCACCAATCTGATGGAGCTGACCGTGGACACCTCGTGGTGGACGCGGTACCGCAGCGGGCAGAAGAACCCCGACTTCGGAGACAGTTTTCCCAATGCCATTGCGGTGATCGGAACAGACCGGCATACGGCCATTCCCCGAAACGATGATGAGGCGCAACTGGACCCGTCTTCGCCGAATGGGGTCACCGATGTGACGCAGTTTATTGCCAACACCGCCGGGTTCCACTTTGCGTTTATTGAGCAGGGCGGGACGAGTCTTTACGCGCAACTGGCGCAGCGCGTGAAAAGCGTGGAGGTGCTGCGCATTCTGCTGAGCATCGGCGGAACGGAAATCGCGCATTTTCAGACATGGCAGGACAAGGCGGGGAACTGTCCGGCATTGACGGGCGTGCACGATCCGGTCAGCGGAAAGACGGTGGACTTTCCGGACATCAGCACATTTGAAGGGAATGAAAACCTCCAGGCAAACCTCATCATGCCGGAGCCGACGGTTTTTCTGAGCAAGAAATTTCCGGTGGTTTCCATCATCCGGCCCACAGAGACAAAACGCGCAGCCACGGCAGCGCTGGCGGCATTCACAGCGGATGGGTTGTTTCGCGGGCAGTCACCGGGGTTCTTTGCTTATCTGCGCGACCTGGCTGAAGATGCGGACGAAGCAAGGCGTGGGTACTAAGAAGCGAATTTTTCTCACCATGAGACAGGCAGGTGGGGTTTTCTCTGGACCTGGTGCAGAAAAAGAGGGCAGAGCCTTTTTGACTCTGCCCTCTTTTTCTGGCGCGCGCTGAACGTTAGTCTCCATAAGCGGCAGCGGTCTGCGGAGCAAATCCCTGCGAAGCAAAGGCCGCGCGGACGGTCCGCCCGCCTTCTTCCAGCTTGAAGCGCGAGATGTGCTCCTGCAGGCGCCTGGCCCCGGCCTGAACAGAAGTGACGATGGCGTTGCTTTCCGGAATGGCCGCGGCGTTTTCTTCGCCGAGGCGGTTGATGATGTCCACGTTCGCGCTCGACTGGCGTGCGGCTTCAGACTGCTGCATGGCGGCAGCGGCAATCTGTGCAATCATGCTGTCCACCTGGTCGGCCATGTGGATGATGCGCTGCAATGCCTCGCCCGCACGGGTGGTGGTTTCCACGCCTTCGTTGACGGTGGCTGTGCCTGCATCCATCGCTTCCACGGCAGAACGTGTGTGCACCTGGATGCCTTCAATCATCTGCCCGATTTCGCTGGTGGCGTTGCGAGTGCTTTCAGCCAGGCGGCGGACCTCTCCGGCAACGACGGCAAAGCCGCGTCCCTGTTCTCCGGCACGCGCGGCTTCGATCGCGGCGTTGAGGGCAAGCAGGTTGGTTTTTTGCGCAATTTCTTCGATGACGTTGACGATGCGGATGATCTGCTCAGATTCTTTGCCCAGGCGCTGCACGGTCGAGGCGGTGTTGCGCACAGAGTCGGCAATGGACTGCATGGAGATGAGCATCTGTTCGACGGTTGATCCGCCTTCTTTTGCGATTTTCGAGGCTTCTTTCGCGTTTTCGGCCGCGTTCTGAGAGTGCCTGGAAACTTCCGCAATGCTGATGGACATCTCCTGCATCGCCGTGGCCGCCTGCTGCGTCTGGAGGCTTTGCTCTTTCGTGCGGCGGAAGGACTCCGATGCCGAGTGCGCGAGCTTTTCTGCGTCACTGTTGACGGTGTTCGAGATCTCCATCATGGTGCGGATCATCTCGCGGAGATTGTCCTGCATCCGGTTGATGGAGGTTGCCAGGCTGCCGACTTCGTCCTGCGAGTCGGTATGCAGGGCCTCGCCTGTCAGGTCGCCTTCCGCAATCTGCTGCGCGCGATCTGCGACGAGGACGACAGAGCGCACCACTCGGCGAATTGTGAGCTCAGCCAGCGAGGAGCCAATGATTCCGCCAAACAGAATCGCCAGCCAGAGATAAATCGCCTGCAGACGCATGGAATGCACCGTCTCATGCAGGCTGGCGTCGGTGGCCTGCATCATGGCTGAAACCACAGCCGAGCCGGCTTTTCTGCACGCCGCCTCGTGATTGGCCACTTCGCCCTGCAGAAGATCATAGGCCTTGCTCGTTGCATCGCTGCCCTGGCCGATGGCCATCGCCTCCACATGGTCCTGCCCCTGCTCGAATGCGCGATATTCATTGAGCAGACTGTCCACCTGTCCGGATCCGGCCATGGCATCAATCACCTGACGCTTTGCCAGTATGCGCGAAATCGCATCGTTTGCGTCGGCCTTGCTCTTTTCCAGCACTGCCTTGTAACGCGAGGCCATGCTCGGGTCTATGCCAAAAAGCATGTACGCCTTCAGCGCATTCGAAGAGTCAAGCAGCGCAACGCGCAGGTCGCGCACGGCTGTGAGCGCCGGAATCTGCTCCGACGCCACATTTTCGGCAAGCTGGCTGGCCTGCCGCATCTTGAGATAGGCGGCCGAGGAGCCAAGCAGAATGCTCACTATTAATACGCCCGTGCTCAGGCGCAGCTTGTTGGTCAGGCGCGACTGCGTGAATGTCATGGCCTCGCTACTTCCTTCTTTATAGGATTGAATGGATCTAATTCACTTCAAAATTGATGTCTACGCCCACAGTGGACTGGCCGTCTCCGGGCGCAAACTTCCAGCGCTTTACCGCCTCTTCCGCCGCTGGGGTCAGCATCTTGTTCCCTGATACTGCCTTGACCGCAGTCACACTGCCGTCTGCAGCAACCGTGGCCTCCACATGCACCACACCGCCAATGCGCATCCGTTTGGCAATCTCCGGATACACCGGGGACACGCGCTTTTCTACGCGGCGCTCTTCACCATGTCCAGGCAGTGCAATCAGCAGACAGGCAAACGCAAGGGCCAGCCGCCACAATACTCCAAAAGCAGATTTACGAAAATTTCGGGAATTCATAGGGACCTCAGAACTTGTCTGAGGTGCTTATCGGCAGAAAATGAAAAGGCTTGAGGGGGGCCGGTTGCCAGTTCTCAGTTGTCAGTCCCCGGTTTTCCGGCCTTCAGTCCTGTTTCTGATTTGCAATGGCCTCAAACGTCAGGTCCGTTGCTGTGCTGCCGGTCTCTTTGCGCCATTCGTCGAAGAGACGACCATAGCTGAGGGTGATCATTTCAGACGGGTCCAGGCCCAGCTTCTTGCCAATGGAGTCAATCCATTCGCCCGGGCCTTCGAGTTCGGCAAATAAGCCGATCGGTGTTTCATCTATCACGCAATGACCGGTGTGGTCAGCGTATTCGGTGCGCCATTTTTCGTAAGCAAAGGCTGGTTTATATCCCAACTCGCTGAAGATAATGGCCATGGCCTCACCGTCCCTGACTTCGGTTTCCGTTTCGACGCGGTGCTTGTGGCGGGCGGCAGCATCGTGGTCCTGCGGCAGGCATTTATGGGTAACGATCCATCGCTCGCCGTATTGGCGGATGCGGAGAATGGATTGTTGGGCACGCAGAGAGCGCTCCGGGGTATCGAAAAGTATGTTCTTCTCGAAGGTACGCGGTGTTACTTTGTGGAAGCCGATGGAAAGCAGTTTCCGCTCCAGTGCCTCGCCATCGGCAACACGGAATTTGACCTCGATCTCGACGGCGCTCATGCATACAGGGTACAACGCGCGGGGCCGGGGCGCAGGGGCCGCGATGGACCGGTAAAAAGTACCTATATAGTCCATTTCGTTCAGGGTTTCCGAGACCTGTACTCTGTAATTGTGCGTACGATTCACCTGAAAGTCAGTTCCGGAGAAATTGCTTCAGAAGCCGCGCGGTCCACCCTGGAGCAGGCTGCGGCCATTTTGCGCGAGGGAGGCACGGTCGCGTTTCCTACGGAGACTGTCTATGGGCTGGGGGCGAACGCGCTGGATGCGACGGCCGTGGCGAAGATCTTTGCGGCCAAGCAGAGACCATCGTGGGACCCGTTGATTGTGCATGTTGCGGACATGGAGATGCTGTGGCGGGTGGCGAAAAATGTTCCGGAGGCAGCGCATCGGCTGGCAGAGCGGTTTTGGCCGGGACCTCTGACGCTGCTTCTGGAAAAAAAGGACGAGGTCCCGGACGAGGTGACTGCGGGGCGGCGCAAAATTGGCGTGCGGATGCCGCAGCATCCGGTGGCACAGGCCCTGATTCGCAGGGCAGGGGTGCCTGTCGCCGCGCCGAGCGCGAACCGTTTTGGGCGGACGAGTCCGACGAGTGCCGCGCATGTGGTTGAGGACCTGGATGGACGGATTGATGCGGTTCTGGACGCGGGGGAGACCTGGCACGGGCTGGAATCTACGGTAATAGATGCGGTTGAGACGCCGTGCGTGGTGTACCGTCCGGGAGTGGTTTCACTGGAGCAGATTCGCGCGGCGGGCGTGGAGGCGGTTGGATTTCGTGAGCCGGAGGAATTGCACGAGACGCCTCCGGAGGCCCTGCCTTCGCCCGGAGTGGGTCTGCGGCATTATGCTCCAAAGGCGAAATTGGTCCTGGTGGATGGAGAGGGCGAGGCACAGATCGCTGCTTTTGTGGACGCCGTAGAGCGGGCAAGGCACCAGGGAATGAAGACAGGCCTGATGCTGCCGGATGTGTTTGCGGCGCGCCTCCGGACGGAAGATATGGCGGTTTTTGACTGGGGCAGATGGGAGCGGGCCGAAGAGCTTGCTCAACGCTTGTTTGCTGGGCTGCGTTTTCTGGATCAGGCCGGGGCAGAAGTCATCCTTTGCCCTGTGCCAAAGGCGGAAGGGATTGGAATTGCGATTCGCGACCGGTTACGGAAGGCGGCCAGATAGGACAACGGCGTGGTCATCACACGTTACACTGAAGCAGAACACAAGCAGACGAGAAGATGACGAACGACGCCCTGATTGAATGTGTGCCGAATTTTTCTGAAGGACGTGATGCGCGCAAGGTGCTGTCTATTCTTTCGGCGATGCGGGTGGAGGGTGTTGTGCTGCTGGACTGGTCTATGGACAGCGACCATAACCGGTCTGTGGTGACCGTGGCGGGGCCTCCTGCTGCGATTGTGGAAGCGGCGGTGCGGGCAGCCGGGCGGGCTGCTGAATTGATTGATCTGACGGCACAGGAGGGTGTCCATCCCCGTATCGGGGCCGCGGACGTGGTGCCGTTTGTGCCCATTCGCAACATTTCGTTGGAGCAGTGTGCGCTGCTGGCGCGGCAGGCGGGCATGGAAATCTGGAAGCGCCACCACGTGCCGGTCTATTTTTACGAGGCGGCGGCTGCCCGGCCCGACCGCGCGCTGTTGGAAGATGTCCGGCGGGGACAGTTCGAGGGGCTGCGCGAGGCCGTGCGCAAGGACGCCTCGCGACGTCCGGATGTGGGCGGGCCGGACCTGCATCCGACGGCAGGGGCTTCGGCGGTAGGGGCGCGGCGTTATCTGATTGCCTACAATATTTATCTGGCTACGGACAATGTGGCGACGGCGCGGGCGATTGCAAAGGAGATACGGGCGTCGAGCGGAGGGCTTTCCGGCGTGAAGGCCATGGGCGTGCTGGCCCACGGGATGGCGCAGATCTCGATGAATATCACGGACTTCCGGCAGACCTCGGTTGCGTCGGCCTATGCGGCAGTCAAGCGGCAGGCGGCCAGATACCGCACGCAGCCAGCGCGCGGAGAGCTGATTGGGCTGCTTCCGGAGGCGGCTTTTGAGCCGGAGAGCGAGTGGGTGCGTCAATTAGATGGGTTTCATCCTGAAGAGAAGATTCTGGAACGCCGCCTGCAACATCCTTTGGAGTGGCCGGCTCCGGTCTAAAATAAGGTATTCAGGGGCTTATGTTCCCGGAGGTAGAGATTTGAAGCTTTTGTCGAAAGCAGTACTGGCCGCAGGTCTTGGAATTCTGGCCGGACTGCCAGCCCTGGCCGCGCAATTGAGCGAAGATGCGCGGGCCGCCATTCCTAAAGACGTGCAGCAACTGATCGTTGTAGATTACCGCGCCATGCAGAATTCCGACGCGGCAATGAACCTGAAAGCGCGCATTCTTCCGCCCGAGCTGAAGGAACTGGAACAGGCGCTGAAGACTTCCGGTCTGAACGATAACCACGATATTGATGAGCTGGCCTTTGCCGCATTCCGCAGCAGTCCCAGTGTGGACTACACCCGTATCATCGGCGTGGCGCAGGGACAGTTTTCTCTGCAGGACATTCTTGCCAATTTCCGCAAAAAGAAGGTGAAGCCGACGAAGATACGCGACAACGCGCTTTATCCCATGGGTGGCAGCGGGATGCTGGTCTGCTTTCTGAATCCGACGACGATGGTGTTTGGGTCGAGCGATTCCATCAAATATGCGCTTGATGCCCGGGATGGGCTTGCTCCAAACCTGCTGTCGAATGATTCGATGATGCAGCAGATGTCGGCGGTGGACAACGAGCCGATCTGGAGCATTCTGGACCAGAAAGGGACACAGATGATGATGCGCGGCGTGCTTGGGGACGCCTCCCA
>DASRBV010000326.1:0-11537 GCA_035653455.1 Pseudacidobacterium sp. | reverse complement strand
ATTGGCGGCATCCCGATTGAGCTGATAGATACGGCGGGTCTGCGTGAGGCTGCTGACGAAGCTGAATCCATAGGCATTCAGAAATCGCGCGAAGCACTGGCCGATGCGGACCTGGTCCTGATCGTGCTCGACGCTTCTGTTCCCCTGCGTGAAGATGAGGCAGAGCTGATTGCATCTCTTGAAGGCAGGCGCGCGCTGGTCGCGGCGAACAAATGCGACCTCAATCTGGAACAGAGTGAGTTACAAATTCCCGGTGATGGTTTGAAGCTGGTGCGCACATCGGCCATAACCGGGGAAGGCATAGACGAATTGCGTAGAGTGGTCCTCGAACTGGTCCATGGGCCGGGCGCAGGAAATGAAAACGGGATGCTGACCACCGTCCGGCACCATCAGGCGGTTACAGGCGCACTGGATTCGCTTGCCGCGGCGCGAAAAGCAGTGGCAGAGAAGATCCCGCATGAGATGCTGCTGCTGGATCTGTATGCGGCGTTGCGGCATCTGGATTCGTTAACTGGCGAGACCACGCCGGATGACATTCTCAACCTGATTTTTTCGACATTCTGCATCGGAAAATAAGCAGGCAAGGACGGGGCCACGGCCTTTTTGGCCCTGGAAATCCGATTGCTTACAATAGTTTCAGAAGGACAAAGCATGGCACACACAGTATTTTGCGCGCGCTATAAGCAGCAGATGGAAGGGCTCGACGAGCCGCCGTTTGACAGCGATTTTGGCAACAAGATTTATCACAATGTCTCAAAGAAGGCCTGGCTGGAGTGGCTGGAGCACCAGAAGATGCTGCTGAATGAATACCGCCTGCAGCCGTGGACGCCGCAGGCCCAGGAGTTTCTGGTAGAACAGATGGACCGCTACTTCTTCGGCGAAGGCTCAGAGCTGCCAAAGGAGTATGTGCCTCCATCGCATTGAGTTTTGCGGAAAGGGACCTCTGGCTATGGCGCACGGTGAGAACAAGGGCCGCATCCGGATGCTGGAACGCGAGCACGTGGAAGGTGAAATTGCCGCGCTCTATGACAAGATTTATCAGGAGCGCGGGGTTGTGCCGTATATGTTTAAGACCGTCTCGCATGTGCCAGCGCTGGCGCTCGGATTTGCGGCACTTCTGAAGCCGCTGATGGGAGAAGGCGAACTGCCCGCCTGGTACAAGGAGCTGGTAGCAACGAGGGTCGCTGCACTCAATACCTGCGAGTATTGCATTTCATCGCACCGCTACCTGGCCAGGCTGCGCGGGGCCACCAATGAGCAGATTGCAGCCATTGACAGCTATGAGGCCGGGCCCTTCACGGAGAAAGAAAAGGCCGGCCTGCGCTACGCCGACAAGCTGCACACATCAGCCCATGCCATAGACGATGCAGCCTACCAAGCCGTGAAACAACACTTCAGCGATAAAGAAGTGATTGAGCTGACGGCCGTGGCTGCCGCTTTTGAGTTTTTTCCGCGATTTGTTTCCGCGCTGGCAATTCCGGTCACGCCACTTCCGCAGGAGGCGGAGCAGGCTGCGAGCTGAGATTTCTCCCTTTTGGTCGTCAGAACAACGGACTCTCCATACACGAAAATGCTATAAAGATGGGGCCGTCGTACAATGAAGTAGGGCAAAGGCCCTGCCGCTCGATACCCCGGCAACAACGTTGCCGGCCAACCCTTGCGGAGGGATGTGTGAGTGGTTGAAACAGGCGGTCTTGAAAACCGCTTTACCCGAAAGGGTAACGGGGGTTCGAATCCCTCTCCCTCCGCCATCCTGTCCTGCTACTCCCTCACGCTGATTCCGAGCGCGCGCATTTTTCTATAGAGGTGGCTGCGTTCGAGGCCGAGGGTTTCCGCAGCGCGGCTTATATTTCCGTGACATTCATCAATTTTCTTCAGGATGTAGTCCCGTTCATAAGCTTCGCGCGCCTGTTGCAGCGTGGTGAAGTCTTCATTGCGTCTGCCTGATGCGCGATGCACCAGCATAGGAAGATGCCTGCGTTCGATGCGCAATGTGTGCGGGTTGAGGATCAGGATGCGCTCAATCAGGTTCTTCAATTCGCGTACATTGCCTGGCCAGTGGTACTGCTTGAGCACGTCCAAAGCATCTTCAGTCATGTCAATGCGCGGGCGTCCATATTGGCGGCCGAATTCGCGCAGGAACTCGCGGGTAAGCAGAGGAATGTCCTCTTTGCGGTCGCGCAGGGGCGGAACATAAAACGGAATGACATTCAGGCGATAGAAAAGGTCTTCGCGGAAGTTTCCTTTTGCGATCTCGTCTTCAAGATTTTTGTTTGTCGCGGCAATGACGCGAACATCCACGCTCATGGCATGTGCCGCGCCCACGGGAGTGAAGCGCTGTTCGTCGAGCGCACGCAGCACTTTGGCCTGCGTTTTCAGGCTCATGTCACCGACTTCGTCCAGGAAGAGCGTGCCTCCATCCGCGCGCTCAAATGTGCCGCGCTTTTCCGCCGGGCCGCCAGGGACGGCGCTGTTTCTGTAACCAAAAAGCTCGCTTTCGATATAGTCCTCGGGGATGGCGGCGCAGTTCAACTCTACAAAGACGCGTTCACGGCGCAGGCTTTCCGCGTGAATGGCGCGGGCAATCAGTTCTTTGCCGCTTCCGGACTCGCCATAGATGAGGACGCGTCCATTGGTGGGGGCCATCAGCTTGATCTGCTGCCGCAGGGCCTTGGCGGCGACGCTTTCGCCTGTGATGGCGGCATGCAATGAGAGCTGGCGCTTGAATTCTTCATTTTCGCTGCGAAGCCGTTTTGCTTCGATGGCATTCTTGACGACAATCAGGGTGCGTTCGAGTGAAAGCGGTTTCTCAAGAAAATCGAATGCGCCAAGTTTCGTGGCGCGGACCGCAGTTTCAATCGTCCCGTGTCCGGAGATGATGATGACTTCCGGCTTATTGTCGGAATCGAGCGAGCGAAGTTCGTTCAGAACATTGAGGCCATCGCGGTCCGGCAGCCAGATGTCGAGCAGCAGCACGTCATAGGTCACATCGCGCAGCAGCACGAGCGCTTCATTCGCAGAGCCTGTGCTGGCGACGGCGTAGCCTTCCTCGCGCAGAATGTCTTCAAGGAGCCTGCGGATGTCCGCTTCATCATCAACAATCAGAATATGTTTCATGAAGCTGTCTTATTTGCCGCTGTTGCCCTGCTGGAATCGCTGCTGCCGCCACTGCCGGCCAGCGGCAATTCGATGATAAACCGCGCGCCCGCCGGATAGTTCTGTTCGGCGCGAATCGAGCCCTGATGGTCCTGGACGATTTTTGCCGCAATGGCGAGGCCGAGTCCGGTGCCGCGTTGCTTGGTCGAGAAATAAGGGAGGAACAGCCGTTCGCGTGTTTCATCTGTGAGGCCGTGGCCCGTGTCAGAGACAACAATCTCCGCCATTTCGCGATGGTCCGCAAGACCGGTGGTCAGGCTGAGAATGCGGAGCCGGCCTTCCTGCATGGCCTCTGCGGCGTTGTCGATCAGATTGGCGAGAGCACGCTTCAATGCTTCTGCATCAGCCATCACCGGGGGCAAATCAGGGGCAAGACGCACATCGAGATGAATGCCGTGAAGGCGGTCTTCAAACAGGCGCAAAGCGTTTTCGACAATGGTGTTCAGGTCCGCGGGTTTTGGCTGTGCGGTTGGAAACTGCGCCAGAGCGGCAAACTGGTCCACAAGCCTGCGCAGCGTTTCAACCGAGCTCAGAATCACATCGCCGCATGAATGGATGATGCCAGGCGAATCGGGCGTGTTGCGGTCTACATGGCGCTTGATGCGCTCGGCGGAAAGCGCAATGGGCGTGAGCGGGTTCTTGATTTCGTGCGCCACGCGCTGCGCGACCTCTTTCCATGCCATCTGGCGCTGCGCCTGCAGAAACTCTGTGATGTTTTCAAGCACGAGGACATAGCCGCGGCGCTCCTGCGCGAGATGGAGCATGGCCATGGTGGCAGACAAATCAAGTTTGCCTTTGGCGCCGCGCATTTCAAATTCAGTAGACGCAACGCCCATGCGCTGGGCACGGCGCGAAAGCAGGGTCAGTTCGCTGGCAATCTCTTCCGGGAAAATCTTCTGGAGCTGGAGGCCCTTCAACGAATGCGGCGCACCGTGCGGCAGAAGATCAGCAAACGACTGGTTTGCCTGCGTGATGCGCAGTTCGGAATCGAGCGTGATGACGCCGCCGGGAATGGTTTCAAGAATCGTCTCCAGCTCGCGGCGGCGCTCTTCGAGGGTTGCATTGGCTTCAAACAATTGTTTTGTGGACTGCTCGGCAATCAGGCGGCTCTGCTCCAGGTCGGCCGCCATGTGATTGAATGATTGCAGCAGCTCACCCAATTCTTCCGTGGCCGAGATTGTGACGCGCTGATGGTAATGGCCTTCGGCAATCTGGTCCATGGCTTCGGCAAGGTTTTCGAGCGGACGGGTGATCTGCTTTGAGAAAAACCATGCCAGCCAACTGCTGGCAAAGAACGTGAGCGCAGTCAGGAGCAAAAGTAGTAAAAGATAAGTACTGCGAATGCTGCGCCGCTCGCGATACATGGCCCAGTACTGCGCTGCTCCCTTGCGAACATCGGCGACCGTGCCGCTTAATCCTGAGGGCAAGGGAAGGCCAACTACGATCACTCCGCCACCGGATGTGGTCGCCATACCCAGGGCGTATTCAATGTCGCCGATGGCGATGACAGGTTCATCGGTGCGCTGCGCGGCTTTGCGAATGATGGAAGGCAATGGCTGTGAAGGCGCCTCTTCAGGAGAAGATGTATCAAGCCACGCCTGCACTTTCACCGGATGGGTGGTCTGCGGTAACTGGTATTCCACGACCGGAGTTTCGTCGCGGTAGATGACGGCAAATCCACCCTGCAGGGTGATGCGGTGGGTGCGAATTTCATCGAGCAGGGCGTTCGTGTTTCCGGCCTGGTAATTCAGTGAAACAGATTCAGAGCTGGCCAGGGACTCGGCCTCGGCGCGCGCATTCTGCGTAACATAGTGCGACAGCTCCAGTGCGATGCGTGTTGAATTCTCCCGCAGTTGCGAAACGGGCTGCGAGAACCATCGGTCTATGGAGCGGTTCATCAGCCCGAAGGTGAACAGGAACATGAACGTGGCTGGAGCAAAGGAAAGCAGCAGCGCGCCAACCAGCATGCGCGAGCGCAACCGGGAGCCGAGCACACGGCTGCGCCGGTCAGCGTAGATTTTCAGGATATTGCGCGAGAGCAGGACCAACAGCGTGAGAAAGAGCAGAAAGACAACAACAGAAAGCGCAGTAAAAAGAAAGATGGCACCCACGCTGTGCGGGTAAAAAAAGGCATTCAGATTAAAAGCATTCAGCGCGGCCAGCAACAACAGCAACAGCAGGACGACTGTTCCCAGAACAGCTAAGGCAACGCGCTTGTGCTTCATGGGCATTCTGATTCCCAGATTATAGGCTTCCGGAAGCGGCTTCTATCGTAAAGAAGACAGCGGCACAACCAGCAAGGCCTGGGCCGCATCTTATTAGGCGCTATGCAAGTCAGCAGAAAGACCCTTCCTATCCTGCCGTTTATGCTTGCTGTGCTCCTGGCAGCGGGCGGTTGCAATAAGAAATCAGACCAGCCAGCACAGACATCACCGGAGCAAAATCCGCAATCGTCGGAATCTGTTCCTCCTCCACCGCCGGATGCATCGGCACAACCGTCTTCTCAGGCAGCGCCGCAGCGTTCTGCTTCTGCTTCGAATGCGGGGCCAGCACCTGCTCCCGCGCAGGCAGCACAACCGCTGGTGATTCCCGCAGGGACACGCATTCGTGTTTCGCTGGGGCAAACCCTCGGCTCAAAGATCAGTCAGCCTGGAGAGAGCTTCAGCGCTACGGTCGCAGACCCCGTTGTTGTGGATGGCGTGACGGTGATTCCCGCAGGTTCTCCTGCAAGTGGGACCGTAGTGGCCGCGCATGCGTTAGGGCGCTTCAAGGGCGCAGCCGAACTCGCCATTCGTCTGGACACTGTTCGCGCCAACGGCAACACCTATTCGATTGCCACCAGCACGGTTGAACGCGTGGAGAAAGGGAAAGGCAAGCGCACGGCCGGATTCATCGGCGGCGGCGCTGGTCTTGGAGCGCTGATCGGCGGGCTGGCGGGAGGCGGTAAAGGAGCGCTGATCGGCGGACTTGCCGGTGCTGGCGCAGGCACGGCAGGCACCGCATTCACAGGCAACCGGCAGATTGTGATTCCTGCAGAGACACTGCTGACCTTCCGCTTGGAATCGCCTGTAACTGTACGCAGATGAAAGAAACCCGGTGACCCACCCACTCTGAGATCCTTCCTCTGGTTCCATCCCATCACGCGAACACCATGCGTGATGGGGATGGAGACCATCTGTCCACACACTTCTTTCAGAAATCAATGTGCGCGGCCAACTGCACGTCGCGTGAATTGTTAAGCACGCCCACGGTCCCGAAGCTCGACGTGCCCCAGTTGATGGTGGTGCCGCTGGCGCCATAGCCGAAACGGGTGTGGTTGGTCACGTTGAACATATCTGCCTGAATGCTGAGCTTCGCGCGCTCTGTGAACAGCGGGAAACTGCGGCGAAGGCTGGCGTCCAGGTCATAGTTGCCGGAGTTGCGCAGACCCAGCGGGGCGGTGCGCGCCAATGTGCTGAACATATAGTCCGGCGTTTTGGCGAAGACCCGCGAATCAATGTAGGGGATGCTGCTGAGTGTCTGTGCGTTCGCGCCATGACCGTAATTGCCGTTAATGCGCGCGGGGCCGTGGAAGCCCGGGTTGAGGACCGGCTCACAGGTGGTCTGCGAAGGGTTCGTATTGCAGGAGCTCATCACGACGCCGATGGGCGAGCCGGAGTAGGCCTGGTAGATGGCAGAAAGACGCCATCCGCCGGCCAGCGCGCGCACAATCGCATTGTCATTGCCAAGGTGTCCTTTGCCGAAGGGCAGATCGTAGGTCCCGGTGAAGACGAATTTCTGCGGCTGGTCACTGAGCGAAAGGCTGCGGTCAAGCGAGCGTGCTTTGTGAAACCGTCCGTCGGTGGCATAGGCGGCAGGGATGTCATAACCGGAGCGAAAGCTTCCGGAGTTGTCCATATTGCGCGACCAGGTGTAATTCGCCATAAAGGTGAGGCCGTGGCTCAGGCGCTGTTGTACCATCACCTGAAGCGCATGGTAGGAGGTGTTGCCCACTTCACCGTACGCATCGGAGACGCCACTGTATTGAGGAAAGGGCTTCAGCGCCTGCGCAATCGTTCCAGTGCTCGAGCTGAAGCTGGGGAACGGCGCGCTGATTCCTGCGGCTGCAAGATTTCCGGCTGTGGCTTTGTTGCTCAGTTGCCCGGCCAGATACAGATACTTCGGGTCAAGCTGGTTTGAGGCATATCCGCGCGCATTGTTTGAGTCCACGTAGACAAAATGGCCTTCTGAGCCGACGTAGGTCATGGTCAGCGCCATGCTGTCAGTAAGCTGGCGCTGGAACCCAAAGGTCCAGTTGATGTACTGCGGAGCGCGTCCGCCATAGTACGGGTCGGCGTAGGTCACGCTTTGCGCTGCCGCCGTGCTTGCCGTCGTGTAATAGGTGCCCAGCGTGGGATCGAAGACTGGAGGGGCCGTGTAGCTTGGGAATGGCGTATCGAGCTGCCAGTATTGCGTGCCTGTCTGGCCGGGAGAAGGCAGCGTGACAGTGGTCTTGGGTGAAGTGCTGTAGCCCTGCAACCCGGCCCCCTGGCGTGAAAGGGCGCTGCCGCCTACATTGTTTCCGTGGGTGTAGAAGACACCCCAGCTTCCCCGCCAGACCATTTTGGGATCGCTCTGGAATGCAAAGCCGATGCGCGGACCGAAATTCTTATAGTAGTCATGCACGTTCGTGCTGCAATTGCACTTGCCGTCGCCGTGTCCGGCAAAGACCAGCGCGCCTGGGTAATTCACCAGCGTGTTGGTTTTGCCAGGGTCCATCCACGAGAGGCGGTCTTCCGCTTCACGATAGCTGGGGAAGTAGTCCCAGCGCAGGCCGAGATTGACCGTGAGTCGGGGAGTAATCTTCCAGTCGTCCTGCACATAAGGCGAGATGGGGCGAAAGCGCGCTCCGGTCTCAGGCGCGGCGCTCTGGGTGAATGTTCCGCTGTTGACCGCGCCGAGCAGATAACTTGCATATGCGAATCCGGTGGCCGTGTCGAGCGTGCTGCCGGACTTGAATTTTGCTGTCTCCGAGGAATTGAAAGTCAGTTGCAGCGGGTTGGTCCCGGTGCTGTTATTGGTGAAGTTGTACTGCATCCATGCAATCTGGCCGCCGAAGGTGAGTGTGTGTTTGCCGAGCTGCCATTGCACGTTGTCCAGCGCAACATATCCATTGGCCACATTACGGTTGCCGGAGTATCCGGCCCAGCGGTTCATGTTCTGCGAGTTGCCGCTGAAACTCACCGTGGGGAAAGACTGGGAGGCCTGGCCAGCCGGCAACCCGGTGATGCCTGCTGCTGAAGCGGCCCATGTTGGGCTGATGTCCTGGTTCAGTCCGGTGGAATCGTACCGGCCAAAAGCGTATTTGAATTGGTTGACCACATGAGGCGAGAAGACATAATCGTCCTCAAAGATAAACACCTTTGTCTTTACAAAAAACTGCTGATATGAGATGAACGGCGGCGCGGCCTGGTTCTGGTTGGTGTTCAACGCGCCCGAGATTCCGCCGCCTGCTCCAGTGGTGGACTGGCGCCCAAACGAAATTACGCCGGAGATGGTGTGCGACGGCGAGATGTGCCAGTCAATGCGGTTGGCCGTGGACCAGTTGTTTCTTCCTGTGACCGGGCCGGTGAGATAGTTGTTGGAAACAGCGCTGTTGGTCGGCTGCGGCAAAAACTGCTGCATGTACTGCGCTGCATGCGAGAACATATTGGACGGAATGACATTGGGCGTGGCCACGCCGTTTTTCACTCCCATAAACTGCTTGCGTGTGCAGACGTTGCCTGTTGTGCAGGTGGTTGACGCAGGGTCATAGATGTTGTATCCGGTCCCAGTGAAATCACCCTGACGCATGGCCAGCGTCGGAATCGTCTGATACTGGTAATTTGGTGGCGCAATGTAGCGGTACCCGTCATAGCTTCCAAACACAAAGAGCTTGTCTTTGATAATGGGAAAACCGAGCGTGATGCCGTATTCGTTCTGGTGCTCGGCAGGCTTGGTGGCCTTTCCTGTGAGAGGATTGACGGCTGCGGGCGCGAGATATCCCCAGGTATCGAGGGCGGTGTTGCGGAAGAACTCAAAGAGACTGCCGTGAATCTGATTACTGCCGCTTTTTACGTCGTAGTTGACAACGCCCTGCCCTTCATACATGGCAGGATAGGCAGCCGTGTACACCTGGAACTGGTTGATGGAGTCGAGCGGCATCGAGGTCCAGATAAAGCGCGGGTCACCTTCACCGGCAACCGAAGTAATCGGCACGCCGTTGATGTAAATTCCTGAGACCGCGCCGCGACTGCCCGAGCCGTTCACTACGCCTACGTTCGTGTCCAGGCCGCCATTGGTTGGCTGCGCGTTCACACCGGGCATCAGCGCGATAAAGTCGGTTGCGCGCCGCTGCGTCCCGTTCTGCAGGACGGGCAGCGAGGAGTAGATTTCCTGCTGCATGGTTGCGCCGACCATGGCGTTTGAGGTCTCAATGACCGGAGGGGCCGCGGTAACGGTCACGGTCTCTGAGGCAGACCCGGTCTGAAGCACGGTGTTGACCGTGACTGCCTCCAGCGCATTCACGGTAATGTTTTCCTGCGTGACAGATTTAAAACCCGGCGCGGTGGTGGTGACCGTGTATACGCCCGGATCGAGGGAAAACTGGAAATCGCCAGCCCCGGTGCTTTTTGTTTCAGACTTTACATTGGTGGCCGTGTTGGTGGCCGTAACTGTGGCGCCGCTTACGACTGCGCCTGAGGGATCGGTGACTGTGCCCTGAATCGAGCCTTTTCCGGCCAACTGGCCAAACGCCGTGCCTGCCAGAAACACAATCCAGGCTACCAGCCCTGAAACGACTGCTTTTTGCTTCACATCCGCCTCCAATAGATGGTTACGTCTTCTTTGAGAGCCTCGGGCCCTTCTTATCTGGCAACTGCTTCAAAGAATTGCATTCCGGAAATGGGTCCGTTGATGAGGTCAGACCACTTCCAGATGAAATGCAGTTTGCTTGCATGAAAATACGATTGTCAAGCGCGAACTGGAATATTGATAAAACACTCGAGGCTATAGATGACCCAAAAGAGACTGCTTTTTCTGCGAAGCAGACATGGATCTCGAACCAGAGGTACGACCAGTTTCCTATGTTCAAGCCCAATAAGAAGGGATTATTGCCCAGATAGATACGCTGCTTCTAATATTTGCCGTCCTTTTTTATGGCCGTAATGCCGCTTTCATGGTGCAAACTGGATACTGACCACGGGCACGGAGGAGAGTATGACGGAGCTGCGGCGCATCTCGTACTTGTGGAAAGACCCGGAAGCAGTCCAGGGGTACTCCACCGGAGTTTCACTGCACAGCCATACCAACCAGTCGAAAGAGACGCTGGATTTTCTTGCCAACCTGGGCGCCCAGTACCGCTGGATCCGTCCCATTCTGCATGCGGGAGAGAGCCGTTCACGCGAGCACAATGTATCTGTCAACTATGCTGCCGCTTACTGGACGCCACCGCTGACGCCACGTCTGGCCTTTGATCTTGAGAGCAGGCAAATTGAGAAACTCGGTTTGATGCCGCTGGTTTCGCTGACCGACCATGACAATATCAACGCTCCCATGCTGCTGCGCACGGTCGCATCGGCCCGGCATATTCCTGTGTCCGTCGAGTGGAGCGCTCCGTTTGGGGGCGACCAGTCCTTTCATCTTGGCATTCACAACCTGCCCAGCGACTCCGGCGCGATGTGGATGAAGATCTTCGAGGAATACACTGCAAATCCCGCCGAGAAGAAACTGACCGGGATTCTGGCCGCCCTGCACGATCTGCCGAATGTGCTCATCGTCTTCAATCACCCTATGTGGGACCTCTATCTGATTGGCGATGCAAAGCACCAGCAGCGCGTACAGGACTTTATGGCCGCCAACCACGAGTTCATGCACGCACTGGAGCTGAACGGCCTGCGGCACTGGCAGGAAAACCGCGCCGTAAAGAAGCTGGCGCAGCAATGGGGCAAGCTGCTCATCTCCGGCGGTGACCGCCACGGCACTGAGCCGAACGCGAACATCAATCTTTCGCATGCGGCCACGTTTACTGAGTTCGTCCATGAGGTTCGCTACGAGGGACGCAGCCACGTGCTCTTTATGCCGCAGTACGCGCAGCCCTGGAAGCACCGCATCCTCGAGTCCACACTCGATGCAATTCGTGACTACCCTGAGTTTCCGCAGGGTTCACGGCATTGGGACGAGCGCGTCTTCCATCCCGATTGCAAAGGCACCATCCGCCCGCTGCGCGAACTGTGGCCCACTGGACAGGCGCCGTTCTATCTGAGCATGGGCATCAAAGCCGTGCGGCTCATGGGCAGCCGCCCGGTTGCCGGAGGTCTGCGTATGGCCTGGAACGAGTCCCACGAACTGAAATTTGCACTGGG
>DASRBV010000325.1:0-2205 GCA_035653455.1 Pseudacidobacterium sp. | reverse complement strand
CTCGAACGCAGTGACGCTGACGACGGTCAGCTCGCAGACGATTAATTATCAGGGGACGACGGGGACGTCGCTGTTGATTTCGTCCGCGGGGAAACGGACACTCATCTGCGCGCCGGACTACAACTGGTATGCGTATTAGCGGATCAGCAGAAGTTCTGTAAGCCCACATCTCTTTCAAGATTCGGGAGACCCGGCCTGTCAGATGAGGGCTGTACTTTTTAAGTCCCAGCCTGAATCAAAGCTTTCTAACATTGTGAGCTGATTGTTTCTTTATATGAGGAGCGAATGGAAAGGGGAGGATCATGCTGAATTACTCGACATGGGAAAGGCTTTCAAGGAAAGGAACAGAAGGCTGGCGCATGAGCCAACCTTCATTTTCCTGGCGGAAAGCTGGCTGCGCATCCGTAATCGTGAAGGAAAGATAGTACCGCTGATTATGAACCGCGCGCAAGAGGAGTTTGAAAGACGGCGCGGGCGCGAGAACATCGTACTGAAGTCGCGGCAGATGGGGATCAGCACGTGGATTGCGGGAAGATTTTTTCTGAAGACGATTACCCATCCGGGCACCCTGACACTACAGATTGCGCACACGCAGGAGGCGGCAGAGGGCATCTTTCGCATTGTGCACCGGTTTCTGGAGAACCTTCCGGAGAGGATGCGCGTGGGGCCGCTCAGGACCTCTCATGCCAGCGCGCGGCAGATTGTTTTTCCTGAGATAGACAGCGAGTATCGCGTGGAGAGCGCAGGGGACCTGAATGCAGGGCGCGGGCTGACGATTCAGAATCTGCACTGCTCAGAGGTGGCGCGCTGGCCTGGGGATGCGTCGGAGATTCTGCAGGGACTGCGCGCTGCGCTGCCTTCAACTGGCGAACTGGTGCTTGAGTCCACGCCGAATGGGGCGGAGGGGTGCTTTTGGGATGAGTGGAACAAGGCTGAAGAGACAGGGATGGTGCGGCACTTCTTTCCGTGGTGGTGGGAAGACGCATATCGCGCTGAGGCCGTGCCCGAAGAATCACTGACAGAGGAAGAACTCGAGTTGATGGAGCGGCACGGGCTGGACCGCGAGCAGATCGGCTACCGGCGCAAAATCAAGGCGGGGTTTCGCGGACTGGCGAAGCAGGAATATCCGGAAGATGCCATGGAGTGCTTCCTGACAAGCGGAGAGTGCTTTTTTGATGTGGGCGCAGTGGATGCGCGGGCCAAAGAGGCCCCGGAGCCGATTGAAACGCGTATGGAAGGGAAATTGCTCATATGGTTTCCTCCTGTACGCGGAAAGCAGTATCTGGTGGCAGCTGACACCGCAGGCGGAGGTAGTGAGGGTGACTATTCAGTTGCGCAGGTGCTTGACAAAACCAACGGTCTGCAATGCGCTGAGCTACACGCCAGGCTGCCTCCGCTGGAGCTTGCCCAGAGTCTGGCGAAGCTGGCGCAGGAGTACAACGGCGCACTGGTTGTGGTGGAACGCAACAATCATGGGTCGGGTGTACTGGCGTATCTGCATAGCGTGTATAAATATGAGCACATTTATCAGTACAAAGGGCAGGATGGATGGCCGACTTCCACGACGGAACGCCCGAACATGCTGAATCTGGTGGCGACCGCGCTGGTAGAAAATCCGGAGATCTTTTCCAGCCGGAGACTGCTGCAGGAGTGCCGGAGTTTTGTGCGGCTTCCTAATGGAAAGGCTGGGGCGAAAAGCGGGTCGCACGATGACTGTGTGATGGCGATGGCTGTGGGGTTGGCGGCGCGGCAGACGGTCCGATAGGGCAGCGCTTCACGTTGGCGGATCTCTTAGTGGACACCGCCGACAGCTGCGCTCACCGCTTTTAACTGAGGACACAAGACATAAATTACAATCCGATTTGAAACGAGGGCGAGTTGGCTGTTCTGGCGATACAGGCTGTACGGAAGATGCGGGGCGGGGCACAGAGTCATCTGATGCTTGGCTCAGACGGGCAGCCTTATGTGGTGAAGTTTCAGAACAATCCGCAGCATGTGCGGGTCCTGGCCAACGAGCTGCTGGCGACAAAGCTGGCGGAGATGGCCGGATTGAGTGTTCCTCCGTGCGATGTGGTTGAAGTTACCAACTGGCTGATTGAAAACTCCAAAGACATGATCATGGACTTTGGGCGCCATCAGGAGCAGTGCCGCGCGGGCCTGCAGTTTGGATCGCGCCTGGTGGGCGGGCTGATGCCCGGACAGGTG
>DASRBV010000324.1:0-3489 GCA_035653455.1 Pseudacidobacterium sp. | reverse complement strand
AGCCAGTCGGGGCCGCCAAAAGAGTGGGACGGCCATTCGACTTATTTCACCCGGCCCGCCTTCGCTGTCTGCAGCGCAATACTTCCCAGGATTGCTACGGCCGCTACAAGCGCAATCCACAGGAGCGCAGGATGCCGTTCTGTAAAAGGCCGCGTGTCCGGGCGCGTCTGATATTGCGGATTTTCCTCTTCCGGCCTGAGCATTCCCCGTGCTGCATCTTTGTCAGGCTGAAAAAGCCGCGCATAGTCATACTCAGGAGAACTCGCACGCACGCTCCATGCCAGAGCAGGAATTGTCATCTTCCGCCCGCCGCGAAGGTTTCGAGATGTCCCCGCTCGGCGAATGGTCCTCTATAAGCCACGAATAAATGCCTGTAATCCGGCAACACCCTGCTCGTAACTGTGCTGGTCAATAATTTTCAGGCTCTCCTCTCCCATGCGCCGGCGCAGGTCCTCATCGCTCGTCAGCTTTTTCAGTATTTCGCTCAACGCGGCAATATCTCCTGCGCGATACACATAGCCATTCTCATCAGGCCTGACTAAATCAGGATGGCACCCCACTTGGTCGGTTACAACGACGGGACGGCCTGCATTCATGACCTCATTCACGATCAGTCCCCAAGGCTCGTTTTCGCTGGGCAGCACAAATACATCACAGGCAGCAAACAAGTCGGGCAATTGGCTCTGGTTCTGAAACCCCAGGAATCGGACCCGCGACAGCCCCGCATCTGCTACTCTCTGTTCCAACTCCTGCCGCTCCTCTCCATCTCCGGCAATCAGCAGATAGGGCGCGTGCTCATTTCCCGTCCTTCTCAGCATTTCCTGATAGGCCAGGACCAGGTCCACGCACCGCTTGCGTTTTTGCAGCTTTGAAGCATAAAGAATGACAGGTACTCCATCTTCCAAACCCAGCCGCTTTTTCACCTCAGGAACGTTGACCCGGGCAATACGCTCGCGAAAGTATGCATTGTCCACGGAATATGGAAATGGCTGATAAATCATCTTGTCGCCAAAATATCTGCGCCAGTAGGCGTGGTTGGCTTGTCCGGCAACAAAGGTGCAGTCCACAAGGCTTCTCACCACCCTCATGTAGGCGCGCTTTGCCATTTCTTTCAGGCGGCTGTTTCGATTCACTAGTGAACTGGAGTCTGCATTCAGAAGCACCTTTGCTCCAAAAAACTTGGCAGCAGCCATGACTACAAGCGAGTTCAAAGTCGCATACCCATGCATCCATACCAGATCAAACTTGTGCTTTCGCAGCGCACGGATGGTTCCGCCATTGAATGGACGAAAAAACCCGCCCACATCCATGCCTTCTTTCAGCAATTGCGGAAGAAATTCATGCCGGTATCCACCCAGCAGCGGTACGTCCCACTCTACGGTCCGTTTGAACCCAGGGTCCCAGTAGCCTCCGACTGACCGGTCACTGAAGAAAAAAGCGGTCACATCAAGGTTCTCCTCCTGCTGCAATCGCCTCAGCATCGGCGCCTGGTACTGGATCGGATGGCTGACAAAATAAGCGAGCTTGATCTTTCGGCCTGCATTTTCAGATTTGCTCACGCGTTGGCGCTCCGTCTGCGGTTTTACTTATAAAGTACAAGAGAAAAGGCGTCCACGATGGGACGCCCTCTCAAAAGCGGAGATCGGTGGTTTCTATGGAACGCCCGACCCCACGGACCTGCTTTGCGTGATGCTGTTGGCACCCGTGCCGCTCGTTCCTGCATATTGTGCGGTTGTATGCAGGTCCACGCCATTTCCCTGCAACAGGATAGACGACGAGACAATGTCCGTATCTGTGCGGATGACCGTTACATACGGACTGTTCTGTGCAATCGTATAGACCTTGCCGGTTGGATAATTGAATGTTGAAACAATCGAGCGTGGATTACCATTCACCTGGATGTTCTTCTCTACTGTAAAGCTCGACAGATTGATGACGCTGACCGTGCCATTCCCTTCATTGGCTGTATAAGCGCGGCTTCCGTCCTGCAATACAGTCACTGCTGCAGGATGACTCCCCGCAGGCAGCTTCACCGTGGCCAGCACATGACCGAAGTTCGCCGTATCGGTATAGCCCTGCACCGCTCCATTGATGCTCACATCAATAATGCTGACAGAATCATCGTCGTAGTTTGCAGTCACCAGCAACGCCGAGGGGGAATAGATGTCCGCATACACGGGGCCGGCACCGACAGGTATCGTTGCATTCTTCATGTACTGGCTGGGGGAATTCGTATCCAGCGCATTCTTGATGCTGTCTATGACCGTAATCGTCCCGCTGCCACGGTTCAGAATGAAGGCCCTGCGCCCATCGGCTGTCATCAATCCGTACACCGGGCAGGTCCCTACCTGAAGCTGGCTTGTTACCGTGTTGGTGGCAAGATCAATTCCGTCAGCTTCGCCGTTTGTCGTTACTGAAGAGGGCGTATCACACTGCCCCCACGCTACGTTTCCGCCATTCGAATTTCCCTGGCTGATGGCATAAATGCGCTGCCCGCTGCTCGTGCCGATTGCATTAATCAATCCCGGCGCTACTGGAATTTCCAGCTTTAACGATGGTGGACTTCCCGTAAGCACCCCAATCGCAGGCGCGCCATTCAGGTCAGACGTAAACGGCTCGACCACGTATTGACCAGAGCTTGTGGTAAGGATGTTAGTCGGGATTGTCGCAACATCATTGGCTGCCGGCAATGTGGTATTTTGCACTTTATTGGATTGGAGATTTGTGCTCAGCGGTACGGTGCTGAGCGTGCTTGTGCACTTCCCCGTAGGATTACCATTGCTATCCGTTCCCTCAGTCACATTGACGCTGTAAGCAGTCGAGCCAGAGGGATCCAGCGCAAAGGTCAGGGGACCTGCGCCGACATTGGCCTGGGCCATAATGCTGTCGCCTGAGAAGTCAATCAGCGTGACAATTCCGGCGCTGTTATAGGCCGCAGCGGTGGCCGGGCACAGTGAGTTGGGGGGAGTTAAGCCGGAAGTCTGGCCATACTGCACCAGGTTCGGCTGCGAAAACGCCACCAGAAATGCCTGGGGCTGTGACGCAGGGCCGGATGGGGTGACCGGCGTCACGACCGGACGATACTGGTTTCCGCATCCAGCAGCGGCGAACAGGGCCAACAGCGCCCCGGCGGCAAACCATGGGCGCTCACGCCCTGTAAGACTTCGCACTCTTTGATACCTCACTCAGCAACAAATCCTGTTTAAAAGAAAAAGACAAAGAAGTCCTGTTAGAAATTAGATTGTAAATCACTCAGGCGCATTCATTTATCAGGAGACCGATGACAAAGGAACCACGTCCCCGTCCGCCACTCTACTGGCAATCGCAGTTGCTCCTCCTGATTGTAGTGCCTGTCTCCTGCATGTGGATATTCTTTCAGACGGTTGACGCGTGGGAACGTCGTAGTCCAATGCTTCTGCAAACTGTGGGAATCTGCATCGCCTTTGGCCTGATTGTCTGGCTTACCCGCGCCGCGACCACCCCGGCGGT
>DASRBV010000323.1:0-4715 GCA_035653455.1 Pseudacidobacterium sp. | reverse complement strand
CGGTAGAACAACTGAAGCAGTACCAGGCGTCGCATCTGCAAAGCGACCCGATGCTGCACACGACGATGCTCAAGGGCTTTATGGACGGCTCGCTTGGTTCACGCACGGCCGCGCTGAAAGCGCCGTATAGCGATGATCCCGGTAATTCTGGGATTCCGCGCTATGACCAGCAGAAGCTCAACCAGATGGCCATCGAGCGCGCGCAGGCAGGCTTCCAGATGGGCTTTCATGCGATTGGAGACCGGGCCGTCAGTATGGCCCTCGACGCCTTTGCCGCCGCGCAAAATGCTGGCCCGCTGCGCGCAAACATGAAGACGCTCCACGTCGGCACGCGTAAGGTCATCCACGCCACGCTTACCGGCCAGCGCAACCGCATTGAGCACTCGCAGGTGGTAGACCCGGCGGATTTCGCACGCTACAAACAGCTTGGCGTGATTGCTTCGATGCAGCCCAATCACCTGCTCACCGACATGAACTGGGCCGAACAGCGTCTCGGCCCGGAGCGCTCGGAATACGCCTATGCCTGGAAGTCGTTTCTGGATGCGGGCGTACCGCTGGCCTTTGGCACGGATTATCCGGTCGAACCCATCACACCTTTTCGCGGACTCTACGCGGCCGTCACCCGCATGAATGAAGCCGGAACCAGGAGCTTCCATCCGGAACAGAAGATCAGCATCTGGCAGGCGCTTTACGCCTACACGCAAGGCCCCGCGTACGCCGAATTCATGGAGCAGAAAAAAGGCAGGTTGGCTAACGGCTATTTTGCCGATTTTGTCGTCCTTGACCGCGACATAACGGCCGTTGCCCCACCCGAAATCCTCCACACGAGAGTGCTGCGAACGGTGATGAATGGGAAGACGGTGTATGCGGCTGGGATGAAGTCTAAGTGAAAATTATTGAACTGGTTGAAGCCGCCCGCAGGGCATGGCGCACATGCGGCAAAGGAAATCATCGTGCATCGCTGAATTTCGGTGATTGCTTCGCTTACGCCCTTGCCAAAATTTCAGGAGAACCGCTGCTCGCCAAAGGCGACAATTTTAAACAGACCGATATTGAATTGTGCTGAAGTAAAGGCCTCTTACTTCGCCCGTGGATGCGTGCGGTCATATACCTCGGCCACCTGCCCGGTCGTAAGCTGCGTGTATCTTTGCGTCGTAGACAGCCGTTCATGCCCCAGCAGTTCCTGAATGGCGCGCAGGTCGGCCCCTTCCTCCAGCATGTGTGTGCCGAAGGCGTGGCGCAGCGTATGCGGATGCACCTCGGCTGACAATCCATTGGCAATCGCGAGTGTTTTTACAATGCGGCCCACGCTGCGGGTGGTCAGGCGGCCTTGGCCGCGCAGCTTTGCATTCAGCAGCAGCGCATGGAATTGCTTCCCTGCTGCCTGCAATCGCGCTTCGCGTTCCGGAAGATATGTCCGTAATGCCTGCGCAGCTGCGTCTCCAAGAGGAACATACCGTTCTTTGCGGCCTTTGCCGCGCACGAGAATGGCTTCATTCGCCCAATGAATATCGGTAAGGTCGAGTCCTACCAGCTCTGCATTGCGAATGCCGCAACCGTACAGCAGCTCGAAGATGACGCGGTCCCGGTTGGGCCAGGCCGCTGCCTCCTCTGACACGCCCTCTACAGCGCGGTTCATCTCCTCAATGGTGGGCACGCGCGGCAGGTGCTTTGGCAGCTTCGGCGTAGCGACCAGCGCGGCCGGACTCTGCTCCACACGCCCCGTCTTCGCCAGCCACCTGAACCAGGAACGGACCGCAGCCAGCGCCCGTGCTGTAGAAGCCTTCGACAACCCCTTCGCATACAATGTCCCCAGATACGAGCGCACATGCTGGTGCTCCACACACCGGATGTCAGCATCGCCACCGAAAGTCTTTATCAGATATGCAGTAAAGCTGCGCAGCTCGCGCTCATAGGCCCGCAGCGTATGCGGAGAGGTGCCGCGCTCATTGGCAAGGACCGAGAGATATTCGCTGACGAGCGCATCCAGATGCGAGTTGGGGCCGGGTTGAGACATTTCAGGATGAAGGGCCTCCTGCTCTGCGCGCGCGCGGGTGGTGCTGCCGGTGCACGGCCTTCAGCCTTCCCAGCGCGAGATGCGTATATACCTGTGTGGTCGCAATGTCGGCGTGCCCGAGAAACGTCTGCACGGTGCGCAGATCAGCGCCATGCTCCACCATATGCGTGGCACAACTGTGACGCAGTTTGTGCGGACTGGCGTGGCTGTCACTTGCTTTCACGAGCCGCCAGACCCATTCGCGCGTTAACGGTTTGCCGCGCACGGAAAGAAAAAGCTCGTTGGCGCGGTTGTTGCGGGTTAACTGAGGGCGCCCTCGTTCCAGATATTGCTGAATGGCCCGGATACATGGCGCGCCCAGAGGAACGATCCTTTCTTTGTCGCCTTTGCCGCGCACCAAAGCACGCCCCGCATCGAGCGACAGGTCAGCCACATGCAGACCAATGAGTTCAGAAACACGCAGGCCGCCGGCATAGAGCAATTCCAGGATGGCGCGGTCGCGGAGCGCGACTGCACCGGCTTGCGGATAGTCCGCCGCCTGCGCAGCCTGCTCCAGCATGGAATTGATCTCCCTGGCAGCCAGCGATTTCGGTAGGATTTTCCATGCGTCGGGGGACTCCAGATTCACGGTCGGATCGTGCCGGATACGCTTGTCCAGGAGCAGCCACTTGTAAAAGCCGCGCAGGCATGAGAGCTTCCGTGCAATAGACCGCGACTCGACACCATGACGGCGGAGATTTTCGAGAAAGCCAGCGGCGTGCTCCTGCCGCGCTGTCGCCAGCAGCACATTTTCGCGTTCAAGATATTCGGCGAATTGCAGCAGATCGCGCTCATAGGCCACGCATGACAATGGACGCAGCCCTTTCTCCACGCGCAGATACATCAGATATTCACTGATAAGCCCGGTGTTGCGTCCTGTGCTCACTATCTCAATTATCTGCGTTCGATGATGGCCCCGGAATGTCCCGCGTCTGCACGGGAACCTAATTCATCAGCAGCCGGCCTTTATGCACCTATGTGGCCCAGTCCGATTCCGATGACATAGGTGACAACGCCTTCGACAGCGCCAACCAGGGTCATTTCCATGCCGCTGCTCCACCACGAGCGGACGGTGATGAGGGACTTGGCTGCACCCACAGCAAAGTGGGCCAGAAGCGAGACAATGGCCGAAGTGATCACTGCCGGATATCCAGTGAGAAAGAAGAACGGAATGACAGGAACAAATGCTCCGATGGCGGTCGAGACTGCGCCGGAAAACGCGGAGACAAAAGGTTTCGGCAAGGCCTCTTCGGTTGCGTTCAGCCTTTCTGAGGCCAGAGCGCGTAGGAACTGGTCTTGGTCTTTGGCAAGATGCTCGACGATGTGGTCTGCATCTTCAGCAGGAATGCCCTTCACCTGGTAGTAGAGCGACAGCAGTTCGCGGGCCTCTGGGGCGTTCATGCGGATGGCATCGCGTTCGCGCTCGACCTCGGCCTCATAAATTTCGCGCTCGCTCTTGGCCGCCAGATACGCCCCAGAGCCCATCGAAAGCGCACTGGCGATCATTCCGGCGATACCAGCGAGCAGCACATAATGGCTGTTGCCGAGGGTCGCGCCGGAAACTCCGGAAACTATGCCGAATATGGCGCCCAGTCCGTCATTCACGCCGTAGATGGCATCTCCGATCCATCCTGCTGCTTTCCGCCCCTGCCCGCCGCGCTTTGCCAGGAGTTCTTCCAACTGAGACTTGGCATCGGCGGTCTGAATTGTGGTTCGCGGATACCGCCTGCGAATGAGACTGCTCAGTTGCTGGTAGTGGTCGCGCTCATCTTCAATGACGCGCTCCAGGATGGCGATACTCGGCCCGTCACCCAGTTCTTTCAACTGCTGGCCATAGCGAGCGATGTCCCGGCTCTCGTCAATTTCAAGGCGGCGGAGGACCATGTCTATCCCGCCAAGACGGTTGGCCAGGGAATCGGCGTCACCCGCGGAGCTGCCGCGGTACACCGGGTCTTCTCCGCCGAGTTCGCGGATGCGCTGCGCCCACAAAGCAGCGTGCTCTTCTTCTGCCTGTGCCAGATGTTCCAGAGTTTTCTGCCGTATCGGGTCGTTCTCGCGCGCCGCCAGCGCCTGATAGGTGCGCGCGCCGTGGATTTCCGCCTGCCAGTTCTCTTCCAGCGCGGCGAGTATTTTTTGGGTCCTTGCGTCGGGCATCGGTCGTTCTTAATTTAGAGCAGATCAGGAAAAAGGCAAATCGCGACCGCTTTGGCCCGTGTTTTCCACCACGTTCCGGGGATTAGTTTTCAATCTGGTATGGAAACGTGAAGCGGCCGATCTGCATCAGGGACTTTTCCCCCGGAGGCCAGATGCGGAATGACTCTACGCGCGTGATGGAAGGATTTCTTACGGCCTCTACACTACCCAGCATTCTGCCACTTGTGGCCTCATAAAAGCTCACATTCAGAGAATCCTCGGTATGGTGTTTCCAGCCGATGAGGTATTCACCGGGAGCAAGCTGGGCGCTGCCGATCTTCAGCGGCACCTGGGCGATGAGGAAATGCGAGTACTTCCCTTCTGCTGAATAACCGGCCGTAATCAGCACCACCCCGGCGACGTATTTGCCTTTACCGTCTGTGATACCGGATGCAGTGCGAAGCTCGGTTTCAATGCGCTCCTGCACAACCGGAGCGCGGACGGGAACCAGTGCCTTCAGCTCTGC
>DASRBV010000322.1:0-2231 GCA_035653455.1 Pseudacidobacterium sp. | reverse complement strand
GTGCTTTTCTTTTTCGTGGATGCTCGCCTGCTTGCGCCACCACCATGACTGGTGCACAAATGGCCCGTGCGCCGGGTCCATTAGTCCAATGATGCCGTGGTCCACATTGCAAGGCAGCTCCGCCGTAAGGTGCTGGCTGCGGAACTTGGCGCTGAACTTCGGCAACTCCGGAACAGGCGGCAACTCATCACTCTCCCGCACACGCCCTGAACCCGGCTCCGGCACATAGACCCACGCATATCCATCACGCTCTTCGCACGGAAACGCCGTCCCGTAAATGCGCTTCGGGTCCAGAGTGTCGCGGCTGGTCAGCGACGGAATCTCCACGCATTGCCCGCTGCACGGCTCAAACGACCATCCATGATACTTGCAGGTCAGCTTCTGGCCATCAAACCATCCATACGACAGCGGAATGCCGCGGTGCGGACAAAGGTCGCGCATGGCAAAAATGCGCCCGTCTGCCCGCCGCCCCAGCGCCATCGGAATGCCCATCAGCAGCGTTGTCTTGAGCGTCTTCCCGTGCAGCCCATCGCTGCGCATCGCCGGGTACCAGTCGTTATAGATAAGTTCTGTCGCCGGCCCCTGCGGCTCGATCTGCATGAGTTTGTTGGACATCGTTTTTAAATTTTAAAACTATACGATGTTCAGGCCTGGGATCAGCCCGAAATGACGGACATTGGATGTTGCAACACTGAATTCGAGATCCAACGCTGTCAAAGCGCCATTACCAACAGCTTCGGCTCGGTCATTTCCTCCATCGTGTAGCGAAGCCCCTCACGCCCCAGACCTGAATCCTTCACTCCCCCATAAGGCATCGGGTCCAACCGCCATGTCGGCGTGTCGCCCACAATCAGGCCACCTACGTCCAGCGCTTCATAAGCCCGGAAGATGCGTCCTACATCGCGAGTGAACAGTCCGGCCTGCAACCCGTAGGGCGAGCGGTTCACCTCATCCAGAACAGCACCGAAATCGTCATACGGCTCAATCGCCAGCACCGGAGCAAACACTTCTTCATCGAGTACCTTCATTCCGCGACGCGTGCCCGTCAGCAGTGTTGGCTCTACCAGGCTGCCTTCGCGCGATCCGCCTGTCAGCACCGTCGTGCCTGCCGCGCGTGCCTCATCTATCCAGCTTTCAATGCGCTCTGCATCGGACTCGCGTATCACCGGGCCAACATCGGTTTCTTCATTCGCCGGATCGCCCAGCACCAGCAGTCCTGTGTGCCTCATCGCGTGCTGAACAAATTCATCAAAGACCGGACGCTCCACATACACGCGCTGCACTGAGATGCAGCTCTGCCCTGCGTAGCTTGTTCCCGCAAGCACGGCCTTCTTCGCCGCGCCCTCCAGGTCCGCCCAGTCGCTGTGGACCACCATAGCCGCATTGCCGCCCAGCTCCAGCAGCACGCGCTTCTTTCCTGCTTTCTGCTTAAGCGCCCAGCCCACTTTTGCACTTCCGGTAAAGCTCAGCACCTTCAGCCGGTCATCATTTGCCAGCAGATGCTCAGCATCTTCGTTGGCCATTGGCATGACTGCCAGCGCATCTGCCGGCCAGCCAGCCTCCAGCAGAAAATCTGCCAGCTTCAGTGCGCAGAACGGCGTCTGTGGAGCGGGCTTCAGCAGCACCGGACAACCCACCGCCACCGCGGGAGCGAGCTTGTGCGCCACCAAATTGAAGGGAAAATTAAACGGCGTAATTGCAAACACCGGGCCCGCCGGAAAACGCCGCACCATTCCCCACCGGCCTTCGCTTCCTTTCAGAAGATCAAGCGGCAACACCTCGCCGCCCATACGCGCGGCCTCTTCTGCTGCTGTGGTAAAGGTCAACACGGCCCGCTCGACTTCGACTCGTGCAGCTTTGAGCGGCTTGCCTGCTTCCGCCACAATCAGCCGTGCCAATTCCTCTTTCTGCGCGGCAATTTTCGCAGCGACTTCCAGCAGAATGTGCTTACGTTCGTGCGCGGGCAGCTTCCGCGTTACGGCAAACGACTTCTCCAGCATGCACACGGCCTCAAGGGCCTCTCCCCGCCGCGCCTGCCGTACCCTGCCAACAACGCTTCCGTCCCATGGAGAACGGACCACAACCTCTTCGCCGTCAAAGCACTCCCGTCCACCCAGCAAAAAGCCTCTATCCATAGCACCAGCAGTAGTGCTCTTCGCCATTTGTTCTCTTTTCAAGTACACTCTCCTTCAGAATGACTGACGGACGCCGCCCTGTACGATACGATGCCG
>DASRBV010000321.1:0-2467 GCA_035653455.1 Pseudacidobacterium sp. | reverse complement strand
ACCGGGATCGAAAATGATGGCATGGTTGTTCTCCTGAATTCTGGGAATCGAACACTTCAATCTTGTTTTGCTCGTTCACTCGCCGCCGCGCAGAGAGTGACACTGTCCATGTGGGCCCAATTCACGCCGCTCCAGAAGCCGCTTGCGTTCCGGTGGGCGCCATTGCGCTCTGGACAAGGGTTTGAAGCAAGCTGTTGATCTGGCTTACCTCGTCAAGTGTTGTGAACTGCGCCAATTGCGTTACGAATTCCGTCGGGTCAACAGGGTTTGTCGGGTCCTGGTTCTGAAGCTGCGCCGTGAGCAGCGTCATAAAATCCTGGGTCGTGATCTGCTTCGCCTGGATGCCCGGCGCTGATGATTGCCCCGCGGAACTTGCGCCGGCCATCGAAGCCGCCTCCTGGCTGGTTGTCATCGGATTAAAAGACGTCATCATCGCAATTCTCCTCTTCTATCCAGAATTTATGCGTGCACGCTGAGCCTTCCTCGCACGACCTCGGCCGCTGCGCTTTCCCTGCCGGTACCGCGGAGCGCCGCAGGCCGGGAGAAAATCCATGCCGGAGCGTTGGGTCTCGGGTGCGCCTGTCCTCTGGAGTCGCACCCTCCGCTGTTCCCCGTATTTGTACCGCCCCCGGCCGATGCGTTAAGCACTGAAAGGTGGTCAACTCGAAGGTTTCGGTCAATGAGGGACTGCTGGAGCGATGCAAGACTGTTGCTCAGCAGCGTGTGTGCTTCGTGATTAACCACAGAAATCGATGCTCCCAGACGGCCTCCATCCAACACTGCATGGAGTTCCAGTGGACCCAGACTTTGGGTGTGCATTGTGACCCGCATCTCGGCTTTTCCATACGACTGGAGCATGGTTGCCGCGCTGACCACCGCCCCGGAGTGCTCCGCCGGACTTTCTGCGGCTGCTGTCAGTGTCCCCGCCGTCGCAGCGTGCGCAGGGACCGGCTGACGCAACAAGCACGCGCCCGGAGGCGCTGCGCCTGCGGGCGAACTCTGCGCCTGGCCTTGGCCAGCAAATTGCGCTGATGCCGCAGCCGTGCTTGTGACCGCCGCGCTAACGTAGTTGTCTGGAGTGGTGCCCGCTGCGGGACCTTGAGGAGCCGCAGAGTCGGTTCGCCTTGAGGCAGGGATTTGTCCATTTTTCCTGTCGTTTGCCGGGTCGCACGGCCCACCTGACTCCGCTTTATCGATCGCAAAACCTGTTCCTCTTTCCTGCTCTGCGCAGATGCGGGACCCTTCGCTGTGACTGCCGTGATCTCGGGACCCGCCCGTCTCCTGCTTTTGATGATTTGACGCGCCCACTGCATGATCTCCGGCTTGCGCGTGGACTTTACAGGGGTTTGCGTCAGGTGGCTCTGCAGGCAATGGCACGGCATTTCCTTTCATGACGGCGGAGACTGGGCCAAACTGTTGGTTCTCAATGCCGGGCAGCATCTTCTGCAGTTCTGTCGCATGCCCCTGAAGCTGTTCGGCGTGTTGCGACACCTCGCCGTCTGTTGTCGGCGTCATCCCGTTTTCTTCATAAATGCCTTCTCCGCCGGATTCGGTCTGGAGCGCCCGTTGATCTTTACTGACGCTCACGGCTACAGGCCGCTCAAAATCTGGCGGAACCATCCCGTCCGAAATCAGCGCGGCCATCTGCGAAGGCGGAGCTTCCACTTGTTCTCGCTGCACTGGAGCCGACGAACCCGCATTCTTGGAATCCTTCGCGTCCGCCGGGGTGCCGCCGCCGTCAATCTGCAGAGGGAGAGGCTGCGGCACGATGCCGGGTGCAACTCCATTCGGTTGCCCGTTCGGTGTTCCGTCTGGCGAAATCACGGCGGTCACCAAATCGCCAGGCATCCCCGATACGCGGCCGGAGCGTTGCGGGCCGTCGCCCAGTGTCGTTTCAATTCCAGCCATGTGCCTTTGATTCGCGGCGGGAACGGGCGCGCTGGGAGCGCCGGTCATTACGGCACCTACGGCAGGCGTTTGTAAATTCGTCCCAGATTGGAGAGTGTTTCGGTGTTGCTCCGGTTTGTCGGAAGAACGAGTCTCCCCAAGCTGTGCCAAACCCAGTTGCGCCGGAGGGGCGGCCTTCTGCATTACGGAATCCAGCAAGCCCTTAAAGCCTGCTCCTCCGTGTGCGGCAGAATGCTCCTGTACGGGGAGCGCGGGCACACCGTTTACTGTTTCTTGTACTCCTGCAATCATCGCCTGACGGCCTTTCGCACACACGCCGATGCATGCCACGGACCACATCGAAAGTGTTTTGGAATGCGATGAGCAACCGTCCTGTGTTCAACAGGTTAATCGGTTGGTGTTTTCACAATTTCCTGCAGCGTGGACCTGCAGAAAGAAAATACTGGGCAAGCTTTGCCCAGCGGCGGGGGAAACAACTATCCGTGGAATTGACGGAAGCGGCGAAGCAGGAACAGATCATCCATGCGCTGCTGCTCCCGCCTGTTTTCATCCAACTCGA
>DASRBV010000320.1:0-2799 GCA_035653455.1 Pseudacidobacterium sp. | reverse complement strand
CCGTGGGACCGCGAGCAGACCTTTGACTCTATCCGCAAATACACGCTGGAGGAGACCTATGAAGTCCTGGATACGATTGAGCGGCGCGATTGGTCCCATTTGAAAGAAGAGCTGGGCGACCTGCTTCTGCAGGTGCTTTTTTATGCGGAAATGGCCTCGGAAGAGGGGCATTTCCGCATTTCCGATGTCATTTCCGAACTGAATCGAAAACTCATCCGCCGCCATCCGCATGTTTTTGGCGATGAAGCTTCAGCACAGGCAGGCAATATTGCCGAGGGCCTCGAAACCAATGGCATTGACGCAAAGCAGGTGCTGCGCAACTGGGAAGAGATCAAGCATAGGGAAAAATCTGCCGGAGAAGAGAAACGGGGGAGGCTTGACGGGATTCCGCGTTCCCTTCCGGCATTGATGGAAGCGCAGAAGCTGGGATCAAAGGCCGCGAAGGCCGGCTTCGACTGGCCGGACACACGCGGTCTTTTCGAGAAGCTACAGGAAGAGATTCAGGAGCTGGAAGCGGAACTGGCGCAGGCTGAACAAAACCACGACGCGATTTCTCTTGAGATGGGCGATCTCCTGTTTACGGCAGTCAACCTGGCGCGCCACCTGAAGGTAGACCCAGAGATGGCCCTGCGCGAAACCAATGCCAAATTCCGCCGCCGTTTTGCTCAAATGGAAGCAGCCAGTCAAAGGCCGCTGGAAGAGCTTCCTCAAGAAGAACTGGAACATCTTTGGAACAAGGCAAAAAGGCTGGAACGATAGGTCCTTACCGCAGAGAAAAGAATGCCGAGTACGAACAGCACAACCTTTACTACTCCGCAGGGACGGGAAATTCTGATTCGTCACTGTTCCGGATTCGAGGAACTGGACGCCTGTGTCCAGTTGCAGATTGATGTCTGGGGATATTCAGATGGCGACGTCATTCCGCGCCGCGTATTTACCGTCACTCAGAAAATTGGAGGGCAGGTGTTGGGAGCGTTCGATGTAACCGGCGACAGAGGCGACGTTTCCGAACACCTGGTTGGGTTTGCGATGGCGCTTCCGGCGGTGCGGGAGAATCCCCCACCCAATGCGGGAGAAGGTTTGAATGGGGCACCGGATGCGGGGCTGGAAGCCTATCTGCATTCGCATATGCTGGCGGTAAATCCGGAATACCGGAACTCCGGCATCGGGCGCAGGCTGAAGCTGGCCCAGAGGGAGGACGCGGTTGCCCGCGGCTTCCGCCTTATGGAATGGACCTTTGATCCCCTGGAGATAAAGAACGCTTTTCTGAATATCCACAGGCTGGGGGCGATTGTCCGCAGGTATACGCCTAACTTTTATGGTGTATCCTCATCTCGACTCCAGGGAGGGCTGCCGACCGACCGTCTGCACGCGGAATGGTGGATGCAATCGGAGCGCGTTAAGGCAGTCCTTGCGGGAAAGGCCACGGAACCAGTAAGGGTTGAGCAAACCATTACGGTCCCGCGCGAGATTTACGAGTGGAAATCGTCAGCAGCAGACCACACACGGGCACTCGAAGTGCAAACTGGAAACCGCCAGCTTTTTCTCGATGCGTTTGCACGGGGGCTGGCCGTGATTGGCTTTAGAACAGATGCCAAAGGCAACGGGACCTACGAACTCGGCGCCTGGCAGGAACCGAAGTGAGATTTGTATGAAGATTGATTCCATCGTTCTGCGGGAAATACGAATGCCGCTGGTGCAGCCGTTCCAGACCAGCTTTGGAACGACCACCGACCGGCGCATTATGCTTGTGGAACTCCGCGCCGAGGGGCTGACCGGATGGGGCGAATGTGTTGCCGGTGAGCATCCTTACTTCAGTGAAGAAACCATAGACACAGCCTGGCTTGTTATCATGCAGGAGCTTGCGCCCGCCCTTGCCAGCGCTGACCCCGAACATGGAGGCAAATGCCCCGGCATCTTCCGCCAGGTGCGGGGACACCGCATGGCCAAAGCCGCGCTCGAAAATGCCGTGTGGGACCTGGAAGCGCAGATGCGCGGCGTCCCGTTAGCTGAACTGCTGGGCGGCACGCGCGAGGTAATCCCATGCGGGGTTTCCATCGGCATTCAACCGACCATGGAAAAACAGCTTGCCGAAGTTGAGAAAGAGCTGGCAGCCGGCTACCAACGTATCAAGCTCAAGTGCAAACCCGGATGGGACGTGGAAATGTTTGAAGCGGTGCGGAACCGCTGGCCAGACATTCTGCTGAGTTGCGACGCCAACTCGGCATATCGCATGAATGACATGGACCACCTTGCCAGCTTCGATGCCTTTGACCTTCTGATGATCGAGCAGCCGCTGTGGTCAGACGACTTCTATTTCCACTCCATGCTTCAGAAGCGCATCCGGACAGCCATCTGTCTGGACGAATCTATCCGCAACCGCCGCGACGCTCTTGCTGCGATTGATATGGGCTCGTGCCGCATCATCAACATTAAGAACGGCCGCGTCGGCGGCTTCTCTGAAGCGGTTGCCGTGCACAACGCCGCGCAGGAAAAAGGCGTTCCTGTATGGTGCGGGGGAATGCTCGAGAGCGGCATTGGACGCTCGCATAACATCGCGCTTTCATCACTCGAAAACTTTTCCCTGCCGGGGGATGTCTCCGCATCGAAGCGTTACTGGAAGGAAGACATCATTGAGCCGGAGGTGGAAGTATCGCCGCAGGGCGAAATTCGCGTGCCGGATTCTCCGGGACGCGGGTTTGCCGTAAGGACTGACCTGATCGAAAAACTGACCGTGCGTAAGGAAGAGGTACGGGCACTGGCGCTTGCGTGACACAGGACGCCTCAGAGCGGTTCCGG
>DASRBV010000319.1:0-3350 GCA_035653455.1 Pseudacidobacterium sp. | reverse complement strand
AGCGAAACTGACAGATGTTCCGGCGAGCGATGCACCTTCGCATTCAGGTTCGTGTCAACAAATGGATGGTCGAAGAGCCCCAGCGCAAATTTGACGCGCAGCACAGAACCGGCGGCGCGGTCCAGGTCTGCCATCGAGAGCGTGCCTTCACGCACGCAGTCTATCAGCGCTTTCTGAAAGACATCGTGCGGAAAGTCGTAAAACTGCATGTCTACGCCCGACTTGATGGCGAGACATGCAGCGTCCTTCGGCGTTGCTGCAACATAGTGCGCGTTGTAGAGCCGTTGGATCGCGCCCAGGTCGGAAAGCACAAATCCCTGAAAGCCCCATTCCTCGCGCAGAATTTTCTTCAAAAGAAATGGATCGGCGGTGACCGGGATGCCATCTATTTCGTGATAAGCGGCCATCACTCCCATCGCGTGCCCTTCGCGAATGGCTGGCTCAAACGATTTCAACATGACGGTGCGCAACTCGCGCTCGCCAATGTGGACGGGCGAAGTATTCGAGCCGCCTTCCGGTGAGCCGTGCGCGGCAAAGTGCTTTGGCTCGGTGATGACGGTATGGTCTGAGGCGAGACTGTCTCCCTGTGCGCCGCGCACATAGGCAAGACCCATCTGGCCGGTGAGATACGGGTCTTCGCCGAAGTCCTCTTCGATGCGACCCCAGCGTGGCTCGCGCGCCAGGTCGAGCACCGGAGCAAGAATCATGTCCACGCCGGTGGCGCGTGCTTCAGCGGCGATGGCTGCGCCTGTCTTCCGGGCCAGTGCGGGGTCCCATGTTGCGGCCAGATTGATGGGAGCAGGGAAGACCGTCCCATCGCTGAAGCCGTGCAGTCCTTCTTCGATAAAGATGGCCGGAATTCCCAAGCGGTTATGCCCTATTACCCATTTCTGAATGGCGTTCGATTGCTGCGGTGTGGGATAGAGGTCATGAATGCCGCCCACGCCCAGATTTCCCCAGAGCTGTTCTGCTTTTTCCGGGAGAAAAACTGCGTCTGGTGCGGCATGGGTTTTGTCTGCGCGCTTATCAACTAAGTCCTGCGCTCCGAAATACAGATCGAGCTGGCGGACTTTTTCTTCCACGGTCATTCTAGCGAGCAGGTCGCTGACGCGCTGCTCGATGGGAGCATCAGGATGTTGATAGAACGGAGATGAAGTTTGCTGGGCCCAGGCGAAGCAGGGAAAGGCGAAGGCGCAAAGAACAAATTTAGAGAGTGAGGGAGGCATGGTTTCTCCGGGAAGTGGAAACGATACCATGCCGGTCCCGCCATCTGCAACCAGAAACAAAAATGCCCCACCCGGAATGAGTGAGGCATATGCGAAGTGGCTTTAATAGCAGATACACTCTTCCTGCCCGCAATAGGAGCAGCAGCGCAGCACTGGACGCCGCGAGGAGGTGACGTTTTGCGCCAGGCGCGTGTCGTCTTCGCCGCAGGAGCCGCCGGCGATGGAGGGAATAACCAGCACCTCGTCGCCATCCTGGAATGCGTACTTCTCGTTGCCCAGGAAGCGGATGTCTTCTTCATTGACGTAGAAGTTAATGAAGCGGCGGACATTTCCTGTCTCGTCGCGAAGGTGCGTTTTAAGAGCAGGGAAGTGCGTTTCGATGTCTTCAATCAGCGCGGGCAGGTTTGCAGCGGTGGATTGGATCTCTTTTGCGCCATTGGTGTGCTTCTGAAATGCATTGGGCAGCAAAACTCTAACGGACATTTACGCCTCCTGTTACCAGCTCGTTCAGTTCCTTGATTTCGTTGATGTAGTTCTCAAAATCGGTCAGCCGCGGACGAATCGCCTGACCCTGCTCATACGCGCCTTGCAGAACATCGGTCGTCTTCAGGCCATTTCCGGTGATGCAGCTTACTGTCAGCTCGCCGGGCTTAATACGTCCATGCGCATACAGCCGCGCCGTCACAGCCGTCGTTACGCCGCCTGCGGTTTCGGTAAAGATGCCTTCGGTCTCCGCCAGCTCCTGGATCGCTGAAACAATCTCGACGTCTGAAACGTCCTCGGCCCATCCGCCGCTTTCGCGGATGGCGCGCGCCGCGTATACACCATCGGCCGGGTTGCCGATGGCCAGAGAGCGCGCAATCGTCGAGGGCCGCTGCGGCTCAATGTGGTCGGCGCCGGATTTGACGGCCTTTGCGATGGGCGAGCAACCTGTGGCCTGCGCTCCAAAGAAGCGCACGGGTTTGTCTTCCACGAGGCCGAGAACGACGAGTTCCCTGAATGCTTTGCGAATCTTGGTGATGAGCGAGCCGCCAGCCATCGGGACGACGACATTGTCCGGCAAGCGCCAGCCGAGCTGTTCGGCAATTTCGTACCCGACCGTCTTCGAGCCTTCCGCGTAATAGGGGCGAAGGTTGACGTTCACGAATCCCCAGTGGAAGCGGTCAGCGATCTGCGAGCAGAGGCGGTTCACATGGTCATAGTTGCCGTCAATGCGGATGAGGTTTGCGCCATAGACCTGCGTGTTGAGAATCTTCGCCGCTTCCAGATCAGCGGGAACCAGAATGTAGGTCTTCAGGCCGAGGCGGGCTGCCTGCGCGGCCACTGCGTTGGCGAGATTGCCGGTCGAGGAGCAGCCTACGGTGTCAAAGCCAAAGTCCTGCGCGGCTGCAAGGGCCACCGCCACCACACGGTCTTTAAAGCTCAATGTGGGCAGGCATACAGCGTCGTTCTTGATGTAGAGGTTGTTTGCGCCAATTCGCTCGGCCAGACGCGGGGCCTTCAGCAGAGGCGTCCATCCCGCGGGCGTCTGCGGGACATAATTTTCCGGGACCGGCAGCAATGCCTGGTAGCGCCACATATTCGTGGGACCCTGCGCAATCGTCTCGCGGGTCACCGTCTTCTTTGCGGCTTCCAGATCAACCTGTACTTCCAGCGGCGAGAAACACTCGTCGCAGATGGAGAGCGGCGCGTTTGCGTATTTCCTGCCGCACTCCCGACAACATAACTCGTAAGATGAAGCCATCTTTGCCCTCGCAATCGAGAGCGGCGTGGTGGGCCTCGACGGGATGCGCTCCGGCAAGGTGCAGTTATGCACGGGCAAGTGACGGTAACTCTGGTACTGCCTACTACTTTTACTTCAGTACTGCCAACACCTGGGATTTAGCGAGATGCGATACAGCCTGCACCCCGAATCTCATGTATCCCACCCTTTTGAGGTGAGCGAGAGTTGACACCGCTGTCCTGAATTGCTCAGGCCGGTTGTCGTGGCGTCACAGGGCCCGTCCCTCAGCCACTCTGCATGAAATTCAGGCTCGCCCACAAGGAGCAAACTTGAATGATTCGTTTGTACCACAGGGGCTGGGAGAATGCAAGCAGGGAGAAAAGAAGCCTGGGTGCCGAGGT
>DASRBV010000318.1:0-28085 GCA_035653455.1 Pseudacidobacterium sp. | reverse complement strand
TTCATAGACAACGACGCCCAGGTTATTGAGCACCTGCATGGTAGTTTCGATGTTCCTGCGTACCTGAAGGCGATTGGCGCGGGTTTCAAGCGGGTCTTCTTCTACGGCAACCACGCGGCCATAGGGCCATTCGTCGTTTGGCAAAGAGCTTAAGGCATCCGGAAGATCAGAGAGCCGGATTGTCAGTTCCTGACGGCGCGCCTTTGCGGGCTTCAGCATGGTGCTGGGCAGAGCGTTGTTGTGGGTCACGTCAGGATAAACGACCCGCAGGGTCACATTTTCGCTGCCTACGATGAGAAAAGGATTGCTCCAGCTCTCCGTGTTGCGGACGGCCATGTAACGGCTTTTTGCCGGCAGGGGAATGGCGTCCAGCGCTTCACGCGCGGCGTCCATCTGCGCCTTCTCAGCAGCGCGTGCCTGCTGCTGTGCCTGCCTGGCCGCTTGAACATCGTTTGCTGCGGATGGTTGCCGCGCACAGCCAGCCACAAGGAGGGCCGCAACAACTGCGCCGGATACAGAAATGGAAAAAGGGAGATCTTTCAGCTTCACTGCCTGAAGGATATCAAGGCCGAGTGATGCCGGGCACGATTTTCGCCAGCCAGTGCCATGTCAGGGAGCATGTTCAGATTTTTCGCGGAGCACCCAGACTAAGGCATTTCCACAGATTCTGGAGACTCCATTTGCACTGTGCAGTGCCGCCGCCTCCCTGTTGGCCGAGGCAGCTGTAGTTTCGCAGCATGGTCCAAACTATCTGTGAAAATGCTATAGCGAAAAAGCAAAAAAGACCCGCGCTCTCAGAGTCATCAGGAGCGTGGGCCTTTCTTTATTCCTGGACGACGGCCTTGACCAGATTGCGCGGGCTGTCTACGTCTACTCCATGCAGGATGGCTGTGAAATAAGCGAAGAGTTGCAGTGGGACGACTTCGAGGATGGTCAGAAGATATTCGCTGGCGTTCGGAACGGTGATGGTAAAGCGCGCCACCCGGGAAACTTCGCTGTCGCCTTCTGAAGCAAGCGCAAGGATCTCTGCGCCTTGCGCCTGCATGTCCTTCATGAGCTGCAGGGTCTTTTCATAACGCAGAACGGAATCGGGATCATTGCGGTCCTGCGTGGCCAGCATCACGAGCGGGGCATCTTTCGTGACCAGGGCATTGGGGCCGTGCTTCAGCTCGCCCGCAGGATATCCTTCGGCCTGAATATAGGCAGATTCCTTCAGCTTGAGGGCGCCTTCGCGCGCGATGGCGTAATGAATGCCGCGACCCAGATACAGAAAGCCGCGCGCATTCCTGGTGTGTTCTGCGACAGCACGCAGTTGCTCTTCCCATGCGGGGAGTGAGCGTTCGAGCAGTCCCGGCAAGGCTTCCAGCTGCTCAATCAGCGCAGAGACTGAGTGGGCCGTCATGCGTCCGCGCAGGCGCGCCATGGAAAGTGTCAGCAAATACAGCACGGCAAGCTGTGTGGTGAAGCTCTTGGTTGCGGGAATGGCCTTTTCTTTGCCGGCGATGGTGGGCAGGGAAGCATCGGCCTCGCGTGCCATGGTGGAGTTGGGATTGTTGGTGATGGCCACGGTCGAGAGGCCGCGCGATTTTCCTTCACGCAGGGCGGCGAGCGTGTCCGCGGTCTCGCCCGACTGCGAAATAACGATGACGCCGGGGTCCTGAAGGGTATGAGTCGAGCGATAGCAGTATTCGCTGGCGTATTCCACGTCTACGGTCAGCCCGGCCAGGTCTTCCAGCATGATCTCGCCTGCAAGCCCGGCGTGGCGGCTTGAACCACTGGCCGCGATGACCACGCGCTGGTGTCCGCGCAGCGCATCGGCGACGGCGGCGAATGCTTCGGGCTTGAGCGCCTGGTCTGAGACGTAATTCTGAATGGTGGAAGAAAGGGCCGCAGGCTGCTCGTAAATTTCGCGCAGCATCGCATGAGGAAACGAACGGGACATGGTTTTATTTTCGCTTAAATCAAACCTGTATGGACAGCTATACCGCTAAATTTTTGCGAAAAAGAAAGGGCGTGGAAAGCTCCACGCCCTGGGAAGGCCAGACTGTTCAGAAGGAGTACTTGAGACCAAACTGAATGTGGCGCTCAGTCGAGGTCGTATTGGTAATCTGGCCAAACGATGCGTCGGTAACGTTGTTGTCCGGCGCGCTGTAACTGGCAATGTTAAATGCGTTGAAGAAGTCGCTGCGGAAATTGAGCGTGTGCTCTTTCCACAGGGTGAAGGACTTGGACACCGACATATCAATCTGCTCATATCCGGGTCCACGCAGGGACATGGGACGAACATTGCCAAAGGTGTCTGTGGGCTGCGCGCCGAAGATGCAGGTGCCGGCATTGGGGCCGAGATTTGGGGCTGCTCCGCAGGCCGTTCCCTGGACCGCCGTGCCAAAGTATGCGTTGAGCGAGCGATTGACGATCTTCAGCGGACGATACTGGTTCGGCCTGGCCGTAGCTGCATGCACCAGGCTGGAGTAGTTGGCCGGCGAGCCTGCTGTGACAGGGAAGGCCGTATAGGTCACATTGGTGCCTGCCAGCTTCCAGCCTCCGATGACTGCATCGAGCAGGCGGTTCATGCCTCCGCCGAACTGTCTCCCGCGCCCGAAGGGCAGGTCGTATTCGCCGGAAACGCTCAGGGCATGACGGATATCGAATCCCGCTGGCCCCCACTCCGCCGCCATATCATAGGCGTTCTGTTGGTAATATTGCCCGCTGATGTTAGAGACACCGTAGTAGCCAAAGCTATCAGTCAGAGACTTTGCATAGGTGTAGTTTGCTGTCAGCTCCAGACCAGCCGTCAGGCGCTGCCGGTAGACGGCCTGCAGCGCATTGTAATTGCTGGCCGCATTGGTGGCGCTGATTTTGATCACACCGCTCTGTCCCACGATATTCGCATAAGGCGCAGTTGCACCCGGAGCAGGCAACTGATTGCCCCAGTAAGGATTCGTGAGATGGTGCCCCAGGATTCCCACATATCCCACCTGCAGGGAGGAAGACGGTGTGACTTCATATTCCGTGGTAAGAGTGATCTCCTGGGTGGAGGAAGGTTTCAGGTCCTTGGGCCACACATAGAAGGTTGTGGTCGGCGGTGTCGTCGTCGGAAAGCCATCCGAAGCACTGTAGTAAACACCGGGATTGTACGAGCTGCCTGACCCGCTGGGGGCCGTGCCCTGCTCTTCAAAGTCGGTATGGAATGGCGGGTTCTGGGTCAGGCGCAGGTTTGCTCCCATGCCTTCCAGATAGCTGGTGATGCCATATCCACCACGAATGACCCAGCGCGGAGAGGGCTGCCAGGCAAAGCCAAAGCGCGGCTGTACCTGTGCGTAATAGGGATCATAGAGGGCTCGGCTGTTGCCGTCCACCCCGGCATACTCAATCTGTTTGGTTGTCATATTGATGTTGGCCATCTTGTTGTTGACTTCGTAGATGGGTTGGTCATACTCCCAGCGCACGCCCAGATTCAGCGTGAATGTAGGTGTCACCTTGAAATCGTCCTGGGCAAAGATGCCGTCACGCCACTGGCGCTGGCCGGTCAGCCCGGTGACGTTTCCAATAGCGACGTCATTCGAACGGTCGAGGAGAAAATCGGCGAACGGATAAAGATTGGTGGATCCCGGAAGGGCCGAGTACTGGCCGTTGTAGTTAAAGTTACCCAGTTCACCATCATTGCCGGGGTAGAAGCTGTTTTGCTGATATCGGGTAAATTCAACGCCGAACTTGAACAGATGCCGGCCCCGTTGCCAGGTGAGGTTATCGGCATATTCAAATACATTGTCCACAAAGACCTCGGGCGTAGGATTGGTGCCAAAGTTCTGTGGATAACCATTGGTGTTATTGGTGCTGAAAGACTGCTGGCTGAATCCCTGTGTCAACTGGGCTTTACTGGGGATACCCACTTTGGCATTGCCATCGAACCCGAAGATCCCGCTGGGATCGGTCGTAACACCGCTGTTGAACTGGATGCGCGCATATGAAGCGCGGGCATAATTGACCACAGCCGGAGAAAAGCTATGGGTCCAGGTGATATTCCCCAGATGGTCAGGGTAATTCGATGCGCTGGGGAAGATCACAGGTACCGGGTCCGTGACCGTTCCGTTCTGCGCATATCCCTGTGAGTACCGCGAAGAGATCACATCTCCGTTATGGAGATGCCAGTCTATCTTTACATCTCCCTGATCGTTGCTGACAAAGTTTTTGCTGGGCCCGACATAGTTGTTAAATATCCCCAGAGGATCACTGGTCGGATTATTGGGGGCGGGATAGGCCTCTGGATGGGCCGCGAGGAACAGCGCCACAGGGTTGTTCACGGGGACCTGGTTGTTCGGGTATGGAGTGGGCTGTCCGTTGGTCAGATGCTGCGTATCATAAAGCTGGATCCCCAGAACATTTTTTACGGCCGAAAGATCGCCCTTGAGAAATGCCGGCGGCGCAAGACTGAAGGTGGATTGTCCGCCGGTATGTTCCCGGACGCCCTGATAATCCACAAAGAAGAAGAGCTTGTCCTTGATGATGGGGCCTCCGAGCGTTCCTCCGAAGATGGTCTGGGTGTACGGGTTCTTCGGCACCGGGACCACATTGTTTTTGTTCTTCCAGCTATTTGCATCGAGATTGTAGTTCTGCAGAAAGCCGAAAGCGCTGCCATGGAAGCTGTTGCTTCCGCTCTTCATCACCATCACCACCTCACCACCATTCACATTGCCAAACTCAGCATTGGCATTGGATGAGATGACGCGGACCTGTTCGAGTGCATCCGGACTAGGGTTGTAGCCAATCGTATTGTTGATGTTCTCGTTGATCTCCTGCCCGTCCAGCAGATAGTTATTCGACTGCTGGCGGCTGCCGTTCACATTGGGTTCGTTGCTGTCGGTGGTGGACCGTTCGGTTGAGTTCGATGTGCCGAAATTGCCGTAGCCCGTCGAAATGGTCCCGGGAGTAAATACTGTAATCTGCGCAAAATCCCGTCCGTTCAGTGGGACGCTGTTGATGGTGTTTTCAGTAAAGGTTGCGCCATTGGTGGCATTTTCCGTCTGTAGAATTGGCTGCGCCTCAGCGTTAACGGTAACGGTGGTGCTGGCCTGGCCGACCTTCAGGGCCAGATCAATCTTGGCTACCTGGTCAATCTCCAGAGAAAACGGGCCATAGCTGGCGGTCTCAAAACCCGCGGCCTCGACCGTCAGCTTATAGCTGCCAATCTGGAGAAAGCGGATGGAGTATTCTCCGGCATTATTCGTGACGGCCTCGGTATTGACGCCAGTCGCCTGGTTCGTAGCAATGACTTTGGCGCCTGCCACAATTGCTCCGCCCGGATCAGTAATCGTGCCGCGGATGGAGCCGGTAACAGTCTGTGCCGTGCTGGGAATGCAGACCAGCAGCAGAGTACACAGCAGGAGCCATAGGGAATGAGGGTTGCGTTTCTGCATGGATGTGGACCTCCGACGAAGGGATGTGAATGGAATACCGCCACGGAACTTGCGTCCGTTTACGCGGCAGGGGAGCGATTTCTGAAAGAAACAGCCGCATCTTGTAGACTGATTTCCAGATTTCACTTAATGTATAGACAACTGTACTGGTAAGCAAGCAAAAAATGACAAACAGGTGAAAATTTATGGGCAGAATAAGATACGTATCCGCCAAATCTTTCTCTAAAACGGTGTAACGGGCTACTCTTCTATGGCTTTGACAAACCTTGTGGTGATCCATTCCGGCTGGGTGATGGCAGCGCCCACCACGACGGCAAAGGCGCCCAGGTCGAGCGCCCGGCGGGCATCATCCGGCGTATGGACGTGGCCTTCCACAATGACAGGAATGCTGAGGCCTGCAACCAGGCGCTCTACAAGCTCCCAGTCCACCGAACGCTTGCCCTCGGTTTCCGGAGTGTATCCATACATGGTGGTGGCGACGGCGCTCGCCCCCGCTTTTTCGGCAGCAATGGCCTCATCGAGAGAGGCAATGTCGGCAAGAACAGGTTTGCGCAGGTCTTTGGCAATGCGGGCGAGCAGTTCCGGCCAGGGCTCCAGGGAAGCGGGGCGGTGTGCGCTGCAATCCACGCCGATGATATCGCTTCCAGCCTCGGCCACGGCCTTTGCGGATGCGAAATCAGGCGTAATCAGCGGGCCGTTTTCATTGAAGCGCTTCAGGATGCCGATAATGGGCAGGGAGGTCTCCGGCCGGAAAGCGGCGATGTGCTCCGGGCCATTGGCGCGCAGACCGCCTGCTCCTCCGCGCACGGCGGCGATGGCCATGCGGCGGAGCGTGTCAGTGTCGTCCAGCGGACCTCCGGGGAAGGCCTGTACGGAAACGATGAGCTTATTTTTTAAGCTGGCAGGAAATGCGGCGGTTAGTGTCATATAGAGCTGCGGGAATGTTTGCATATTAAACGATTGGGCCATTCTGGCAATCTGTAAGAAACTGAGGGACGAAAGTGGCAAAGGGCCGTACACAAAACCAGGCAACATTTCATCCATTGGACAAGAACGGTTTTATCCCGCTCTATTACCAGATCCAGCGCGCGTTAATGGAGAAGATCCAGTCCGGAGAGCTTTCCGAAGGCGACCCACTGGCCTCAGAAGAAGAGCTTTCGCGGCACTATCAGGTGAGCCGCATGACAGCGCGTCAGGCGCTGCACGGACTGAAGGCCAGCGGCTATGCCTTCAGTGAGAAGGGCCGCGGCACCTTTGTTACGCGGCCCAAGCTTGAAAAAAACATCATGCACCTCCAGGGATTTACTGAGGAGATGCGCAAACGCGGTATGAAGCCCAGCTCCAGATTGCTGGAACAGGCCGTGATCATTCCTACAGAGGACCTGGTCCAGAAATTGAAACTGGACAAAAACGACAAGGTCCTGCATCTGCGCCGGCTGCGCATTGCCGACGGCATTCCGATGGCCATTGAGGACTCGCACATTCCTCTGAAGCAATTTCCTGGTCTTGACCGCATTGATTTTGCAAAGCACTCCCTTTACCAGACCCTGAGAGAGCGTTACGGCGTGCGCGTAGGTTATGCCGATGAGACCATTGAAGCACTGGCCGCCACAAAGGAAGAGGCCGAGTTGCTGACTATTCCGCGCAAGGCGAGCATTCTCTCGATTACACGCGTGATTATGACGACACAGGAGACGCCGGTGGAGGCCGCCTGCTCACGCTATCGCGGTGACCGCTATCGTGCTTCCATCCGTGTGCCGATGACGGCCATCGAATAATCTAAAACACAGATGAAGCTGTGGGATGCCATTGTCGTTGGGGGCGGCCCGGCGGGATGCGCCTGTGCCTACGACCTTGCAACGTGGGGAAAATCCGTACTGCTTCTGGATAAAGCAGAGTTTCCGCGCAAAAAAGCCTGTGCCGGAGGGCTGACGGCAAAAACGCTGCGCGCCCTGCGCTACTCTGTCGCTCCGGTGGTGCGCGAGACCATCCAGAGAATTGTGATTGAGGGGCGGGACTCCTCACACATTCTGGTGCGCAGTCCGAAGAACATCTGTGTGATGACCGTGCGCGAAGAGCTGGACGCCTACTGTCTTAAAAAGACCCTGGAGGGAGGCGCGGAATTCCAGAGGATTGGCGCGATAGAACGCATTGCGCAGAACGTCAGTGGTATTTCCCTTTTTACGCGAGAAGCCGAGTGGCGCGCACGTTTTCTGGTTGGTGCGGATGGGGCCAACAGCCAGGTGCGCCGTCTGACCGGCGATACGGACTGGTTCCGCAAAGGATTTGCTATCGAGGCCAACCTTCGGCGTGACGGAGCAAAGGACGATCTGGTGTTTGATTTTGCTCCTGTATTGGATGGGTATGGATGGGTCTTCCCGAAGCGCGATCATTTGAATATCGGGTTGTATTCAGGGGGGCAGGCGCAGACACTGGACCGCGCGAAGTTAACTGAATATATTGCAACGCGCTACGGCACGGATGCGGCGGCGGAAAACTTCGCCGGGCAATATCTTGGGTTCGGCGCAGCAGGGCACGTTGTTTCCGGCAGCCGTATTTTTCTTGTGGGTGATGCGGGCGGATTTGCTGATCCGCTGACAGGCGAAGGGATCTACGGCGCGGTGGTGAGCGGGCAGGCGGCGGCTTCGGCCATCAGCGCCGCACTGGACCGCAACGCAAATGCGGGCGAGGCATTTGCATCCCTGACTGCGGGCCTACGCGGAAATCTTCGTATTGCAGGGCGTGTAGCAAGATCTTTTTATGCAAAACCCGAGAGCGGATTTCGCGCGATGCGGATGCCGTTTGTCCGCAGCGCAGTGCTGAAGAGCTATGCAGAAGGGTTCAATCTGTTCAGACTCTCAGGGACAGTGCGCCGTTTTCTGCCCGCTGTGGTTGCGGAGCAGTAGCGGAGACAAGAAAATCGCGCCCTTCTGAAGTCATGCTGCATCCAGAACATGTGAAGTATGTGTTACAGCAGGACCTTCTGATACAGCAAAAGTTCGGGGATGGACCAATTTCTGTTTCTGAGCAAAGCAGAAAAGCTTCATTGCTGTTAGGATAGAAAAGTAATGATTCCTGCTGCTTGCGGAATGCGAGTGGCCGCTTTGTTTCTTCGCAGAGGTTTCGCCTTTGTTTGAAGGAGCAGGTCCTTTATCAGCTTCAAATCTTGTCTTCGCTCCCCATCTGGCGCGGTGAAGGAAGTTTAAGAAACGATGCTCACAGAACCTTATAGATGCGTGAAGTGGTCTGTCAAATGGTTTGTGTTTCTGTTTATAGTCTGGGGAGGGCAGGCTTTATTTGCTGAAGGGCCGCAATCCACTCCGAGCATCTTTGCGCCTGCTTCAACACCGGCAGCCAATATTTATCAGCTCTCGCTGTTTGTCATCGCCATTACCGGCGGAATTTTTGTTACCGTTGGCTCGCTGATTGCTTACGCGGCCTTTCGCTTTCGCCAGCATGGGCAGGATGACACCAGCGAACCGGCGCAGATTTACGGCTCGACGCAGGTTGAGCTTGCCTGGACTGTTGTTCCCATCCTGATTGTTGTCGTGTTGTTCCTGACCACGGCGCGCATGATCTTCGCGATCCAGGACGCCCCTAAGCCAAAATCAGCGCTTGATGTGACTGTCGTGGGACATCAATATTGGTGGGAGTTCAATTACCCGAAGCTCGGGATTCGCGCAGTCAATGAGATGCACGTTCCCTTGAGCGACCCGGACCATCCTACGCCGACTTATCTTACGCTGCTCTCTGCCGATGTGATTCACAGTTTCTGGGTGCCGCAATTGTCGGGCAAAACGGACCTCGTTCCGAACAAAGTCAATTACTTGTGGGTTGATCCGCACCATCCGGGAGTGTATGTAGGGCAGTGCGCCCAGTTCTGCGGTGTAGAGCACGCGAAGATGCTGCTGCGCGTGTATGTGGACACGCCGGAGCAATTTGCAGCCTGGGTGAAAAATCAGCAGCAACAGGCGGTGAATGATCCGAAAGTGGCGGAAGGGAAGCGCGTATTTGAAACACAGGCCTGCATGAATTGCCACACGATAGCTGGCACGGCGGCAACGGGGCGCTTCGGGCCTGATCTGACACATCTGATGAGCCGCGAAACTCTGGCCTCAGGCGCAACAACAAATACGCCCGATCATCTGCGCGAGTGGATCAGAAATCCGGACACGTTCAAGCCTGGCGCGCTGATGCCTGCAATGCAATTAAACGATGAGCAACTCGACCAGGTGACGGCATACCTGTCCACGCTGCGATAAAGGCGCAAAGGGATTTATGGCAGACTCAACATTTCCGGTTCCGGGCGCATTGGAGGCGGCCCCGCACAGAGGGCGGTGGTCGCAGGCCGCATTTCTTGCCTGGCTGCATGACTGGGTGGTCACGGTAGACCACAAGAAGCTGGGCATTCTTTACATGCTCTACTCCATCTTCTTTCTGCTTGTTGGTGGAGTCGAGGCGATTCTGATTCGCGTTCAGCTCATCCGTCCGGACATGCACTTTCTCTCGCCCTGGACCTTTAACCGTGTCTTCACGATGCATGGCACCACGATGGTCTTCCTCGTGGGCATGACCTACATCTTTGGGTTTGCCAATTACCTGATTCCCTTAATGGTCGGGGCGCGGGACATGGCATTTCCCAGGCTGAATGCTCTGAGTTTCTGGCTGACGTTCTTCGGCGGCCTCCTGCTTTATTACAGCTTTATTGGCGGATACGGTCTCTATGGCGCAAGCAGCGCGCCGGACACCATGTGGTGGGCTTATTCGCCGCTGACGGAGCGCGCTTTTTCTCCCGGGCACGCACCCGACTATTGGGCGCTCTCGCTGATTGTTACCGGATTCGGCACCATTGGCGCTTCCATTAATGTGATTGCCACGGCCTTGTGCATGCGCTGCAAAGGCATGACGTTGATGCGGCTGCCGCTGTTTGTCTGGCTGAATGTAGTGACATCGTTTCTGGCGCTGCTTGCGATTACTCCGCTGACCGCAGCGCAGGTGATGCTGCTGATTGACCGCTATCTTGGCGGACATTTCTTCGATACGCAGGCTGGAGGATCGGCGCTGATCTGGGCGCATTTCTTCTGGATCTTCGGGCACCCTGAAGTGTATGTGCTGGTGCTTCCTGCGTTTGCCATTGCGAATGAAGTGATTCCGGTTTTCTCGCGCAAGGCCATTTTCGGGTATCCGGCGATGGCCGCGGCTTCGGTCGGCATTGCTTTTGTGAGCCTTGGGGTGTGGGCACACCATATGTTCACCATCGGAATGACTTCGGTGGGCAACACGTTCTTTGTGCTCTCCACCATGCTCGTGGGTATTCCGACCGGAATCAAAATCTTTAACTGGGTGGCGACGATGTGGGGCGGCAAAATCCGCTTTGCTACGCCCATGCTCTTCTGCACGGCGTTTCTCTTTCAGTTTCTGATTGCGGGGCTGACGGGAATCATTCTCTCGGTTGCGCCGTGGGACTGGCAGTTGCACAACTCTTATTTTGTGATTGCGCACTTCCACTATGTGCTGGTGGGGGCGATTGTGTTCTGCATTTTTGCCGGAATCTACTACTGGTATCCCAAGGCCACCGGACGCATGTTGAGCGAAAAGCTGGGCAAATGGCACTTCTGGCTGTTTGTAATCGGCTTCCATGTCACCTTTGACACGATGCACATCCCTGGAATTCTGGGCATGCCGCGCTCGATCTTTACCTATGAGGCAGACCGTGGATGGGGCCCGTGGAATTTTGTGGTTTCCATTGGCGGATTTATCCAGGCCATTGCCGTGCTGGTCTTCGCCTTTAACCTGATTTACTCCTACTTTAAGGGCAGGATAGCAGGCAACGATCCGTGGGACGCGTGGACGCTGGAATGGGCGACGCCGTCTCCGCCGCCGGCCTACAACTTTGCCGAAGATCCGGTAGTGACCAGCCGCCGTCCGCTATGGGACATCAAGCATCCGGAAGACCCCGACTGGAGATACGAGTGAGGCCGTAACGCGATGAGCACACTTGCAGTAGCACAAGCAGAAAGAGAGCAGCCGTGGATCCAGCCCTCGAAAGGGCGCGTGGCCATGTTCTGCCTCATCCTCGCAGAATCGGCCATCTTCACGATTTTCGTAGTGGCCTATGTTTACAACATTGGCAAGAGCCTCTATGGGCCGACCCCGCAGATCCTGGAAGTGCCGATATGGAACAGTATCTTCCTGCTGTCGAGCAGTCTGACGATCTGGCTGGCGGAGCGCTCCGTAGAGCACGGGAAAATCAAGGCGTTCGGCCTGTGGTGGGCGCTGACGTTTGTACTGGGCGCGATTTTTCTTGTTGGGACAGGCATCGAGTGGCACAAGCTGATTTATGAAGACGGCCTGACCATCAGCACCAACCTGTTCGGTACTACGTTCTATTCGCTGGTTGGACTGCACGCTTCGCACGTGATTATTGGCCTGATCGCACTTTTGACGGTGCTGTTGTTCACCATTACAGGCCACGTCCGGAAAGAGCACGCTGAGCGCATTCAGGTGCTGGCCCTGTACTGGCACTTTGTAGATGCGGTCTGGGTTGTGGTCTTTACGGTGGTTTACGTGATTGGCCGCTGATTGAGCGGTCACTGGTTGACCGGGGCTCAAAGCCCCTCATACCTGCTGGGTTGATTCGCCGGGCTGAAACCGGTGCTTCTGCCAGCCTTAAAGAATTATGGAATCGCACGAACAACACGGTCATTCCGGAGATACGATCCATCTGCCCGCGCCTACTGCGTGGCCGATTGTGCTTGCCTTCGGGGCCACTCTGATCTTTGCCGGACTAGTGACACATGTGGTCGTCAGTCTTCTTGGCGCTGTACTTCTCGTTACTGCCTGTGTGGGATGGTTTCGTCAGGTGCTGCCGCATGAGGCGCATGAAGACGTCCCTGTGACTGAGCACGAGATCACGATCGAATCCGAGCGCACGCATGTCACTCGTATTGAAATCAAAGAGGAGCACCGCGCGCACCTTCCGCTGGAAACCTATCCTGTGCTCTCAGGGCTGAAGGGCGGCATTGCGGGCGGTTTTGCCATGCTCGTTCCCGCGCTGCTCTACGGGCTGATTGGATTTCATAGCATCTGGTATCCGGTGAATCTGCTGGGTGGCGCGGGCGTAGCGCACTGGACGAACCCCACCACGGCGGAAATTGCCACCTTCCATCCCATGGCGCTGGTCATTGCCATCATTATTCACGCATCCGCGAGCATTCTGGTTGGACTGCTCTATGGAGCCATGCTGCCGATGTTGCCGCGGCATCCGATCATCCTGGGTGGAATCATCGCACCGCTGCTCTGGACAGGACTGCTGCATGCAACGCTCGGGATTATCAATCCTGCCTTTGATGAGCGCATTCAGTGGGGATGGTTTCTGACATCGCAAATCACTTACGGGCTGGTCGCCGGATGGGTGGTCGCGCACCAGAGCCGTATTCGCACTACCCAGTCCATGCCTTTTGTCGTTCGCATGGGTATTGAAGCATCCGGACTGCACCCCGAAGAAGGAGAGGACCACCGCCGATGAATGTACGCCAGTTCCTTAGCGGGGCCTTACTGCTTGGCGGCTTATTGCTGGCTGCCGGATGCGAGCGGTTTCCCGGAAATCCACGCGTCGGCTCTGAGGCCCTGCGGCCCGATGAAGTCACCGATTTTTCGCGTCTGTATGCGCAGAACTGCTCTGCATGTCACGGCGCAGACGGCCAGCATGGCCCGGCCATTGCTTTGGCCAATCCTGAGTATCAGGCGATTGTGGACGACAATACTCTGCGCGATGTGATCTCCAACGGTGAGCCAGGGACGCTGATGCCCGCCTTTGCCCGCAGCGCCGGAGGCATGCTCACCGACGCACAGGTGGACGCGCTGGTGAAAGGCATGAGAGAGCGCTGGTTCAAGGCCGGATATCTGCAGGGCGCAGACGTCCCTCCCTACAAACCGGACAAGCAGGGCGAAGCGGCCCGCGGCCAGCAGGTCTTTCAGGCATATTGCTCGCGTTGCCACTCCAGCGGAGCGCAGCCGCTGAATGCGAAGACCAGTTCTGTGACCGACGGCTCGTATCTTGCGCTTATCAGCGACCAGACACTGCGCGCCATCATCATCGCGGGGCGGCCCGATCTCGGCCATCCGGACTGGCGCAATGCGCAGCCCGGCCACGCCATGAGCGACCAGGAAGTTACAGACCTGGTTGCCTGGATGGCAAGCCAGCGCCAGCAGACACCCGGACAGCCTTATCCATCGCAGGAAGGGACCGCCAGAGGAAAGAAGTTATGAGTGACGGAAAGCAGGTAACACGGCGAACGCTTCTGATGAAGATCGGCATTGCGATGAACGCGGTTGTGGGCATCGCCATTGCGACCCCAGTCATTGGATATCTGTTCTCGCCGGTGAAACGCAAGGGCGCTTACAACCAGTGGATTTCTCTCGGAAGCCTCAATCAGTTTCCTGAAGGACAGACGCGGCTCGCCGAGTTCATCAATCCATTCAAGCGCGCGCAGGACGGCGACACGGCGAAGACCCCGTGCTGGGTACGCCGCCTGAGCGGAAACAAGTTTCAGGTATTCGCCATCAACTGCGCACATCTCGGGTGCCCGGTCCGCTGGTTCCCACAGTCAGAATTGTTCATGTGTCCGTGCCATGGCGGAGTCTACTACGCCAATGGAGACCGCGCTTCAGGCCCTCCGGAACGCGGGCTTTTCCAGTACGACTATAAGGTCGTTGGTGGCGAACTGCACATCAACGCCGGACAGATGCCCACCCTCGCCAATGAAGCCATGGCCCGGAAGGAGAAGCTGGTATGTCTCGGCTGAAACAAATCTACGGCTGGTTTGAGCGCCGTCTTCAGCTCGAAGGCCCTATTAAAGAGGCCGCGCTCCATCCTGTTCCGCGCAGCACTGCGAGCTGGTGGTATGTGTTTGGCAGCGCCGCCATGACGCTGCTGATGCTCCAGATCGTTACCGGCATTCTGCTGGCGATCATCTATGTGCCCTCGGGCAGCGAAGCCTGGAAGACCCTCGACCAGTTGAACCATCAGCTTTATCTCGGATGGTTTCTGCGGGCCATGCACGGCTGGGGATCCAACTTCATGGTTGCCGTCGTGCTCATTCATATGGCGCAGGTCTTCATGTTTGGCGCCTATAAATTTCCGCGCGAACTGACCTGGGTCCTCGGCGTCTTTCTGCTGTTGATGACGCTGGGCATGGCCTTCACGGGGCAGGTCCTGCGCTTCGACCAGGACGCCTACTGGGGACTGGGCATCGGCGCTTCCATCATGAGCCGAGTGCCGTTTATCGGCGGGCCCCTGGTGCATCTGTTGCTGGGCGGTCCCATCATTGCCGGCGCCACGCTCTCGCGCTTCTTTGCGCTGCATGTCTTCGTCATCCCCGGCCTGATGCTGCTTTTTACCGGGCTGCATGTTTGGATGGTGCTGAAGCTGGGCATCAACGAATGGCCCATGCCCGGACGCATCGTGCGCCGCGAGACCTATATTCAGGAATACAACGAGCTGGCCCACAGGGACGGTGTCCCGTTCGTGCCCGACGCTTTATGGAAGGACCTCTTCTTCTCCGCAGGGATTCTTGCGGCTGTGGCCGTGTGCGCCGTTCTTTTCGGGCCGTATGGACCAGGCGGGCAGCCCGACCCGACCATCATTCAGACTGCTCCGAAGCCGGACTTCTTTTTTCTGTGGCTCTTTGCCGTGCTGTCTTACCTGCCGCCGCAGCTTGAGACGCCGTTTGTGCTTATCGCTCCGGCCGTCGGCATTCTGGTCCTTCTTGCGCTGCCGTTTGTTGCCGGAGTCGGAGAAAAGAGTTGGCACCGACGTCCGGTTGCCGTGCTGGTGCTGATTACGGTCGCGGTCTCATGGGGCGTCTTTACGCATCTGGGCGTGCATACACCCTGGAGCCCTGTCATGGACGCATGGAGCGGCGACCCGATTCCGCAAAAACTGGTCCATCGTGAGACGCCTCTGGAGCGGCAGGGGGCGGTGGTCTTTCAGGCCAAGCAGTGCCGTAACTGCCACTCTATCGGCGGCCTCGGCGGACAGCGTGGCCCCGCTCTCGACGATGTGGCTACGCGGCTCACAGAAGACCAGTTGATCCGGCAGGTGCTGCAAGGCGGCGGCAACATGCCGGCCTATGGCAAGAACCTGAGTCCGCCGGAAGTGAACGCGCTCGTGCGCTTTCTTGAAACACTGAAGCCCGCGAACCAGCCTGCCGCTGTAGACGCCTCGCAGCAGGCGCAGGTCCAGTCAGAGAAGTAGAAAAAGCTGGTTCCACTGCGTTCAGAACAGGATGACACACCGGGTGCCCCACATCTCTTTCCACCCCAACACGCCAAAAAAACACGTGTTGGGGGCCTGGTTCGAGATGTGGGCGAATCATAGAACGTAAATGTCACCGCAGTTCCAATCCGCGCTTCTCAACTGGAACATCCCTCCGGTGGCCACGCTCCTTCTGTTCCTCACCGCGGTCCTCTATCTTCGCGGATGGCTGCTCATCGGGCATACACGTCCGCAGCAATTTCCTGTCTGGCGCCTGGTCTGTTTTCTTCAGGGTCTGGTTGCGCTGTTTCTGGCTGTAGCTTCGCCGCTCGATACGCTCGACGGCCAACTACTCTCGGCCCACATGGGGCAGCATTTCCTGTTCATGACCGTGGCGCCGCCGTTGCTTCTGCTGGGACTGCCGCAGGTACCCTTGCTGCGCGCACTTCCGCGTTCCGTCATCCGGCGTGTCCTCGGTCCGCTCTTCCGGATGCAGTGGCCCCAAAAAACCGGGCATTTCCTCACCAGTCTGAAACCTGCGTGGCTGCTGATGAACCTGTCCTATATCGGATGGCACATTCCGGCTGCCTATGAACTTGCGCTCCGCTCAGAGAAATGGCACAACCTGGAGCACGCGTGCTTTTTCTTCACCAGTATTCTTTTCTGGTGGCCGATTGTTCGTCCGTGGCCCGATGCGCGGCAGAAGCTAAGCTGGATGCTGCTGCCGTATCTTCTTACCTCAGACCTTATCAACACTATCATCTCCGCCTCGCTCTGCTTTTCGGGACGCGTCCTTTATCCGACGTATGCGGTCACATCGCCCATGCTCGGCGTGGATCCTCTCTCGGACCAGGCGGCAGCGGGAGCGTTTATGTGGGTCACAAATTCAGCCGTATTTCTGCTTCCTGCCTTCTGGATCACAATCCGGCTGCTGTCACCCAGTCGTGAGCGGAGACGGATGAGTGTTCCACGGGCCCTGGGTTAGGGCCGGTGGCCAGAGGGCTCAATTTTTCGGCTTCTGTGTGTATGAAAAGAGGAGTTTCCGGCCTCTTTGACAAACAATAATAATTATCGTTTAATAGAAACTGATGAATGCGGTTGAAAGCAGGGAGTTCAGAGAGGTCTGCGAGCGCGCCGGACTGGCGGTGACGCACCAGCGGCAGGTCCTCTTTGAAGTCCTTAAGAACATGCACGGGCATCCCAGCCCGGAAGAGGTTTATGCGCGTGTGAAGCGCAGGATCCCTTCGATTTCTTTAGCAACGGTTTACAAAAACATTCATCTCTTCTTAGAGAGTGGAATTTTCCGCGAGGTAAGCCTGCATCACGGCTCGCTTCGCGTGGAAACCAACAGCAAACCGCATCATCACCTGGTATGCACGTCATGCAAGGCGATCTTTGACATTGATGCAGATGACCTGGGTCTTTCTGAAAAGACCGGGACGCTGCCAGGTGGATTTCTGGCACAACGCTATGCCGTGGACGTGCTCGGCCTGTGCGCTGCATGCCAGCAGAAAGCTTCGTAAGTTTCGCTGCAATTCATAACAACTTAACGTTTTCAAGGAGTCATACATGCTTGGTGTAGGCGAGAAATTTCCTGCGTTTTCCGTAACCGCAACTATAAGCACTGACAAGAACAAGGCATTTGAAACCATTACGCACGAGAGCTATCCCGGCAAGTGGAAGATCTACTTTTTCTGGCCGAAAGACTTCACCTTTGTGTGTCCTACAGAAATTGCCGCATTTGGCAAACTGAACCAGGAGTTCGCAGACCGCGATGCGCAGATTCTTGGCGGCAGCGTGGATTCTGAGTTCGTCCACCTAGCGTGGCGCAACAACCACGAAGACCTGAAGGACCTGCCCTTTCCGATGCTGGCCGATGTGAAGCGCGACCTTTGCGAACAGCTCGGCATTCTCGATCCCGAAGCCGGAGTGGCACAGCGCGCAACCTTCATCGTAGACCCGGACAACGTCATCCGCTTTGTCTATGTCACCGATCTTTCCGTGGGGCGCAATCCGCAGGAAGTGCTGCGTGTGCTCGATGCGTTGCAGACCGATGAACTTTGCCCCTGCAACTGGCAGAAGGGCGAAGCCACTCTGACGGTCTAGAGACTTGTTGTTCAGGAAAACGAGGCGGGGCCTTTGCCCCGCCATTTCTATCAGGCGCTGAAACGCGCAGAGGGAGACTTTATGCAACTAGACCAACTCATTGACGGCCTTCCCAGTCATGCCAAGGACCTGAAGCTGAACTACTCAAGCCTGGTACGGCAGAACACCGAACTGACCCCGCAGCAGCTCTGGGGGACGGTTGTGGCCAGCGCCATTGCTACGCGCAATCCTGACCTGACCGCAGCAGCACTCGAAGAAGGCGCAAAACAGCTTTCTCCCCAGGCGATGGAAGCGGCGAAGGCGGCGGCATCCGTGATGGGGATGAACAATATCTACTATCGCTTTCTGCACCTTACCTCGAACGAAAAGTATTCCACCATGCCCGCGCGTCTGCGCATGAACGTGATGCGCTCGCATGGAGTAGACCACAATGATTTCGAACTGTGGTCGCTGGCCGTCTCCGCCATCAACGGATGCGGGAAGTGCATTGACTCGCACGAGAAGGTCGTGCGTGAAAAAGGCGTGACGGAGGAGACCATCCTCGCCGTTGTCCGCGTGGCGTCAGTGATTCATGCGATAGGAACAGTGCTCGACGCCGAGCGCGTGGCGCAGAGTGAAGCTGTGACGGTGTAGGCCTGGGCAAAGCCCAGGTCTCTTTGAGATATGGGGCAGGCGTTACCTCTATGGTTTTCCGCCTGGCTTCCACTCCGGTTTCCAGTCTGTATTCGCCAGCCACAGGACCGGCTTCACCATGGATGAAATCACCGTTGTCATATAGGGAAAATCCAGTTTGCTTATCTCATCGCTGGGGTGGTGGTAGTCCTTGTGCAGGTTAAAGCTGGAGATGGTCTGGGCGATGATGCCACGCCGGGCCAGCGCGTAATTGTCCGACCGCTGAAAAAATTTCTGCTCCGGATGCGGGTCGGCAACGATATGCGCGCCATGCTTGGCTAGTTCCGGGCCGAGATTGCTGCGCTCATATCCGGTCAGCCAGAAATTTCCGGCAGGCACGGCAGGATCGGGCCGTCCAATCATCTCAAATTCCAGGTTGGCGACGATGTGATCGAGTGGAACAGGCGGGTGTTCAAGAAAGTACTGGTTGCCGAAGCCGCCCAGCTCTTCTGAGCCGAAGAGGGCGAAAATCACAGTGCGCTTCGGGGGTTTGCCCTGGCCCAACACTCTTGCCAGTTCGATGACCGCGGTCGTTCCTGATGCGTCATCGTCCGCGCCGTTATAGATGTCATCTCCGTTGACGGGCTTTCCCACCCCCAGATGGTCCAAGTGCGCCGTGAGCAGAACCGCGTCCTGCTGCGTCTTTGTGTCGGAGCCGCGCAGGATGCCGACGACGTTCCAGGTCTCTGTGCGCGGGACGTTTTCAAACTGAGAGAGATGCTTTTGAACGCGCTCGGGCAGCGGATTCGGCAAAGGGGCCTTCTGAAGGAAGCTGCCATTGTCTCCGCCTGGCTGAAGGCCAAAGCCTTCGAAGAGAGAAGCGATGTACGCAGCGGCGATATGTTCATCGCGGGTGGCGCTGCCGCGGCCACGCAGCACGTCAGAGGCGAGAAAGTCTTCATCGGCACGCACGCATGCGTCGCAGAAATGGGGACCTTCAGCCAACGCGGCGCGACAAAAAGGGACCAGCAGTGATATCAACAGAGCAAGGCGGAAGTGGATTCGCATACGTATAGAGGGAAGTATATCTGTTGAGTGAGGCCGTGAGAATGAAGCCTGGATGGAGAGGTCTGGCATTGCTGCCTCTGGCTGGAGTTTTGTTTGCAACTTCATGCGGAGGCAAGTTTTTCCCCAAAGAGAACGGCGGAGGCGGAAATACAAGCAGCGGCGATTATCTTTATGCCGGCAACACAGGCACCAGTCCCTTTACGATTGCGGCCTTTTCCATCGCCAACAGCAAGCTGAATACTCTTTCCGGATCGCCTTATAACTTTGGCGCGGCAAGCCCTTCGGCACTGGCCATTACACCGAAGAACACATTTTTGTATGTCGGCAGCACGGCTGGCGGAATTTATGTCTACACCATCAACAGCAACGGCACTCTCACGATAGGTAACAGCGGAAACGCTGTAGCCACAGGTGTCTTTCCTTCCGCTCTGAAAGTGGACTCAACCGGGAACTGGCTCATTGCTGCGCAGGGCGTCGCCGGAACAAATGGGTCTGCATATCTTTTTGCGATCAACACCAGCACGGGCGCACTCACGGCACAGGGCAATGCCGTTACCCTCGACGTTGGCACTCCCGCACGTATTGCAATGACTCCGAACAACCAGATCGTCTACATTTCGCTGGGCACGGGAGGGGTGGATATTTTGAGCTTCAGTGCAAGTTCAGGGTCACTCAGCCTCTCACAGATTCTTCGTCCCAAAAACTCAAACAATGCCGATTATGGGCTGGCGATTGATTCCAGCGGCAGCTATCTCTTTGTTACGGAGACGGGCACGGTAGTCAACAACACAAGCGGCCTGCGTGTTCTTAAGATTGCAAGCAATGGAGGGCTTACCGAACTCTCTACATCGCCGGTGCAGACCGACCTGGGGCCAGTGGCTGTGATGGTTTCAACCAACGGCTATGTTTATGTAGCGTCTCGCACGAGCAACGTGATTGATGGATTCGCGCTTTCAGCCAATGGCGCTTTGACCACGCTGCCCAATTCGCCATACACCACGGGCACAACTCCCGTGGACCTGGCTGAGGACAATTCGCATACTTATGTGGCGGTCGCGTGTTCCGGAGGCACACCTGATTTGCAGGTCTTTAAAATAGACACTTCTGCTTCAACTGCCGGGCAACTGCTCTCGTTTGCTACGGCGGCAACGGCAAGCACATCTCCCGCTGGCGCATCAGTGATTGCTGCGACGAACTAGGGCCTGATATTTACCAACAGCATTCACGCGAGCAGAATACGGCGTATTTCGATGCTATTCTCAAATCAACAGAGGAAACGCGCGCAGAATGCGCCTCTCCCCTGATTTTGCCCATGTCTTTGCGCCGGATTCTTTCTGCATTGCTTTTTGTTCTGCTGGTTCTTTCAGGATGCGGCCGCCTCCGCCCTAAGCCGCCGAGGGAATACGTCTACGTTGTCGCAAAAGAGACCTTTCTGCGCGACCGGGTTGCCGCTGTTTCCAATCGCGTAGCCAACGTAACCAATGGGCAGCGGCTGGAGGTTGTGGAGCATTCCCGCCGTTTTCTGAAAGTAAAGACTGACAAGGGCGAGATTGGCTGGATCGAAGAGCACGGCGTCATTGACCAGAACACGTATCAGCAATTCGCAGATTTGCAGAAGCAGCATGCGAATGATCCGGTGATTGCAACGGCAACACTGCGCGATGAGCTATATCTGCACGTAAAGCCCGGACGTCAGGAAGCACGGTTTTATCTTCTGCCGGAAAACGATAAGTTGCAGATGTTGGTGCGCGCTTCTGTGCCCAAGCCGGTCCCGCCTCAAGCCGTTCCGCTGCCTGTTCCCAAACCGGTCAGGACAGATGGAAAGGTCAAGGGCAAACCGGCTGGACCGCCGGCCCAGGAGGGGCCACCGATGGAAGACTGGTGGCTGGTGCGTGACGCTCAGGGCCGTGTGGGATGGACGCTTTCCCGCCGCCTGGACATTGATGTACCCGACGCCATTGCCGGCTACGCTGAGGGCCAGCGGATGGTTGGCGCCTATCAGTTGACGACGGTCAACGACCCGGAGGCAGCCAATGCACCCGGCGGCCAGGTGCCCGAATATGTGACCGTTCTTGGCCCGTACAAAGATGGCCTGCCCTACGATTTTGACCAGGTGCGCGTCTTTACCTGGAACACGAAGAAGCACCGCTATGAGACGGCATTCCGGCAGCGGGACCTGCAGGGATATCTGCCTGTTCACGTAGGTACGCAGACGTTCGATAAGATCGGCACTGTCCCCGTCTTTTCCTTCAAAGTGGCCACAGACGATACCGTGGCCATTGATCCGGCAACGGGAGCGGCGCACCCCGCGCATACGAATGAACTGACCTATAGGCTTGAAGGCGTAATTGTGCGCAAAGTGGAACCACCGCCCCCACCCGGAGCTGCGCCTCCTCCTTCACCCCAGCAGCAGGAATCGTCCAGGACAGCTCCAGCGCCTGCAAAAGGGCGAAAGGCAGGCAGAAGGCACGCCGTATCCCATTCGCGGGTCCGGCATAGACATCACTAAGGAAAACCGCATCTCTATTTCTGAAGGAGCGGTGCTCATGACCACAGAAACTCTCTCCGGTGAGATGGCGCAATTTGATCTTGCGCGTGAAATTGAAGGCTCATTGCGGCAGAAGCCGTGGCAGTCCGGCCTTTACGCCAAAACACTTTTCAAGCGTGACGATTTTCGCACGGTGCTCATCACCATGGAGCGCGGCGCGCGCATGAAAGAGCATCATACGGACGGCACGATCTCTGTCCTCGTGATACAGGGCGCGGTGCGCGTCAATGCGCAGGGGCAGACGCATGAACTTAAGACCCACGGTCTCTTCACGCTTGCGCCTTCCCTTCGACACGATGTCGAAGCGCTGGAAGATGCCGCATTCCTGCTGACCATTTCATGGCCGCCAAGTGAAAAGCTGCGTTCGCTGGAGCATCGCGGTTACGGCTCTTGAAGTTGCGTACACGGATGCTGCAAATCTCCCTTAGACCAACTCCGGACAGGGTATGGCCGGATGTGCCAAATCTTTTATTTGCTTTCTCCACCATATACTGCAGGTTCGCCCAGACTGCCCTTGGGCGGAAGATGCCGGATGTATAGCACCATTTTCCAGATGTCGTCATCTGAAAATATCCCCTGCGATGGAGGCATGCCAGAGGGGCGAATACCATTTTCAATGATCCACTTCAGCTGTCCATCGGAATAGGCCTGCACCTGTGCGGACGCAAGCGACGGCACCGGAGGCGAGACGGTGTCGGCAAACGGAACGCCGGTGTTCTGACCGTCCAGCCCGTGGCAGACCGAGCAGTATTGCGTGAAGGCTTGCTTGCCATCATTCACATTTTCCGCTGTAGGAGGAAATGGGTTCTTTTCGTTTTTGCCGCCAATTGTGATGTGGTGCTTGACCCAGTTAATGGCATGGCTTTCCAGTGCATTGGGTTTGGACGCCTTGCAGCCGCACAATCCTGTTGCCATGACCGCCATGCAGGCGACCGATTTCGTAAAGTTCACGCTGCCTCCGGAATTTAAAACGGGAAAACCGCGTTTTTATTCTTTCATGGGGTGCCGCGCTGAAATGAAAGTACTTGCGATAGCATCAAAAGCAAGGCCACATGCAGGAAGGAGTTCCAAGCCGCACAGCCTTTGGTGTTGCGTACCGGCGCGCTGCGCATCAACTGCTCGATGAGCGCCCGCCGGTTCTCGATGACCCGGTGGCTGTCCCGATTCTTGGACCGGACACCTCAGCGGGCATTATCGCAAACAGCGAAAAACAAAGGCATCCTTTTTCGCTCGCCATGCGCGCTTTCATGGTGGTCCGCAGCCGCTGCGCGGAAGACCATCTGAAACGGGCTGTGGCAAGCGGCGTACGGCAATATGTGGTGCTCGGCGCCGGGCTTGATACGTTTGCCTATCGCAATCCATTTCCTCCCGAGCGGCTCAGGGTCTTTGAAGTAGACCATCCGGCAACACAGGAGTGGAAGCGCGAACTGCTGGCTTCAGCAAAGATTTCTGTTCCCGAAACACTCGCGTTCGCGCCTGTGGATTTCGAGCGGCAGACACTCAGAGACGGCCTGGCGAGGGTTGGGTTCGATTTCGAGCAGCCAGCATTCTTTTCATGGTTGGGAGTCACCCCCTATCTCACTCTTGAGGCGTTTCGTTCCACAATTCTTTTTATCGCTTCGCTGCCCGCAGGAACAGGCGTCACATTTGAATATGCGCTTCCGCGCGAAGCCCTGTGCGAAAGAGGAAAACTTGCTTTTGACCTGATCGCGTCGCGCGTGAAAAAAGCAGGCGAGCCATTTCAGCTCTTTTTTCTTCCGGAACAGATGCGCAACGAATTGCGCGGCGTGGGCTTTGGCAAAATCGAAGAGCTTTCTTCATCGGAAATCAACGCGCTTTATTTTGCTGAAAGGAAAGACGGTCTGCGCCTCTATGGAGAGGCAGCCAGATTGATCACGGCCTGGCAGCTCAACTTCTGAGCACTTGCGGTGTGGACTGCTGTGCCAGAGCAAGTGCCGATTCCACGCTCTCAGCAATCTGAATCAATGCGCGGTTCTCAGGTTTGATAAAGCCTTGCTGGACGGCATGGTCGAGAAATGCCAGAAACCCGTCAAAATAGCCATTGATATTCAGCAGAATGCACGGCTTTTGATGGATTTTTAGCTGCTTCCATGTAACGATTTCGATGAACTCGTCAAGGGTGCCGTATCCGCCAGGCAAAGCGATGAAGGCATCGGCATGTTCTGCCATCAGTGCTTTGCGCTCGTGCATCGTTCTGACGATGTGCAGTTTCGTCAGCCCGCGGTGCGCGATCTCCCGGTCCATGAGGACATCGGGCATGACGCCGATGACTTCGGCGCCGCCCTTGAGCGCGGCGTCGGCAAGGATGCCCATCAGCCCAACGGTCGCTCCGCCATAGACGAGACCTGCTCCGGAGACAGCGATTTTGTGGCCCAGCTCACTTGCGGCCTGAGCATGGGCAGGACCAGTACCGTTGGCGGAGCCACAGAAGACGCAGATGCGGAAGGGATTGGGGTGTGACATCAAGGAAAGTGTAACTGGTTTTGCTGAAAGGCCGGTCTGAGCAACCGCAGGACATCGGCAGCGATACACTAGATGGAGAGAACTCCTACCGAAACAATTCCAGGGACCATTTTGCAGCAGTTACTCGATAAGTTGAATCCGCAGCAGAGGGCCGCGGTAGAGGCCGTGGACGGCCCGGTGCTGATTCTTGCCGGCGCAGGATCAGGCAAGACACGTGTCATCACGCACCGCATTGCGTATCTGATTCAGGAGCGCGGCGTGGCCCCGGATGCAATTCTGGCTGTCACGTTCACCAACAAGGCGGCCGCCGAGATGGGCGAGCGAGTGGAGAAGCTCATCGGGCACTCGACGCTGGCCAAACCTCTGATTGCTACGTTCCACTCATTCTGCGTGCGAATGCTGCGGCGCGACATCGAAGCGCTTCGTATTGGCAATGAGGGGCTGACGAAGACCTTCGCCATCTATGACGAAAGCGACCAGCAGAACCTGGTGAAGCAGATCATGCGGCGCATGGGACTGGATGATAAACAGTTAACGCCGCGCGTGGTGCTTTCGCGCATTTCCTGGGCGAAGAACCACATGATTGATCCGCAGGAGTACTACCTGCAATCAGCCGATCCAATCAGCGAGAAGATCGCGCACATCTTCGAGTCCTACAGAAAAGAGCTGCGTAAGAACAACGCTATGGACTTCGATGACCTGCTGCTGGAGGCGGTGCGGCTGCTGAAGGTCTCTGCCGAGGTGCGCGAAAAGTACAACCGGCGCTACCGTTATCTGTTGATTGATGAGTACCAGGACACGAACCGTCCGCAATACGAGTTGATGAAGCTGCTTGCGGGCGAGGCGAAGAATGTCTGCGTAGTAGGAGATGAAGACCAGAGCATCTACTCCTGGCGTGGCGCAGACATCCGCAACATTCTTGAGTTTGAGAAAGACTTTCCCAGCGCGCATGTCATCCGTCTGGAGCAGAATTACCGCTCTACGCAGATCATTCTGGAAGCGGCGGGCGCAGTCGTGGCGCGCAACTCGCAACGCAAGGGCAAGCGCCTGTGGACGGCGCGCGAAGGTGGCGCAAAAATTGGCTATTACGAAGCTCCGGATGGCGAGAATGAAGCGCTGTTCATCGCCGATTACATCCAGAAATATTTGCGCAAGGCAGGGCAGGACCACGAGGACATTCGTATTGCCGTGCTCTACCGCACGAATTCACAGTCGCGCCTTGTGGAAGAAGCGCTGCGGCGGTATGGCATCAGCTATACGATGGTGGGCGGGTTTTCGTTCTATGAACGCGCGGAAATCAAAGATTTGCTCAGTTATCTGAAGCTGGTGCAGAACCCTCATGATTCGATTGCTTTGCAGCGGGTGATCAATGTTCCGGCGCGTGGTATCGGCAAAGCCACACTAGAGACGCTGGAGCGCATCGCGCTTGAAACCGGAACAAGCACATGGACGGCCATTGAACGCGCGCTTGCAGAGAGACTCCTGCCAACACGCGCCTGTATTGCGCTCGATAGCTTTCGTAAGCTGATTGAGGACGCGCGGGCCATGCTCACTGGGCAACTGGCAGAGAAGCTCACGGCAGATGTATCAGGCGAAGAAGCTGCATCTTCTTCCGACGAGGACACGAGCTTTGACTTTGGCGACGAAGTGCAGCATGGGTTTGCGTTTGGTCTGGAGGAAGAACTGGGCACTCAGGGAGCGTCCGATGTGTCCTTCAATCCATTTGAGGAAGATTCAGAGCAGAAAGGTGAGATAGAGGAGGTCATTGAGGAGAGGAAAGGCTTCGAGTTCCGCAGGCCCGGAAATGCGGCCACTCTCCCTGAACTGATCCGCTTCATTATTGACCGCAGCGGATATATCCGCGCGCTCGAGGAAGAAGGTACGCCCGAGGCCTTCTCACGTGTTGAGAACCTCAAGGAATTGGCCAATGCCGCGCAGGACGCGCAGGAGCGCGGCGAAACGCTGGACGAATTTCTGGACCACGCGGCGCTGGTGAGCGACACTGACCAGTACGATGCCAACTCGCGCGTCACACTGATGACCCTGCACTCCGCGAAGGGACTGGAGTTTCCGCTGGTCCTGCTTGCCGGAATGGAGGAAGGGCTCTTCCCGCATTCGCGCACGCTCAATGATGCTGAGCAGATGGAAGAGGAGCGCCGGCTGGCCTACGTAGGCATGACGCGCGCGATGGATGTGCTCGTCCTCACGCGGGCGCGTTACCGCAGGCGTTATGGAAACGACATGCCGGAAGCCTCTCTGCCGTCGCGTTTTCTGGAAGAGGTGCCGCCGCATCTGCTGGAAGATTTGAGCGGAGGGCAGCGTCCGGCTTCGAGCTGGGGCGGATTTGCTGCTTCCTATACGCAGCAACCGTCTTCGTTCCGGCGCGGACAGCGCTACGACGAGGGCTTTGAAGGCAGCCGCCACTATAACTATGAGGACGAAGACCAGCGTCCTGCAAAACAGCGTGGCCGTGGCGAGGATTCCTTTGACAACATCGCGCAGTTCTTCGGGGCGCGCGGGAAAGCCGTGGCGAGGCCAAAGGTGGAGACTGCCGGCCCGGCGAAAAACACCTCGGGGCTGAAGAGTGGACAGCGAGTCCGGCATCCAAAATATGGGGAAGGCGTGGTCTTCCGTCGCGAAGGGGATGGGGAAGACGCCAAAGTCACGGTACAATTTACAAGGTTCGGTGTAAAAAAGCTGGTAGAGAAATTTGCCCAGCTTGAACGGATTTAGATGCAGGTCCTGCGACTCCGCTTTGCTCCGCATAGGATGACTAAAACGTGGGGCTGGTGTTGGGCCTGGATCTTGTTTTAAGGAGAAGAATGGCAAATACAAAGAACGTTGAAAGCAAGGAAGAACGCAAAAAATTGAAGCGCGCGGCGCGCAAGAAGGCCGCCCCCAAAGCAAAGCGCACCGCTCCGCGCGGATCGAACAAGAAAAAGGTGAAGAAGCTGGCCCGAGGCCAGAGCAAGCGGTAATACTTGCCACGAGCCTGTTCTGCCGAATTTACTTCGCAGGGCAGGCTTTGAGCAGGTACACTCGCCTCAGGAGCCAGACCCCTGTCGCATCAAGTTTTCGCCCGAAAATCCATAGACAAGCTCATCAGCGATTCGGAAGCGCCCGAGCATAGCCTGAAGAAAACGCTGGGGCCGTGGTCTCTTACCGCGCTGGGTATTGGCGCGGTCATTGGTTCGGGCATCTTTACCGTCATTGGAACGGCGATAGCGGGCGAGCAGTTCGATACCTCGTCTATCCTGAATACTCCCGTTCTGGATTATCTGGTACATCACACCGCTCTGGTGGGACGCCCGGGAGCAGGGCCTGCGCTGGCTTTGTCCCTTGTTCTGGTGGCGATTGTCTGCGCCTTCACCGGACTCTGCTATGCCGAACTTGCTTCCATGATTCCGATTGCAGGATCGGCCTACACCTATACCTATGCCACCCTCGGTGAGCTGATTGCCTGGATCATCGGCTGGGACCTGATTCTGGAATACGCCTTCTCCAACATGGCAGTGTGTGTAGGTTTTGCCGCCCATATTGTGGACCTGATGGACTGGCTCGGCATTCACCCATCGGCACGATGGATTTCGCC
>DASRBV010000317.1:0-16587 GCA_035653455.1 Pseudacidobacterium sp. | reverse complement strand
CTGGATGGCCAGCGATGCTGCCGCCTCGTCCACCAGGTCAATCGCCTTGTCCGGCAGAAAGCGGTCTGAGATGTAGCGGTGCGACAACTCCGCCGCCGCAATGATGGCCGAGTCCTTGATGCGCACATTGTGGTGCGCCTCGTAGCGTTCCTTCAGGCCGCGCAGAATGGCGATGGTGTCCTCAACGCTTGGCTCGCCTACATACACCGGTTGAAAGCGGCGCTCGAGCGCAGCATCCTTCTCAATGTACTTGCGATACTCATTCAGGGTCGTTGCGCCAATCGCGCGCAGCTCGCCGCGTGCCAGCGCAGGTTTCAGCATGTTGGAGGCATCAATCGCACCTTCAGCCGCACCCGCACCCACCAGTGTATGCAGCTCGTCAATGAAGAGAATGATCTGGCCGCTGGATTCTTCAATCTCCTTGAGCACCGCCTTCAGGCGGTCTTCAAACTCGCCGCGATACTTCGCTCCCGCCAGCATGGAACCAAGATCAAGGGCAATCACACGCTTGCTGCGCAGCACCTCCGGCACGTCACCGGAGACAATGCGCCGCGCCAGCCCTTCCACAATGGCCGTCTTGCCCACGCCCGGCTCGCCAATCAGTACCGGATTGTTTTTCGTGCGCCGCGCCAGGACCTGCACCACGCGCCGAATCTCCTCATCGCGCCCGATGACAGGGTCGAGCTTGCCGCGCCGCGCCAGTTCCGTCAGGTCCTTTGCGTACTTCTCAAGCGCCTGATACTTTGCCTCAGGGTTCTGATCAGTCACGCGCTGGTTGCCACGCACGGTCGTCAGCCCCTTCAAGATGGCGTCGTGCGTTGCACCGAAGGCAGCCAGCAGCAACTGCGCGCCATCATTCTTCTGCTGCGTCAGCGCCAGCAACAGGTGTTCGGTCGAGACATACTCATCCTTAAAGTTGTCTGCCTCTTTGAATGCCTGCTCCAGCACCTTCTGTAGCGCGGCAGACATGCCCGGCTGCCCGCCTCCTCCGGAAACCTTCGGCAACCTGCCAATCGCTTCCTGCGCTTTCGACAGAAGTTGCGATGTTGGCACGCCCACTTTTTCCAGAACAGGGACAATAATGCCTTCCTTGTCTTCAAGCAGCGCGGCGAGCAGATGCAGCGGCAGCAGCTCCGGATTGCCGTTTTCTGTCGCAAGCGAACTTGCCGCCTGCACCGCCTCCTGCGATTTCACCGTAAATTTGTCCCAACGGATTGCCATAATTCAGTCACCAGTTGTTGTTAGTTGCTGGATGTTCGTCCCCTGTCCCACGAAGTTGGTCTCCCAACTTTGTCTTCCGTGATGAATCACGATGAATACTGCGGACGAACAACCAATAGCTTGCTTCTACAAAAAAGGCGGGAAATCACCCCGCCCCATCATAGTTTGATGTTCGTTCCACCTCAGGCAGCAGTTTTCTCCGCCTTTCCAGCCTCGATTGGCTTAGGCGAAGAGCCGACGTTCACTTTGATCTGCTTCGGCTTCGCTTCCGCCTTCTTCTGCATCTCGATTTTCAGGACGCCGGCATCATAGCTGGCGTGGACGGAATCCGTGTCCACCGTGCTCGGCACGGTAAAGGCGCGGAAGAAGCTGCCATAACGCCGCTCGATCCGGTGGAAGTTCTCCTGCTTCTCTTCCTTTTCAAATTTGCGCTCGCCGCGGACGGTCAGCGTATTGTTTTCAACCCGAATGTCGAGCTCGTCCTGCCTGATGCCCGGGACTTCCAGCTTCAGTACAACCTTATGGTCGTCCTCATAGATGTCCACCGGGGGGACAAAGGCCGCCGTCGTCAGAGCATCCTGTTCACCCTGACCGCGGGTGAAATCGTCAAACAGCGAATTCAGGCGGTTCTGTAGAGCCAGCACATCACGGAATGGGTCCCAACGAGTAATGGCCATAGTTTCCTCCAGATTTTTCAATGGTTCAGGCCAGTGGTCTGGCCTTACACATCATCTGATTCAGACTATAGCATAATGGTTGCATAAAATATGAGTGATTTATTATCAATTTTGGGAATGCGGTTATACTTTATTTATTTTTAAGACTTTGAAATAAAGTTTAAAATCGCGGGGTTCAGTTTGTGCTGACTGGTGCTGTTTCTTCCCGGATAAATTCTCCCGAACATCCACACGAGAAGGGTGCAGGCAGCAGGTGAGGGCGAGCAATTTCAGCACTACCAACCACTGGTGGAACAGTAGATGCTCGTTGTTTTGGAGCAACTGTGCAGGCTATATCCAGCCAGCTTAATATCGGTCGTTTCAATGGGGCGGCACTGACCGGACAAGTTTTCTTTGCCCACAGGAGCTGCTGGTTGTACAAGAGTTCCTTCAGACATGAACGTAACTGCTGAATAATATAAGATGCAGTAGCCTCAACCGGCGACAATATATGATTTGGTAAGGAAGAAAAAGCGCTCAGAGACAATTTTTGCGCCGGGGAAGAGGCGCTCTAAATCTTGCCGGGTAAGCAGGTGAATGTTGTCAAGGGATTTTTCTACCTGCTCTCGATCGGGTTTATTCATCAGCCCCCAAAGAGTGAGATAGCGGGTGACGAAATAGATTCTCAGGAGCCGGGGCCACCAATGAAAAAATAAAGTACCCAGGTGCGGCTCAACAGGAAACCATTTATTTGGTGTTTGACAGTAGAATGACTTGCCAACGCGACGCTGCTCTGCGGCAAAACGTTCCATCTCTCCCCAGTTTCCAACGTGCTCAATGACTGAATTGGAGAAAGCCAGATCAAAGGATTTGTCAGGGAATTGCAGATGGCAGCCATCACCAACTACACATGTGTAGTGTTGATAACGTCCTCCCCCAGCCTCAAACTCCCGCCTGTCATTGTTAAGCAGCGTCACTTCATAAGAGTCGCCTAACATGTCCCAGATGTGAGGCGTTCCTCCAATATCCAATACTGTGTGATAGGTAGAGGGCGGGAAGGCGGCAGAGAACATTTTCAACCGCTTTTTGCGGAACCGCCCCATGAAAAAGTAAGCGATTTTGGAGTAGTTCATTCAGTTGTTCTCAGCACTTACTTACCGCTCCAAATTAAACCATCACTGGAGTGAAAGTTTCAATTCAGGCGGTTTTGCAGAGTTTAGTACATCACGAGACAATGGCCCACTTTCAGGGAATCTCACCTCATGTCAACCCTTACGAAGGTAACAAATCATCTTAACTTTCATGCTTTCAATAAGATAAAGGGGATGGATATGGTCCGGTTGCTTCCACTCAACCTGATATCCTGAAAGAAAGGGCAAAAATAACAGGTGCCGGGGACCAGGATGCATGGGACTTTATAAGACGAGGTACCGGAGTTCTGGGCAATCAGTAGACAATCTAGGGAAGCAGCGGACACTGAAAATGAGATACAAGAACATCGAAAAACCAGCTCATTTTCAAGAACATACTGGAGAAAACCCTGCCGCCCATTCTCCTGACCATCAGTAGACAATCTAGGTATGAAAAATGACTCGAAAAAGAGAGCATATAATTTAATAACTATATTATTATCAAGAATTTACAAAAAAATCGCACTTGATTTTATGTATACCAAGTTTATCTATGTATACCCACGGCCTTCTGGGTGCCCCCATGGATTCTTGCAGCGTTATAGCATCGAAGTGAAACGAAAAAGTGCGAAGCAGGTGCTGACTGCTGACCGCTTCTTAGCTATCTTATTGAAAATAAAGCATCCCCGTACAGATATCCGCTTGTAAGTGATTGAAAACAAAGAATTCCCGTACAAAACAGGGGAGGGGTACCCGCATCCACTATCGGGACCTCTTGTTTACAGACAACTCACATGTTTTCAGTAATTTAGCATTTTTGGTATATCGAAGTGAAACGAAAAAGCATTGGGCTGACGGCCTGCGAAGCAGGCGCTGACTGCTGGCCGCTTCTTAGCTATCTTATTGAAAATAAAGCATCCCCGTACAGACACCCGCTTGTAAGTGATTGAAAACAAAGAATTCCCGTACAAAACAGGGGAGGGGGTACCCGCATCCACGACCGGGACCTCTTGTTTACGGGCAACTCACATGTTTTCAGGAATTTAGCATTTTTGGTATATGCAAGTGAAACGAAAACGGCTTTGGCTGACGGCCTGCGAAGCATGTGCTGACCGCTTCTTAGCTATGAAGACCGTTCAGTCCTGCTGAGAAGAACTGCGCATCATGGCAAGCGAAGCCGCCTTGTCGTTGATCTGGAAGTCGTATTCCCGCACTACCTTCATGACCGCGCGGCGCGTCTCTTCCGTGTGCTTACCTTTATTATGCAGAACACGGGAGACCGTCGCCATCGAAACGCCGGCCTTGCGGGCGATGTCGGCAATCGTCACCTTGCCGCCTTGTGCCCGGGCTTCTTCGAGGGCGTCCAGTGTCTCAATGATGGTGTTCAGCCGTTCCCAGACCTCGGAAACGCTGAGCCCCAGCTTTTCCGCCACCTCTGTGTCAGTGGTCCCCTCGGCGATCAGGTCAAGAATCTCCTGTTGCTGCCGACTGAGGTTTGCTCGAGGTACACGGTCGGCAAAACGCGCAGCAATGTGCTTCGGAAAATACCGCCCTCCGCCATAGACAGCGTGGATGGCCTCCATCATCTCCTCTTCTGAAGAGGCTTTGAGCAGATATCCATGTGCTCCGGCGCGAATGGCCCCGTAGATGTCCTCGTCGCTCTCATAGCTGGTCAGCACAATTACGCGTGGGGGTGAATCGAGCTGGCGTATGGCGCGCAGCGTCTGTTCGCCATTCAGCGCAGGCATGCGCAGGTCGAGCAGTAGTATGTCCACCGGCTGTGCCTTCAGAATTTCAATCGCCTGCTGTCCGTCTGAAACGCTGCCCACCACGTCAAGATCAGGATACGTGGCCAGCATGCTCGCCAGTCCGGCCCGGACGACAGGATGATCATCGGCTATCAGAATGCGGATTCGGGACATGCTTTCCTTCATCATAAGCAATACGCAGCAGTCTGTGTTTTTCCGGAGGCGCCGGAGCGTCCACGACAATGCGCGTCCCTTTTCCCGGGGCCGTTTCAATCTTCAGCTCTCCGCCAATACTTTCTGCGCGGCGGCGCATGCCGGAAAGGCCAAAACCATCCGAATCGTGCCGGGGGACAAACCCGGAGCCGTCGTCCTCAATCACCAGCGTGATCTCTGTGGGCAGATACACGGCCCGTATCGTCAGCCTGCTCGGATGCCCATGCTGGATGGCGTTGGCAATGGATTCCTGCCCGATGCGAAAGAGACAATCGAGCACGCGGAGAGGAATCGGGCGCGCCTCTCCTTCCACTGAAGTTTCAATATGCACGGAATTGCGCCCCACCATTTGCCGCGCAATCTGTTCGAGTGCCGCAATCAGCCCGCCTGCTTCCGTAGCATCAGGACGCAGCGTCGTGATACTCCGCCTCGCCTCGTCATGGCTGTGGCGTACCAGTTCGCTGGCCCGGTTCAGCTCTTCCAGCAGAGTGGAATGGTCCAGAGGGCCATTGCTCCTTGAAATCCGGTTGCGAATGGCGCGCAATTGAAAACCGATTCCGGCAAAGCTCTGCGCCAGAGTGTCATGGATCTCGTGCGCCAGACGCTCGCGTTCATCAATGACTGCGCGCAGACGCCACTGTTCAGCGCGACTGTAGAGAAAATGCACAAAATACCCCGCGGCAAGCATGATGAGTGCAAGCGCAATCAGGTGTTCCGGACTCCACCACGGCGGTCCCACCAGCACCTTCACATCTTCAGAAGAACTCACCAGCAGCGCAAATGGAACTGCATTCTGCGTATAGGCCGCATTGACCAGACAAACGCCGCGCAGATGCAGCAGACTGTTCTTCTCAAGTTTTTTGAAAGATGCCGAAACGGCAAGGGAAGCAGGCAGCGCCCGAAAGACCTGCTGCCCATCCCTCAGTTCGAGCATCGTCATGCCGTCCGGTGTAGCCGCCTTGCTTTGCAGCGTACCTTCCACCTCAAGAAACATCGCATGATACGCGCCGGTCGCGGCCTGGTCCGCGGTCACCGAAAGGGGCGGCTTCGGCGCCATCCCTCCCAGCGAATGCACCTTTGCATCGCGCAGGGTTGCAGTCAACCCGTGCGGATACACATCGCCTTCCACCTCTACTTCATCCCCCACTCGCAGCAGCGACTTGGTTTTCAGGTCCACCTGCACTCCGCCGCTTGAGTCCTGCACATACAGCGGATCGGTCAGAATGACGGTCCCCCGCACAACAGCATGTGCAGCATGCGTAACGGGAAACAGTCTCAGGTTCTGAATTGGCGTTACCGGGCCGGACTCGTGAGGGCCTTCTGCAACCGGAGCAGGCACATTCTCCGGCACTGGCAGAGTGCCCTGGTTTGTTGGGTAGACCGCCATCTGCGCCGGAGACTTTGCCGAAGACAACAGCGCCGCTTCCGCGCTGGAAATCCGCTCTGCCCGCACATTTCGCCAGACGCCGCCAGCCACCATGGAGCGCAGCCCGGTCTTTCCTGAGCGGAAACAGTTTGGATCATGCGCCGTAACGGTCTGCCTGTTGTTTGTGCCCATCTCCTGGGCCGAGGCGCTGATGCTGCAACCAAAGGCGCCCAGCTTCAGGTGATACCATCTGCCTGGTTTTACACCGCCGGGCATCTTCGCTGGAGGAAATTCAATCCATCCGTGCTCCGCGCGCCCCAGCACCAAAGACTGGTCTGTTGTTCGCACACCGGCATAGTAGCCGTCGTAAGAATCTACGCCGCGTTCCACATCGCTTGCGCGGATCATCAATCCTGCATCGCCGCCTTCGCCCAGCAGCTCAATGTCGGCTTCTACAGAGTAGTCTCTCCAGAACGGCGATCCCGTAACCAGTTTTGCGCCGCGCTCATTGGAATCATTCCTGATGCCTCCACGCACCACGCTCCAGTTACCGGCATAAGGCTTCCACTCACTGCTTGTTCTCGCCGCAAAGGAATCCTGATAAGGCAGGCCTCGCCACGGACTCCGCCAATAAAATACCGCAGTTGCTGCCGCCAGCACACACACAGCCGCAAAAAACCACGTCCGAATCACGGCTTCTGCCCCCAGTCGCGGTTAATCAGCCGCCGCGCCAGCGGAGAATCAATGTTCTCGCGCGTCAGCAAACTTGGTTGCAGTCTGATTTCCTGCCCCGGCAGACTGCTGGAACGGTACTGCGCCAGCATACTGAGAGCACGGTGCCCCATCTCATAAGTGTCCTCGGCAATCAGTGAATCCATCGTCCCCGCGCGGACTTCATTTCCCAGCTCCACGCTCTGCTCAAAGCCAATCAGCTTTACCTTACCTGCAAGTCCTCTGGTTTCAAGCGCAGTAACAGCGCCGTTGCTGGCCATCGCAGAAAGAGAAAAGATTGCGCCCAGCCCGGAATGCGTGGCCAGAACCTCGTCCGCAATCTGCTGCGCTTCGGTAACATTATGCGTCCCGGTGCGGAGGTCAGTGATCGTGATGTCCGGAAAATGTTCTTTCAGCGCCGCCTCAAACGCGTGCAGTATGGTCAGGTCGCTCAGCGATTCCGGATTGATTCCCACAACGGCCACGCTTCCATGCCCGCTCAACACCTGCCCCAGACGCAGCGCAGCTATGCGCCCTGCGGCTTCATCATCATTCACAATGTATGCGAGGTTCTCCTGCGCAGGAATAGACAGCGGAGAAGCGATGACCACAGTGTGTACTCCCTGGGCAATCGCCCTTCGCACAGGAGACATCAGCGCAAGCGGCTGGTCCGGCGCCAGCACCAGCCCCTGATAATGCTCATCCACCACCCGGTCCACTAACGCTGCCTGCTGCTGAATATCGTCTTCGCTGGTGGGAGCATTCCAGTACACCTGGATACCAGCAGGCCGGGCAGCAAATTCAGCCCCGGCGTGGACGGCCTCCCAGATAGTGAGCGCCGTCGTCCGGGGAATGACTGCAACGCGATAATTCCCCTCATGGCAGCCCGAAAGCACGGCCATGCACGCGAGCAGGAAAGAAAACCGGAAACCTGTTTGGCCGGACAAACAAAGGCGCAAACTTCGACTACTCGCTTTCACTGAACTGTGATGGGAGTGTACCGGATGGGCCACTCTTATGGAAAAATCGGTTTTGCGTATATCGTTTAAAAAATTCATTGACAACTGTCGTTCATTTCTTATATCAAAATGAAGCTATGTAATCGCTTCCACGGCTAAAAACAAAAGGATTTTAAAAGCCGAAGAAGAGAAAGAAATGCATCAGGATGGAAGCGCTTACTTAAAATGTAAGCGCTTCCGAAAAACAAAGAAAATCAAGGGTTTGGGGTACATCACCCAGACCGAAAGACATTTTCAGGAGGACAGGATGCGGCAAAAGTTTTGGATTTACATGACGCAAATTTGCCTGTGGGCGGGCATTCTTACATCTGGAACAGCGCCGGCGCAAACGGTGCGCGGCACGCTGTCCGGGACCATTACAGATTCTTCCGGGGCAGTCATCGCCAACGCCACCGTGCAGGCCAAAAACGAAAAAACCGGTGACATTTCTACAGTCGTTTCTACGGGAGCGGGCGCATATCGCTTTCCTGAGCTTCCATTAGGCACTTATGACGTTACCGTTTCTGCTGCGGGATTCCAGAATTCTGTTTCCACCGGCATTCTCGTCCAGCTACAGCAGGTGACAACGTTGAACGTAACGCTCCAGCCCGGGGCCGCGGCACAGACTGTTACCGTAAACGCGAATGCGCCTACGCTTCAGACCGAATCCTCTGACATAGGCGGAATCGTGGCCTCGCGTCAGATTGTAGAACTCCCGCTCGCACTCGGTGGTGTCGGGGCATTGCGCTCTCCGGAAGCATTTGTGTTCCTGTTGCCTGGAACAACAGGCCCGGGCACGGCAAATAGCAATAACGGCATCTTCCTCTCCAAAATTGCCGGTGGCCAGAACTATGGAAACGAAGTGCTGATTGACGGTGCCAGCCAGCAGCGCAGTGAAAATGGCTCTTCTTTTGACGAAGAAGCTCCTTCCGTAGAGGCCCTCCAGGAATTCAAGATCACGACTGCATTGCCTCCGGCTGAATACGGCCGCACAACAGGTGGAATCGAAAATTTTGTAACCAAGAGCGGTACAAATGATTTCCACGGCACTGCGTATGAAATCTTCCGCAACGAAGACCTGGACGCGAATACTTGGTTCAACAACGGCAACCGCGCCTACTATTGCTCCGGATCGAACAATACCCGCGAATGTAGAAAACAATATGACACTCCTGAGGACAAAAAGAACGATTACGGCGTAACACTGGGCGGTCCTGTCTGGATTCCAAAGCTCTATAACGGCAGAGAGAGGCTCTTCTTTTTCTTCAGTTGGGAGCAGCTCGGTTATAAGCTCGGAGCGACGAACATCTCCACTGTTCCAACCATTGCCATGAGGAATGGCGATTTCTCAGGTCCGCTTATTTATCGTACGGACCTCAAACCAGTGGGCACCAATCCGTGCCAGGGCAATGCGCCAGTCTATCAAGGGGAAATTTTTGACCCGTTGACGGAACGCACAGTCAGCACTCCCAACGGGCCGGTGACATGCCGCGACCAGTTCCCTGGAAACAAGATTGATCCCAGCCGTTTCAGCCCTGTGGCCAAAAACCTGCTGAATTATTATCCGCTGCCTACGAACGATCAACAGATTAATAATTTTGCATTCACCAGCGCGATTCCAATCAACAACACGACATATACAGTACGCATTGATGCGAACCTGACAGAAAAGAGCAGAATCTGGGGATCGTATAGCGCGCGTGAAAACAACCGTACTTCGGGCGGGAACCCAATCCTTCCTGATCCGGTTGACCCGAATACATGGAAGCAGGACTTCCTTACGCACTTTGGACGGTTTGGCTGGGACTATACCTTTACGCCGAATCTGCTGAACCATCTGAACTTCGGCAGCAATCGCAGCAACAGCATCAACTATGCTCAGGCCATCTTCGCAAACAAGAACTGGTCGCAGCAGTTGGGCATTGCCAATGCCGATTCCAAAAACTTTCCCCAGATCACGAATGGCAACGTGGACAACCTAGGGAATCCGCCGCAGAATGATGACAACATTGATAATGGTCTGCGTCTGAATGAAAGCGTGGCATGGCAGCATGGACGTCACAGCCTTGCATTCGGGACAGACATCCGCTGGCAGCAGTATTCTCCCATTAACGGAAACAGCCCAACGATCAATTTCTGTGGGACCCAGACATCTTCATCCCGTGGAATTGGCGACGGATATGGTTTTGCCAGTCAGATGTTGGGCCTTGCCTGCGGTGGAAGCCAGAGCATTATTCCTCACCAGTCCCGCTGGACATCCTGGTATTACGGCCTCTTTATACAGGACGACTTTAAGGTCACCAGGGACCTGACGCTGAATCTCGGCCTGCGGTGGGATGTAGATATGCCACGGCACGAGGCGAAAAACTTCACCTCAAATTTCAGTCCGACCGCTAACGATCCAGAGTTCAACATTCCCGGCGCGATGGTCTTCGGCACGAACTGCAAGGGCTGCAACACGGCTTGGGCAGACACATGGTACAAGGACATCGGTCCACGCATCGGCTTTGCTTATTCTCCTTCTCAACTGGAAGGCAAGACTGTCTTTCGTGGTGGGGCTGGAATCCTTTATGGGCCGCTGCAATATTCCGATTTTGGCGGCAGCATGAATACGGGCTACCGCGCCAATCCCAGCTTCCCGGACAATGGCTTCGATCCGTCCTTTAGCCTGGATACAGGCTATCCCGCATTCGCGCAACCACCGAATCTCGATCCGGGAATCTTCAATGGCAAACCCGTCAGCGGTTCTTACATTGAAAAGCAATATGGCCGTCCGGCCATGGTCAGCGAATGGACCCTGCAGATGCAGCAGCAGCTTGCAACGGACCTGATCATGACGGTTGGTTATGTAGGCAACAAAGCACAAAATCTGCACTCCAACATTCAGAACATCAACAACATTGATCAGAAATACTTCTCGCTTGGCAACCACCTGAGTGAAGCCTTTGCTGGTAATTCGTTGGGAATTCCGGAACCTTTCCCCGGCTTTAATCAATTGTGGAACGGTGCGGATGTAGAGAGGGCGCTTCGGCCTTTCCCGCAATATGACTACATTGACAGCGGGTGCTGCCTGCAGAACGTTGGTATGTCCAGCTATGAAGCCATGCTGGTTTCACTCGAACGCCGCTTCCACAATGGTTTGAACCTGCAGGCGTCCTACACCTGGGCCAAGCAGATCACAAACTCAGACAGTTTGTTACCGAACAACGGCGTGGGCGTGGCACAGGTACAGAACGTCAACAATCTGCATCAGGAGAAGGCAATCAGCGCGCAGGATGTGCCGCACACCGTTGTTCTGAGCTGGCTGTACGATCTTCCATTCGGTCGCGGCAAAACCTGGCTGAACCACGGATTCGCCAGCTATGTTGTCGGAGGATGGGAAATCGGCGCGGTACAGCGATATATGTCCGGACAGCCATTCTCGTTCTGCTGCGCTTCTGGCATACCGGGCTTCCAGAACCAGATACGTTTTGATCGTGTATCGGGTTCTGACCTGAAGAGCCCGGCATACCATCGCGGACACATCAACCCAATCGGGGCCACTCGCGCAGACCCGCAAACAAATACTTTGTTTCACCTCTCCACCACAAATGCTACCCAGGTGAATGCGGATGGGAGTGTCACAATCATAGACCCTCATCCAGCATTTTATGACCAGAACGATGCGAGAAACCGCGGTGCATATGGCGCATTCAGTTTAGGCAATATGCCGCGTGTGACAGGGGAAGTGCGCACGCCTGCGTATTACAACGAGGACTTCAGCATCCTCAAGAACACGCCGATTCACGAGAACATTGTGTTCCAACTGAAGTTCGAATTGCTGAATGCCTTTAACCGTCATACCTGGTCCATTCCGGATTCAGCGCCAAATGATCTCCTGTTCGGTGTTCCGGGGGGAACATTGAACAATCCGCGTAATGTCCAGATCACTGGCAGAATCAATTTCTGACAACCTTAAACACCTCCCTGGGCCCATCGGAGTATCTCCGGTGGGCTTCTTTTTCGAAGGCGAAACCAGACCAGGCAAGATGCAATCTGCGCGTTCGTGTATATAGTCCGTCATTCTGTCGGACCGGAGGAAGGAAGAATCTTAGCAATGTGAGCGTAGACCAATATTGCTGCGATTTTCCTCAACTTTTTCGCGCATCACAGTGAAACGAAAAAATGCTTTAGTCTTGAATCAAAGGCGATGCTGAAGTCCGGAATTCTTTTTCGCAGTGCGTTCTTTCTGCTCCCCATGATTGCCGTTTCTGCCGGAAGCGCAGTGACCCATCATCCCGGGATTGCTGTTCCTCTCTGCTCGCACATCAGCCTGAGCGCCAGTTATCTTGCTGAAGCAGAGCCAGGCAAAGGCCCAGGGTTCTTATTTGTAATCAAAAACGATACAAATAAGGAGATCCGCCTCGCCAAACCTGTGCCCACCAGCGCGCATTGGTATGCGCATGTCGGGGAAAAATGGTTATGGCGCGCTTCCAGCGGAACAGGCGGCAGTCTGGTTGACGCCAATCATGAAAAAGGCGAAGTATTTGCTTATCAGCCGGCTCAACCGCCGCAGCACGCCGAATACATGACCGTTCCTCCACATTCTTCACAGGAATGGACCGAAAGTATCAAAGACCATCCTGCCATTGCGTACCGTCCGGGTTGCGCCATCTGCAACTATCCCGGAGAACGCGAGTACCGGGCCATCTTCGCCTATGCCTATGTGCCTCATCCTCAAGAACATGCAGAAGGGTTGCTGCCTTGTGGGCTGAGATCGGAGCCGGTCGTTATGCCTCCTCTCACAAAAAATTCTCGGTAAATAGGCAGTAAATTCGCCGGTGGCAGTCATCTCAGTAGGGCTGTCCTGCGTCTATCTGCATTGGATACGCCTGTCGGACATCAGCGCAACCCAGCGCGACAGATTGTGTTCTGACTATGTGTTGGAGGAATCATCCACAATGCGAAAACTATTCTGTACGCTCGCCCTCACCGGACTCCTGGGATTCGGCGTGACCGCCGCAATCGCGCAGGACGCCTCTTCTCAGCAGCAACCCGAAACAGCGCCACCCATGCACGGCCCTCGCCATCAGATGGGTAACCCGGATGCACAATTGGCCCATCTGACCAAAGCACTCAATCTCACCTCAGACCAGCAGACGCAGATCAAGCCGCTGCTTGAAAACCAGCAGCAGCAGATCCAGCAGGTGCGTCAGGACACCTCGCTCTCACGCCAGGACAAGATGTCAAAAGTCCAGAGCATTCACGAAGACACCAAGGGCAAGATTGAAGCCGTGCTGAATGACCAGCAGAAGCAGAAATACGAAGCCATTCAGCAGAGGATGCAGGAACGCCATCATCGTGGTCAGGGCGGAGAAGCGCAGCCCCAGTCTCAGCCCCAGTCCCAGCCTCAGCAGTAATCTTTGCTCACGCGAGATAGGCCGCTTCAGAAGCGGCCTTCTCCTTGCATACACTTCAATGCTGAGGATCAGATGACCTTACCACCGTTGCTCCCGGTTGCTGCGAGGCATCGGCATGGAACCTCTGATAATCATCGTCCGTCACAGCGATGTCGCCCCGCCATCCAATCACTCCAATCGCGTGGGCAACAATATGGATCTGCGCGCCTGTAGGGAGCCATAGTTCGTTGTTTACCAGCTTCTGATCAAAGGTCAGATTACTGCCTTTTCCAATGGAAAACAGGCCAAAACCCATGTGAAAGTTGTCGTCAAAGCGCGCCGTCAGCCGTCGCACTTCCCGGTCTTTCTCGTCAATCCACACGGTCCCGGAAATCTTCTTAAGGACGGCCTCATCGCCATGCGTTTTAGCGCGAGGATCGCCCACGAAGTCAAATGTGATCACGCTTCTTCCGTCCATCTGCTCGCGACGGGGATTGGAGACCCTCATAATTTGCAACAGGCGGCTGACTGAAACCTCGTGTTTGTCTGTAGATTCGCCAGGGGGCGTCTTCAATGCCTTCTCAACTTCTTTCTGAACGCGGTCTTGTTCTTTCTTCTGTTCGTCCGGGCTTAGCTCTTTGCCGTTCTTTTTTATCTTGCGGTGGACCTCATGCGTATTCACAAAGAAGACTTCGTCTTCCTCGCTCTCGGTCTTCTTGATTTTGCCGTTCTTGTCCAACTCATGGGTGACGGCCGTCTCGTGATAGGTATAGTTCTCTCGCACTTGGTCGAGCTTGTGCTGGTGCTCTTCCACCTGCCGGATCAGCGTGGGAACATCGGGCAACGGGGCCTGGGCTGATTGCGCAAAGATGGTTGCAGTACACGCGCACAACATCGTGGGCAGAAAATTCTTCATGAGCAGCATCTTATGCTACGCTACGCTGGTACTGACCGGAAGGTTTCATCACCTTCCAGCGAAAGGAACGTTTTTTACAGAATGTTGCACTTATTGGTGAGATGGTTTCTTGATGCACTTGCCCTGCTGATTGTGGCGTGGCTGGTCCCAGGCTTTCGAGTACTGAACCTGCCGTCGGCGCTGGTTGCTGTCATTGTGATCGGTCTTCTGAACGTAACCATCGGGTTCTTGCTGAAGCTCATCACGCTCCCGCTCAGCATTCTGACGCTGGGCCTGTTTCTGCTTGTCATCAACGCGCTGATTCTCAGGATGGCCAGCGCCGTTGTTCCTGGATTTCAGGTGAACAGCTTCGGCGCAGCATTTATCGGAGCAGCCGTGCTTGCCATTCTGCACATGCTCTTCGAGGCGTTGTCAAGCTAAAGACCAGAGGCCCACATCCTGAAAGAGTGTGGCTTTACGGCTTCTGCTCAGGCGACCCTGGGACTGCGACTCCTGTGGGCTTATGAGCATCTTTCAGGACCGTGGCCCTGCCATTTGTGACTTTGCGCTCTGACCGGGCATGAGTGTTTTCAGGAGCAACCATGGGCTGCGGAGAAATGCGCACGCCGGAGGCAGCTCCTACGCCACTCTCAGGCGCGCCCAGATGGATTCCAGCTGGAGGCGCCACTCCCTCCAGCGCTTTTTGCCGCGAATGCTGCACGCTGCCCACGACCATCACCGCGCACCCTGCTACGGTTGCGGCCGCGGCAAAAGCAAGTCTTTGCGCAAGAAAGAACCTTCTCAGCCGTACAGCAGGGTTCTTCTCCATCCGCGCGGATTCACGCTCCAGGCGCGCGTGGATACGCTTTTCTAAACCAGGTTCCGGCTGGACATGGGCAATCCGGTGAAGGACTGCATCAATCTTTTTGTCGAATGCATGTTTCATTGGCCACCTCTCTCTTTGGCCAGCAACAACGCGAGTTCCTTTCGCGCACGGAAGATGCGGGAGCGTATGGAAGATTCCGTCGTCGAACAAATGGCTGCAATCTCTGTTGTGGACAATTCCTCAACGGCGGAAAGCAGCAGCGCCTCGCGCTCCTTCTTGGGGAGCCGGTCAATCAGTCCCAGAATGCGTGCGCATTCCTGTGACGAGATCACTTCCTGATCAGCACGGCGCTCTGCTGTCGTCAACGTGCGCGCATGGGCGTCTATGTCTTCTGTTTCCGGACGCGTCTTGGCCCGGCGCTTCCTGTCCAGAGCCAGGTTCCAGGCAATGCGGACAAGCCATACACGCGCATCGCGGATCTCATTCAGTTTTTCCTTGTGCCTTAGGACGCGGAGAAATGCCTCCTGCACAATGTCCTCTGCTTCGGCGGCATTTCGTATGACCGAATACGCGACGCGGTAGAGCATCGTTGAGTACTCGGCAACGAGTGCAGTGATAATTTCGCCTGTTTCTTCTTGAGTTCTCAAGACAGGTTGAGTGTAAAACCAGACAGCGGCTTGTGCCTCAAGCGTACCCATTTTCTTATGTATGAATGACGCAGAGACCGCCCGTAATGCTCACGTAAATAGGATGCCCAGTGGCATAAAACGAGGGGCCCACATCCTGAAGGAATGTGGGCCCTGTAGAACTTGGCTGTTTGGCAGATTTATTGCTGCGGGACCGCAACCGCACCCTGCAGCTTCTGTGTGGCAATCTGTCCGGCAGCCGTGCCCTTGTCCTGGTCCTTGATCTCGGCGTAGAGCTTCTTTGCTTCGTCCGGCTTGGTGGACTCATACATCTGCGCAAGCTGTAGCTTTGCCAGGCTGGCCGGGACCGTTGCTGTGGGCTTCGCGATCAGTTGCTGGTACAACGCAACAGCCTGCGAGTCACGCCCGGTCTGGTGGTAAATTCCGGCCAGGGCCAGCTTTGCCAGAGCAGCCACATTGCTGTCGCTCGAATCGGCCGCCTTCTTCAGGTCATTTTCGCCAGTGGATGTCTGGCCCATATCTAGCGCACTCATTCCGGCAAGATAACGGGCATTTACGCCTTCCTTCAGCCATCCATATTTACTGGCCACTTCTTCAAACAGCGGATACGCGGCCTTCGCGCGCTCGGCGGCAGAGGCGTAGGTCTTTACTCCGGGCTCGGCGGGCTGACCGGGCTGGGCGATCGGAGTGCTGTAGATGTCCATGGCCTGTCCAAAAAGGCTGGCAGCGCGCTCAGAACGGTTGTTATAGGTAATCAGTCCGGCAAAAAAGAGGCCGGCAAGAACCACAACCGCAATC
>DASRBV010000316.1:0-5392 GCA_035653455.1 Pseudacidobacterium sp. | reverse complement strand
ATTTTGCAGGCCGTAAGTCCCTGATTATAGAAAGCCAGCTTTACGGCATGGTAGTCGCCGTTGACCGCCGCGGCAATTTCGGTTACGGACAGGTCTTTGCCATCGCATGTTTCAGCGGCAGTATTTCCGGTGTTGTCGGAGCGTTTTACCAATTGCGGTTTGGCAGAAGCGACCAGATAGGGCGCGTTCGGGTTTCCTTCCCGGCGCAGGTGCGGTGTGTCATCACTCTGGAGGCCAGGAGCACCTGCCTGAAGCAGGTTGCTGTGGACAGGGCGGGAACAGCTTTCCATCAAAGGCCACACGACGAGGGCCATAAGAGCAATACGTGGCAACTGGGAAAGCATGGAAAGGCCTCAGAGAAAATTCGTTTACTAAGATGCCGGCTGCACTGAATACGTTGCAGTCTCGTGGATTGACTGCCGGAAGAGCATTTCTCTCCAGACAGGTAAAATCAGGACATATGAACAGTTTACAGGGAAAGGCCGCTCTGGTCACGGGCGCGGCCAAACGCATTGGGCGCGCGCTGGCGCTGGCGCTGGCAAGATCAGGCGCGAACGTTGCCATTACCTACCGTGGCTCAGAGAAAGAAGCCCAGCAGACAATCAAAGATTTGCAGGCGCTGGGGGCCGAGGCGCTGGCGGTGCGCTGCGATGTCCGTAAGCCCAAAGACGTGGAAGAGGCTGTTGCAGCGGCGGTCCGGCAGTTTGGGCGACTGGACCTGCTGGTGAATAATGCCGGGGCCTTTGAGACGGCGAAGCTGGAACAGATTTCGGTTGAGCAGTGGGACGCGATGTTTGAGACCAATACGCGGGGGCCATTTCTGATGGCGAAGGCGGCGTATCCGCACCTGAAGGCTTCGCGTGGGCGCATTATCAATATCGGCTCACTGGGCGGACTGCACCCGTGGCCCACGCATGGGCATTACTGCACGTCAAAGGCGGCGTTGCATATGCTGACGGAAACGATGTCAAAGGCCTTTGCGCCGGAAATCAGTGTGAACTGCGTGGCGCCGGGGATGATTGTGAATGGGGAAGTCTCAGAAGATTACGAGCACTTTGCGCAGAAGACCCCTATGAAGCGGAATGGCACGCAGGAAGACGTAGCGGCTGCTGTTATGTTCTTTGCCACCGGGCCGCATTTTATTACCGGGCAGATTCTAAGCGTGGATGGCGGGCTGGGACTATAGAAGCAAGGCTTTATCAAGAGTGTTGAAAGGAATGATGAGCAAATCCCGGATATTTACTTTTTTATGGACCGCCGCGGTCTGCGCGCTTTATGCTGTCCACCTCTTTCACCTCAGAGCGGATTTTCCTAACTACTCGCCGTGGATGGACTACTCCAAATACACGGACGAGGGCTGGTATGGAAGCGCGGCCGTCCGGTACATTCTTACGGGATCATGGCGTGTTCAGGGCGACTTCAATCCCGCGGCTGCGGTACCTATGTGGCCGGTGCTGGAAGGATTGGTCTTCCACTTCACCGGAGTGAGCATTGTGGCGGCGCGCGCGCTGACGCTGGTGGTATTCGGGGCGAACCTGCTGCTGACGTGGGCGCTGTTTCGTGTCCAGCAGCAGAAAACATGGACCACACTGCTGGCGGTAACATTGCTTGCGGGCAATGCGTTTCTTTATTCCTTCAGCCGACTGGCATTGCTGGAGCCGGCGCTGATCTTCTGGACATTGCTGGCCTGGCTTCTGATTCTGCGCGCGCCTGAGGCTGCGGGCGCGAGAGTACGCTGTACGTTCCTTGTGGCCGCAGGGCTGTGTCTGTGCCTGGCGATTCTTACCAAGACGACGGGAATCTTTCTGCTCCCGGCAGCGTTCTATCTGCTGTGGCATAGTGCGGAACACCGCGTCCGGGTGTTCGCCAGATACGCAGCGGTGACCGGCGCCGCCGCGGGCATTTCCTGGAGCGCGTATTATTTCCTGCTTGTCCATCCGAGATATCTCAATGACTACTACTATCTTTTTGCAGTAAACCAGATGCCGCAGCCGGTAACGGTGGGAGGATGGATCGGCGCATTCTGGTACGCAGCGCACGGCGCCCTGTGGATAGACAAGCCGCTGACGGTGCTGACTGCGGTGTTGATTGTGTTTTCGGTGTTCTTTCTGCGCAGAGTGTGGCGGAATGGGCTCTTTCCCGCGGCGCTGCTGGCCATAGCCGGATATGTTCTGTTCATTGGTTACCACAACAACATGCAGCCGCGCTATTACCAGGTGATTGCGTTTCCGCTTGTCTTTGTTTTGTGTCTGGGGCTGGCTGCTTTGTGGGAGCGTTGGAGATGGGCGGGCATGGGCGCTCTGGCTGTGGTTCTGGCGAGCCTGGCTTTGAATCTGCGCATGGTGGCCGGTTATGCCCGCCATCCGGAGTACACGTTTGTGAATGCGGCCAACGAGCTTACGCGCTACATTGACCAGCATTCTGAGGATGGCAACCGGTTGTTGCTTTCCATCAGCGGAGCAGACATCACGCTGATTACGCATCTGCCGTCTATCTGCGATGATTTTGGCACGTATGATCTGCCTTACCGCATTCACACATACCACCCCGGGTGGTATGCGGCATGGAATGAGCTGGACCCTGGATCGGTGGCCGATATCAACACGCAATATTCGCTGAAAGAAGTGGCGCACTTCCCGGCGTTCGATGATCCTGATAGAGACGATCTGGTCCTGTATAAGATGGTCCCGCTTCCGGCTGAGAAACAGACGTATAACGCTGCAGAAGAAGTGGCGGAGAATGCAGGAAAGTGATGCGTGTGTAGTTGGGTGGGGAGCAACTTTCTTCTACCGCATCTCATATTATGAAGTACCGAAGGAGGAAGGGGATTTCATGGGGCACCCGGCCTCACACCGCCAAGATTCTTCCTCCCTTCGGCCGTCAGAATGACGGGTATGCTGAGATTTATACTGCGGACCTGTAACTTACCACACCAGTGCCCTAATTCACGTTGAAGTTTACGACTTGTCCGGTTTGCAGGTTGTGTGCCTTGATGGAGCCTACGGGAAGTTCAAGAACGTAGAGAGAAGTGGCGTGTCCTCCATAGGAGGGGCAGTTGCCGGTTTTGTCTTTGCAAGGCGGGGTGTTGGGAGAAAGCTCTACGATGCGGTGATCTGCGTCCATCCAGATGATGTCGAGGCCGATTTTGCAGTGATACATCCAGTAGCTGTATTCGCCTGGACGGTCGTGGATGAAGAGCATTCCGTGTCCCTGGGGAAGGCTGGTACGTCCCATCAAGCCGTATTCGCGCTCGGCTTCGGTCTTTGCGAGTTCTACGTGAACGGTGGAGCCGTCAGGCAGCATGACCAGCGTATTTGCAGGGCGGGGAGGTACGCGAGGGACCACAGGCCCATTTTCCTGGGAGAGAAGGGTAGCTCCGGTACCGCAGAGCAGAGCGGCGGCGAGCAGACAGAGGGTCCATTGTTTTCGCATTGATTTTCATTTTAGCGGGCAGGCTGTGCAACCGTTTCTGTAGGAATCTCCTGCAGAGGGTACCCGAGGCGCTTCCACTCATCGAAGCCTCCGCGCAATGGGCGCACACGGTAGATACCAGCTTTGCGCAGGGTCAAGGCCATCTTTGCGGCAGTGGCTTCGCTGGGACAGGTGCAGAACAGAACCACATCGCGGTCGCGAGGAATGGAACCGGTGCGCTCGACGAGTTTGTCTGGTGTAAGCATGACAGCGCCGGGGATGGTACGCGGGTCCGGCAGGTAATCGAGCGGATGCCGCAGGTCTACGATATAAACCTGCTGATTTTTGTCGAGCATCTGCTTGAGTTCGTCTGGTTCGACGCGGGCCGCGCGCATTTCCTTAATAAAGGCGCGCTGGCGAACGAACCTGTAGACGAGGAAGCCGATGAGCAGGAGAACAAACAGAACACCAGCCGCATGACTGACGCTCGGGAAGATGTCAGGATGATGCTTGAGGAAATCGCCAAAGAAGCGGCCGCCCAAGATGAAGGCCAGTGCCCATAGCAGCGATCCTGCGGCATCGTACAGAAAGAAAAAGCGCATGGGCATACCCGTTTGTCCGGCGATGGGAGCAGCCACGGTGCTGAGTCCGGGAATGAACTTCGCCAGCAGAAGCGCGCGCGCGCCGTTGCGGGAAAAATAGCCTTCTGTCTTCTTGACGCAGGTATTGCTTTCCATAGCGAGCCGGCAGAGCAGACGGACTACTGCTCCGCCATAGCGCTTGCCCATGTAGTACCAGACGGTGTCACTCAGGAGACAAGCAAGAACTACAACGAAAATTGAAAGCAGCAGGTTGAGGCGGTGAGTGACGGTAAGCGTACCTGCGGTGATCAAAAGAGGCGCGCTGGGGACGGGAACGCCAAGCTGCTCGGCCAACACCCAGAGGAACAGGATGAAATAGCCGTATTTCACAAAAAAATCGAGAGCGACTGGCATGGCTTTCCCGGCAGGATTACAGGATGCCATTTAGATGCGGGAATGGCAACGAAGGGCGCAAGGGGAGGGTTTGAGGGGAGGAATCCGGAAGCATAAAACAGATGTTTCGTGTGCTAGGCTGATTCTTCCATCTTTTCCGGAGAATGCAGATGAGACGTCTGTTTTTTGCCCTGCTTTTGTGTTCTGTCACTGTTTTTGCTCAAGCTACTTACACACAACCTGTCGACAAACTGCCGCCTGAGCTGCGCAGCAAGATGGATGAGGCGGCGACGAAGGTCCTGGAACAGACAGGAGTGCCTTCGGCTTCGATCGCCATTGTGCAGAAGGGTGAGATTGTGTACACGCACGCATACGGCAAGGCGCGCCTGGAACCACCGACTCCGGCTGAGCCGCGGATGCGGTATTCGATTGGCTCTATCTCGAAGCAATTCACGGCGGCGGCCATTCTGTTTCTTGAGCAGCAGGGCAAACTGTCTGTAGGTGATCCGGTGTCGAAGTACATACCCGGGTTGACACGCGGCGACGAAGTCACCATACGGATGCTGCTTTCGCATACTTCCGGATACCAGGACTACTGGCCTGAGGATTACCTGATGCCTCCGATGCGGAAGCCGACAACAGCACAGTACATTCTGGACACATGGGCGAAGAAGCCGCTGGATTTTGATCCTGGCACGAAGTGGCAGTATTCCAATACCAATTACGTGATTGCGGGGCTGATTGTGGAGAAGGTCAGCGGCGAGCCGCTGATGAAGTTTCTCCAGGAACACATTTTCGGGCCGTTGGAGATGAAGTCAGTCTACAACACAGACATTGCAAAGCTGGGTGATACCGATGCCGAGGGGTATATCCGGTATGCGCTGGGGCCGCTGCGGCCTGCTCCAAAGGAAGGGGCAGGGTGGATGTTTGCGGCGGGTGAGCTGGCGATGCCGGCGCATGACCTGGCGCTGTGGGACATCAGCGTGATGAATCGGTCGCTGCTGGCT
>DASRBV010000315.1:0-13314 GCA_035653455.1 Pseudacidobacterium sp. | reverse complement strand
TTCAAAGAACAGAGAAACGGGAAAAAATATCCCCCTTAATTCCAGTATAAAGGTTTCGGCTGCAAGTCACGGCTGGCCAGCCAGGAAGTATCTGATTGAAAGGCCAGTATTTCGTTCGGTTGTTACTTCGGTAAGGGATTGACAGCAGAAATGTCTGGTTCTGACCCCATTCTGGAATCTGCGGAGTGCAAGGCCCTACTCCTCCAACTGCACGATCTGGGAGAATGCAATTTGAGCGGAACGATGAACGAACTATGAACTTAAGAGATCTCGCAAAGTCTATCGGGGCGGAGTTGCGCGGTGACGATCATGCAGACGTGCTTCGTGTCTCCAGTATCAGCCTGGCAGCCAAAGACTCTCTTGTTTTTGCCGAAAATGAAGCGGCGCTGCAGGAGGCTCTCACTTCCAACGCTGCGGCTGTTCTAGTGGCTGAGGGTCTGGCGGCGGAAGCAAGAGCGGCGAAGCCACTTCTGGTCATGAAGCAGCCCCGGCTTGGCTTCGCCCGAGCTGCCCGTCTCCTTCAGGCTGCAGAGAGGCCTGAAGGGATTCATCCCACGGCCATTCTTGCTCCGGAAGCCCGATTGGGAGCAAACGTTTCTGTGGGCGCATATGCAGTGATTGAGAAAGATGCGGAGATCGGCGCGGAAACAAGCATTGGCGCAGGAACGGTGATAGGCGCCGGCGCGAAGGTAGGCGAGCAGTGCCGGATTTATCCGCGCGTGGTTTTGTACCCGGGCGTAACGCTGGGCAATCGCGTTGCCGTCCATGCCGGAGCAGTGCTGGGAGCTGACGGCTTTGGATACGTCCGCGATGCTGAAACGGGTGAATATCTGCAATTTCCCCAACAAGGGACGCTTGTCATTGAAGATGACGTGGAAATCGGCGCAAATACCACGATTGACCGTGGCGCGCTGGAGGAAACCCGTATTTTGCGTGGCGTGAAACTCGATAATCTCGTCCATGTCGGGCACAACGTCCGGATTGGCAAAAACGTTGTCATTGCCGCACAGACCGGTGTTTCCGGCAGCAGTACGATCGGCGATGATGCCATTGTAGGCGGTCAGGTTGGAATTGCCGATCATGTAGAGATCGGAGAGAAGGTCATTCTGGGGGCACAGTCCGGGATTCCATCCCGCAAAAAGATACGTGGGCCGGGAATTGTCTTCTGGGGGACTCCGGCCCGTCCTATCAAGGAATATCTGAAAGAGCTGGCAACCCTGGCGCGGCTCTCGCGAGAGAAGTAAACCGTGGCCATCGTTGTTGTCGGAGGGAATGCGCGCGGTGTTGGCAAGACGTCTGTGATTGCCGGGGTGATTTCGCATCTGCCTGAATACACGTGGACGGCCATGAAGATTACTTCCCATACTTATGGTTTTTCGCCCGTTCGGCCCAAACGCGAGCCTATCGCACGGGGCACCCGGCCGCAGATCATCGAAGAGCATCGCCGCGACAGCGGGACAGATACGTCCCGTTTTCTGGCGGCAGGAGCAGCACGGGCCTTTCTGGTGTGCGCACCTTCCGGAACGCTTGCCCAGGCCATGCCGGCCATTCGCAATGAACTTGACAAAGCTGAGAACGCTATCATTGAATCGAACAGTATTCTGGAATACTTAAAGCCGGACATATACCTGACCATCCTGGATCCGGCAGCACCAGACTTCAAGGCCTCAGCACAACATTTTCTCGAGCGAGCCGACGCTGTGCTGATCAAAGCAACCGTCAGACCTGTTCCGCACTGGCGACAGATTGAGGGAAAGCCGCAATTCGCGATCGCTCCTCCCGACTACATGACCGACGCAGTTGTTGACTTTGTGAAAACACGGCTTGCCTGAAACCCAGAATGAGAGGCGCTGATGTCCAGCGGCAAGCAAGCCCGTCTATGGCTTCTTTTGTTTGTGATTGTGATTGTGGCAGGCGTGATATGGCTTTCGATATGGAAACACGGCGGCCGCACCAGAAGCATCCCAACAAAGGCAGGAGCTGTTTCCATGTTGACTGTAACCAGCCTGAATTTTCCTGATAACGGGGAAATCCCAAAAAAGTTTACCTGCGACGGAGAGAATGTTTCTCCTCAACTCAGCATTTCTTCCGTTCCCATGGAGGCAAAAAGCCTTGCGCTCATTGTGGAAGACCCGGACGCTCCCGGTGGAACATTCACGCATTGGCTGCTGTTTAACTTACCGGCGGGGACGCACGACCTGCCCGAGGGCGCCCACGTGAATGAGGCAAGGCAAGGCAAAAATGACTTTAAGAAAAATGGCTATGGCGGGCCATGTCCTCCTCCTGGAGATCCGCACCACTACATCTTCCATGTCTACGCGCTGGACAGGATGCTCGACCTGCCCGAAGGCGCAAGCCGGGAACAGGCTGACAGCGCCCTGGACGGCCACGTGCTTGGGGAAGGAACTCTGACCGGGCTATACCGGCGCAGGCAATAGTATTCTGCTCTTGATTGATTGTTCATCAGGAAGAAGCCGTTGTTCTGCGCACGTGGCCTGTGCATGAGGCCGACCTGATCGTTTCTCTTTTTACGCGCGGGCACGGCAAAATAAAAGGCATTGCGAAGGCGGCCAGCAAAAGCCGCCGCCGTTTTGGCGGCGCGCTGGAGCCGATGACGCACGTGTTGGCCAACTATGTCATCAAGCCACGGCAGGAGCTTGTCCGTCTCGATTCTTTTGAGATCGTCGCCTCACCGCTTTCTGCTCCCATAGACTACACACGGGCCGCAGCACTTGCTTTTTACTCGGAGGTACTGGAAGAGTGCATGCCAGACCACGACCCGCACGATGCTGTCTTTCGCCTGCTGCTTTCCGTGCTGGAGCAGACTACAACGGCCAGCGTCTGGATGCCGGTCACATATTTCGCGCTCTGGATACTGCGACTGATGGGCTGGATGCCCGATGTCCTTCACTGCACAGCGGGCGGCGAGGCGTTCGCGGGGCGTCCGGCCTACTGGCACGCACATGCCGATGGTCTGGTCTGCGCGAAACACAAGCGTCTGGCCAGCTCTGCTTTGTCTCCGGAGTCGCAGGCGCTCGCCATAAGGATCTTTCGCCACCCGGTTTCTGCATTCGCGACGGAAGAATGGCCGCGGGAGAGGGCCGCCGATCTGCGACGCTTCGCCATTCAGGGACTGGAGCGGCATCTGGAGCGAAAGCTTTCCTCGGCACACGCACTGATGAAGCTGGGTGGATAAAGGCACGAGATGAAGTCCGGCGGGTTGCCCACAGGAGTGCCCGTGGTGCCAGCCTGCGTCCGGCCCGGAACAAACCTGACAGAAGTGCCCGCCTCATCCAGTTGATAGACTCAAGATATGCAATTCCGTTCCGGCAACGAAATACGAGAGATGTTTCTTCGCTTTTTTGAGACGAAGGGCCACCGCCGCGTGCATTCGTCTTCTCTGGTCCCTGCCAATGACCCCACTCTGCTGTTTACCAACGCCGGCATGAACCAGTTCAAAGATGTCTTTCTGGGGCTGGAACAGCGCGACTACTCCCGCGCCACCACTTCGCAGAAGTGTGTCCGCGCCGGGGGCAAGCACAACGACCTGGAAAATGTCGGCTTCACCCGCCGCCACCACACGTTTTTCGAGATGCTGGGCAACTTCAGCTTCGGCGACTACTTCAAGAAAGAGGCCATCGACTACGCCTGGGAGCTGGTGACTTCCCCGGAATGGTTCGGCATCCCCAAAGAGCGCCTTTACGTGACCATCTTCAAGGGGGAAAACGGCGTTCCACGCGACGAAGAAGCCTACAACCTCTGGCTTGCCCAGGGAGTGCCCGCTGACCGCATCCACGAATACGGCATGAAAGACAACTTTTGGCAGATGGGCGACACCGGTCCCTGCGGTCCCTGCTCGGAAATTTTCTACGACATGGGCATCGAGGCCAGCGAAACCGGAGAAGACAAGCCCTTTGGACAGGACGACTCGCGCTACGTCGAGATATGGAACCTGGTCTTCATGCAGTTTGACCGCAACGCGCAGGGTGAGCTGAACCTGCTGCCCAAGCCCTCGATTGATACCGGCGCGGGGCTTGAACGCATGGCCGCTGTGCTGCAAGGGAAAATTTCGAATTTCGAGACGGATTTGTTTACGCCATTGATTCGGCGGGCTGCGGAATTGACGGGGCAGCAAGTCAGCGGTTCAGCGAGTCAGCGGGCCAGCGGTCCTGAGCTTACGGGGAATGCTTCGCTGCGTATTATTGCAGACCATGCTCGCGCGGCAACGTTTCTGATTTCTGATGGAGTGCTTCCTTCCAATGAAGGCCGTGGCTACGTGCTGCGCAAGATCCTGCGTCGAGGCATTCGTCATGGCCGCCTGCTCGGACAAGACAAGCCCTTCATGCACGATATGGTCTATGCCGTTCGCGATGAGATGCAGAATGCTTATCCAGAGTTGAAGGAAAGTGCGGATCGCGTTGCGAAGGTGGTTGAGGCTGAGGAGCGACAGTTCGCGCGGGTGCTGGAGGTTGGATCGCGCCAGTTGCAGGCTGCCCTACAGGAGGGTTCTCTTTCCGGCGAAACAGCCTTCCACCTCTACGAAACCTACGGCCTACCGCTTGACTTCATGATGGACGCGGCCAGAGATGCCGGCGTCCATTTTGACCTTGAAGGCTTTGAGCAAGCCCGTGCTGAAGAGCAGGCCCGCGCGCGCGCGTCCTGGAAAGGCGGCGCAAAACAATCGGCCAGCTCTGTGTTCCGCGAATTGCCTAAGACGATATTCGAAGGCTACCGCCAACTCACCTCGACCGGATGCGAAGTGCTGGCCATCATTAAAGACGGGCAGGGCGTGCAGGCGGCGAATCCGGGAGACACTGTCGAAGTTGTGCTTGACCACACCAGCTTCTATGCCGACTCGGGCGGACAGATCGGCGACCACGGCTGGCTCTATTCCGACGACCACAACGCCGTTGTTGCAGAAGTAAGCGGATGCACCAAGCCCGTGCAGGGTGTCTTTGCGCACAAGGCCGTTTTGCGGCAGCCGCTCAGAATTGGCGATAAGGTAGACACGGTCGTAGACGGAAACTTCCGCGCGGCCGTGCGCCGCAATCATACGGGAACGCACCTGCTTCATGCTGCGCTGCGCCAGGTGCTGGGCACGCACGTTAAGCAGGCCGGATCGCTGGTGGAACCGAATCGCCTGCGCTTCGACTTCTCACATTTCACTTCGATTGCCGATGAGGAGTTGCAGGACATCGAAGACCTGATCAACAAAGAGGTGCTCCGGAACACGAGCGTTGAGACCATTGAAGACGTGCCCATTGACGTGGCCATCAACGAGTATCACGCTATGGCACTTTTCGGCGAAAAGTACGGCGAACGCGTGCGCGTGGTGAAGATCGGCGACTTCTCGACCGAGCTTTGCGGCGGCACGCATACCGGGGCCACGGGCGAAATCGGCGTGGTGAAGCTGCTCGGTGAAGGCAGCGTCTCCTCCGGCGTGCGCCGCGTGGAAGCGGTCACCGGATTCGGCGCGCTGAATGAATTTCGCCGCGATTTCGCGGTGGCCCAGCTCGCTTCGCAACTTGCGCCCAATGTGGAGTTGTCTCCGGCCGATGCGCTGAAGCAGAAGCTCTCCGCGCAGGAAGAAGAGCTGAAGAAGCTCCGCCGGGAACTTGAACAGATGCGCATGAAGTCGGCGGCCTCGGCGGTCTCAAACGCAGCCGACCAGGCCATTGAAGTCAAAGGAATCAAAGTCCTCGCGCAGCGTGTGGATTCGCTCGACCGCGGCCAGATGCGCACACTGGTTGATAATCTGCGACAGAAACTCGGCTCCGGAGTGATCGTGCTCGGCTCGGCGCAGGAAGAAGGCAAAGTCGCGCTGATTGTCGGCGTGACGAAAGACCTCACCGGAAAAGTACAGGCGGGAAAGCTCGTCGGGCAGATTGCGAAGATCGTTGGCGGCTCCGGCGGCGGACGCCCCGACATGGCTGAAGCCGGCGGCAAAGACGCAAGCCAACTTGATGCGGCGCTGCAAAGTGCTCCGAAAGTTGTGGAGGAATTGGCAGGCTAATACAATCAATCCGTTCTGCTCTACACATCGCCCGGGCGACGTACGCACAGGCTCTACTCAGAATGGGCGGCGTGGACCGACGCGGCAATGCGTCCAGCCGGAGTTGGCGGGGACTTTATGTCGCCGGGAAAAGCCTCGTCGGGCTTGCCGGCGATGGCGGCGCGCATGAAGTCCATCCAGATGGGCAGGGCGACTTTGGCCCCTGTTTCCTTTTCGCCCAGAGACTCGCGGTTATCATAGCCGACCCAGACGCCGCAGGTTGTTGATGGTGAGAAGCCGATGAACCAGGCGTCAGTGAAGTTGCTGGTGGTCCCGGTTTTGCCACCGATGGGGTGGTTGAGAGAGGCAGCGGCAGCGGCTGTTCCAGAGCGAGTAACTTCACGGAGAAAGACCATCATGGTACGGGCGACGCGGGCACTGGCAGCTTCGCTGACGGCAGGTTTGTCTTCGAGAAGCGGAGCGCCGTCGGCAGTGGTCACGCGCCTTACCAGACGTGGAGAGATGCGGATTCCATCATTGGGAAAGACGGAATAGGCGGCCACCTGCTGCTCCAGAGTGACTTCGACCGAGCCCAGAGCAATGGGCAGATAAGCCGGAATATTTGCCGTAATACCAAACTGATGGGCCACATCAATCACTTTGCGAATGCCTACACGCTCGGCCAGTTTCAGCGCCGGAATATTACGGGAATCAGAAAACGCCTTCAGCAAGGTAATATTGCCGAGATAATTGCCTTCGTAATTATGCGGGGTATAGCTGCCAAAAGAGGTTGGCGCGTCGAGGACCTTTTCGTCCGGCTTTGCGCCGGCCTCCACTGCCGCTGTATACACATAGGGCTTGAAGGAAGAACCTGTCTGCCGCTCGGCCTGCGTGGCGCGGTTGAACTGTGACATATAGAAATCGCGTCCGCCGACCATGGCAAGAACATCTCCCGTGGCGTTGTCCATGGCCAGAAGCGCGCCTTCGGCCCCGGAGTCCTGTTCAAGGGTGCCACGCAGCAGATTGCCATCGGGCTGACGCAGGTGGACATAGATGATGTCACCCTGTTTGAGAAATGTGTCAGCGGTACGGAACTTCGTCCAGGCCCAGTCCTCAGGGACGAGCAACAGGTCGTGGTCGCCCACGCGCGCCGTGACCTGGTAGGGCAAAACACCTGTCACAAGGGCATGGACATAATCGCCAGACTGCGGAGGCACGGCCCAGTCCGGATGCTTAAAGCCTTCGATGCCGACACCGCCTGCGATCACATTCAGCAGATGACCGCGCCACCCGCGCTGGCGTTCGTAATTGGCCAGCCCGCTGAGGACGGCCCGATTGGCTGCCTGCTGCAAATCGAGATCGAGAGAGGAGTAGACCTTCAGTCCGGCTTCATGCACCTGGTCAGGGCCAAGCTTCTGTTCCAATTCGCGCCGGACTGCTTCCACAAACCAGGGGGCCACACTGTTGGGTGGGGGCTGAAGGTGAAGACCGAGCGGGGCCGAACGCGCCACATCGGCCTGGGCAGCGGTGATTTTACCGTCTTCCAGCATGGCATTGATGACCATGTTGCGACGGCGGAATGCCTTCTCGGGGTTCAGAATAGGCGAGTATTCCACCGGGCCTTTGGGCAGTCCGGCAAGCAACGCCGCTTCAGGCAGGGTAAGGTCTTTGGCATGCTTGCTGAAGTAATACTGCGCTCCAGCCTCAAAGCCATAGATACCATGGCCGAGGTATATCTGATTGGCGTAAAGGGTAAAAATTTGCTGCTTGGTAAAAGCATGCTCAATCTGAATGGAAAGCAAGGCCTCCTGCAGTTTGCGGCCAAAGGTGCGCTCGTTATTCAGAAAGAGATTGCGAGCAAGCTGCATGGTGAGAGTAGAGGCGCCCTGTGCGCGGGTTTTCGACCTGAGGTCGTGATATGCCGCCCCCAGCACGCGGAAGATGTTGACGCCCCAATGGCTCTCGAAATTTTTGTCTTCGATAGAGATGACGGCTTCGCGCAGCAGTGGAGAGAAATCATTGTAGTTGACGGGGATGCGCCGCTCCAGGGCAAACGAACCAAAGATGCGTCCATGCGTGTCGTAAAGCTCGGTGATGGTGTTGGGACGGTAGCGCATCAGGTCGTCAATCTGGGGAAGATTGACGGTGTAGACCAGCATGAGCCCGCTGAGGGAGCCAACGGCGACAGCCAGGACAATGAGAACGGCGATGGCGACGCCGCCGGCAACTTTGCGCCGCCCTTTGCCGGGATGAAAGGCGTTGGGCGATGGTTGGGTATATTGGTTCAATCAGTTTTGCCAGAGAAGATGTTGTTCCCAGTCCCCGGTCATCACTGAAATTGAAAACAGAGGACTACTGACTGGTAACTGAAAACGTCGTTATGCGTTCTTTTGCTTCAGCAGTTCCAGCGCCTTGTTGAGCTGGTCGTCTGGATGCGGCCCAGGCTTCTGGTCAGGGTCCTGATACTGGTCGAGGTCAGATGCAACAACAACGTTTGGAGTAACCGCTACGTCCTGGATCTTTTTGCCTGAAGGCGACTCGTATTTCGCTACGGAAAGAATCAGCGCTGCGCCGTCCGGAAGTTCAATGGTCTTCTGCACGCTGCCTTCGCCGAAGGTGCGGTCGCCGACCACGTCCCCACGTTTATTGTCCAGAATAGCGGCAGCTACCAGTTCTCCCGGGCCTGATGTTCCATGATTCACCAGAACCACAAGCGGAGCGTTGGTGATGAATTTGCCTGGGTCAGCGGAAAATGTCTGTTTGCTGACCTTCTGCCCTTCCAGCATGGCAATGGTCCCGGTCTTCAGGAAGGCGTTTGCCAGACGGACCGCCTGTTGCTCGTCCCCCTGGGCGACATCGCGCAGATCAAGCAGGACCTTTTTGTTGCCGTTTTTCTCCATGGCGTGAAGGCGCGAGTCTATCTCATCTATACGCTCTTTCGTCAGCACTACCGGCTTGAGATAGAGGATGCTGGAATTCTCATATTCCTGCTCACCCATTGCAGGCGGGGTCATGTTGACGCGGGTCAGCGTGATCTTGTCAGGCTCATACTTGCCGCGGCCCGGGCGCACCAGTGAGAATGTGACCTGCGTGCCGGGTCTGCCTTCGAGCAGCAACCGAATCATGGCCAGAGACATGTCCCGGGTAGGCTGGTCCCCGATGGCGACGATAACATCTCCATCCTGAATCTGTTCCCGCTCGGCGGGGCTTCCGGGCATGACGGAAACCACTGTCGCGTATCCGCCGCGCTTTGAGACATTCAGGCCTACCTGTGCGGTGGCACCTTCATTTTCATGGGCCTTGTAGGTGGTGTATTCGGCGGGAGTCAGATAGCTGGAATCGGAGTCGAGTGACTCCAGAAGGCCATGGAGCGCGCCTGTCGTGACCTTGTTCAGGTTTGGTTCAACGACATAATCGCTCTGAATTTTGTGCAGGACCTCTTCGTACACGCCCATCTGGCGGTAAGCGCCATCACTCTGGGTGCCAGCGCGCACGCCGCTCATCCCAAATCCACCGATAAAGACGATGGCGACAAGAAGTACAGAAATTCCTAAAATTGCGCGCTTGAAACCTTTGGACATGGACACACTCAGACAGCAGGAGCTGCTAAAAAGATGATACTCCAGCTAGGGATTCGACGTTTGATTTTGCTCAGGAGGGCCGCGAGCCATGCCGACGGCCCCACTCATTACTTAGAAGATGCGATAGGAAACACCTGCGCTGAAGCCATTGGGGTCCAGTCCGCTGCTCTTTTTTCCAAAAGGAGCAGTGAAGGCAGTCCCTGGAGCAGAGGGCCAGAGCTGATATTCATAATCGCCGCGGACAGTCCAACGGTGTGTCAAATGGTAGTCCAGTGTGGCTCCGGGAGCATAAGCAAAATAACTGCCGCTGCCAAGTTTGTCGGGATAGGTCATCCAGCCGCCACCGAGCAGGAATTTTCCATACAAGTGGAAATTGCCGAGATGAACAAACCGGTAACGCGGCCCGAGCAGGTAATTGTCCTGGGTCTCGCCATGCGGCGCGTTCAGGCGCAGCCAGCGGGCCTCACCTTCCACACCCAGCCGGTTCAGCACAAGGTGGTCCAAATCAAAGAAGGCCGTCACACCCTGCAGCCGGGTGGTACCCCAGTCAGGCTCGAAGTTGGAGTATTCGGCGCCTGCCGACAAGGTGAGTCCGCCTCCGCGAGTGGCAGGGGCCACCTGGGCGGAAGCAATGACTGAAGTGAAAAAGAATGTCAAAACAAATATTTTTTTGACCACGCACAATCTCCCAAAAAGTGATCTGACTTGGAGCAGAAAAATAAAGTACAGCAGTTCTTGTTCTTCATTTCAGTCCCTTATTGCGGGTTTTGCTGTGGTTGCTGGGGCTGAGTGTTGTCCGCCGGCTGCTGTTGCGGAGCAGCGGTGTTACCTTGCGGCTGCTGGTTTCCGTCTGCTGGCTGTGCCTGATTGCCATCAGCAGGCTGGGCCTGTGGCTGCGGCTGTGTGGCCGCAGTGGCCGCAGATGCCGGCGGTTGATACCGCTGTAGCCGGAAGTATACGGGCGTTACCTCAAGCGGCATCTTATCACCCGGGTTCAGAATCGGCTCTGCCTTTACATTCAGAGAGTAGACCTTGTCGTCCCAGGGGTCAGTCTTCAGATGGCTCCCCAGCGGCAACGCGGCGAGCTGCTGGTTCATGTCTTCGAGGTTCAGTTTCGGACCACGATTCAGGAAGGCAGACATCCATGGAGTACCGTCAGCCTTCAGCAGCGGGTCACCAAGACGAGGACTCAGCAGGGCGGGCACGGCCTTGGCCCTGGACACCACCTGCTGGAAGAAGAGGCTGACGCTGGCAGACTTGTCGTGATATACGGAACCGTCAAACAGCTCAATGGCCTTTTTGGCTGCCGCTTCATTGTCCGCAGCGGTGTGGTTCATAAGGATGCGCTGGAAGGTCGCCTCGTCAGGAAAGAGCAGGCGATCATTAAAGGCATAGCGCGTATCAATGTGGTGACCGAGCACGATGTGAGCAAGCTGGAAGCTGATGACGGCAGCAAGGTCTTCTTCTGTCGGCAGGACGTCAATCAGTCCTTTGCTGAGCAGGATCGTGTTGCCGACGGCCAGTGATTCGAGCGGCGTAGTCAGAATCACGCGGCAATGGATGTCGCCGGGAAGGTTGAGTTTGTTGCCGATAATGATGTTGTTCGTGACCTGCTCCAGTATCTTGTCAAAGTCGCTGGGAGGAGCAATCAGCCCGGCCTGGACGAGGCGGTCGAGCACGTTCTGCTCTGCCTGCGAGACCCACTGACGTTTTGCTCCGAGCGGGCCGACGTCCTGAGAATTTTCACTCTGGTCCTGGGCGTTTTCGACCACGATGGATTCGGCTTCAGATTCCCGCTGCGGCAGCTTGAGAGAGTAGCCCCAGAAATGGGTCTGAGCGCGGAACCCGGCATGCTTTTTTCCTGTCCCTCCCTCGGATTCTTCGACATAAATTGCTACGGGCAGCCAGACGTCAGGCTGGACGTTGAGCCGCCAGCTGTCGAAATGGTAATAGCGGGCAACTTCGACATCGCGGCGATTGGTATACGTTCCGTTAAAGCGAACGATATTGCCGTCCTGGTCCTCAACCCAGATGCGCCCGAAGAACCGGCCTGCGCCAGTGTTCGGTTTGGGGTGGACGTCGAAGACCATCGTGCGGACACTGCCCAGAAACTCCCGGCGGACGTAGGAGAAGTCATAGTGTTGCTGGTCGAAGCTGGTCGGATCCAGGAACATCATGTCCATGAAGCCGGTAGGCGAATAGCTCAATTGAAAGGCCTTGGTCAAACCCGAAAGGAACCCGACCGAGCCTTTAAAGAAGCCCCGGGAACTGCCTCTGGCGGCATACTCCTTGTCACTGAATGCCCTGGAAAAATCCACACGTCCCAGCATGTACTGGTCGGAGTCCGGGACTGCATAGAGCTTTGGGTCCGGACGCATATTCTGGATATAGGTCTGCACCACGGGGGTATTTTTCTGAATGGCCTGGACCGTGGCCTTTTCCCTGGCTACTGCCTTCTGGACCAGCGCTGACTGCTCAGGAGTGAGAGGATTGGCAGGCGCATATTTTTGTGTTTTTGCCTGCGCAGTGAGCGCTCCCAGCGTGACTGCTGCGGTAATTATCCACAGCTTGCGAAAAAGCATATTCTTAGCTCCTGGATCTATATAGATCTTTGTTATTCCTAAGACTTTTCTACTATTGCCGTCGCACTCCAGCGACACCCTCCCAATCTTTTCACAAACCATCTCAGGATTCTATGCCAATTGGAATGTGATATGGATCACGCTGACCTGATCTACGGGAACGCCATTCTTTGTGGCAGGTTTAAACCGGATCTTTTCAGCAGCCAGGATTGCCTGCTGGTCCAGACCATGGCCTAACCCATTGACCACCCGCAACACTTCCACGCGGCCAGATGCTGTAAATCTGACTTCAAGCGTAACGTCGCCCTGGATGCGCATCTGTCTGGCTTCCTGCGTGTACTGCGGCAACGGCTTGGAGACGACTACGATTGGCGTGGATTGCGGTTCCTGTGGCTTCAGGACCCGTTCGCCAGAACCGCCGCCGACTGGCGTATTGAATCCACCGGTGGCGACAGTGCCATGGCTTCCAGGAGCGCCCGTCCCTCCGACAACCCCATTACTGAATCCGGCGGAGGCGACTGTTCCGCGGTCCTTTCCGCCCGGAACTCCGTTGGCGACTCCCGAACCAAAGTTCGTGCCGTGCACAGATCCCTGGCGTGCCGCACCCGCTCCGGTGGACGGGCCTGGGGCATTGCCAAAGGCACCCACAGCGGCGATGGTGGGCTGACGTGTCGCATTCGGGTTCGGAGTAACTCCGTTAGGCTGGCCGAAGCCTCCGGTTTTAGGCGTAGGGGCAGTGTTGTTATTGGCTACGCGCGTGGGTGTGGCGCTCTTGAAAAGGCCGACCTTCGGCTGCGGAGGCGGCGTGACCGCCTTTGGCGGCGCAGGCGTAAGCTTTGGCATCTCCGGAGTAGGAAGCTTTACCGGGGCCGGTTTAGGAGGTTCGGGCTGCGGCTTGGGCAGTACGATTTTCGGCTGTTCGATCTTTGGAGGAGGTGGAATAACCTTGATTTTTGGGGCCGGGAGAACGTACGGCTTGGGTTGTTCTACAGGAAAAATCAGCTCAGTGGTTTGATATTGGCGGTGTTGTTCCTGGCGTACCTGCGCCATGGTGAGCAAAATCAGAATCGCACCAGCTACCACATTAATGATGGTGCTGATGCCAAATGATCCAAATCTGCCTTTTTCCTCAGGCAGAAGACCCAGATTCGCCCGGTTC
>DASRBV010000314.1:0-5914 GCA_035653455.1 Pseudacidobacterium sp. | reverse complement strand
AATATGAACATCTGCTGCGGGAGTTCGGCACAGATTATGCAACAGTATGTGAGCAGCACCTGACTGCGGAGAAGCTCAGGGATTTCTTCGCGCCTTGTGAGATGAGGCGGGCCAGCTTCTCAAATGCGCAACGGCTCACGCAGGAAGGCCTGGAAGGGCGAGTGCTTTCTTCCTCTTATATGCCGTCCATGGAACATCCACGCTATCATGCGATGCGCGCGGCCATTGCAGACCTGTTTGAGAAATATGAGAAAGGCGGCGAGGTCTGCCTGGAATGTGAGTGCGTGGTCTGCTATGGGCTTCTGGGGCGATCCGCTTCTGTATAGGAGTCGCTCCTGGAAGGGGGGACATATTTTTCATTGGACGATGTAAGCGCTTCCATTTATCATCGGCTTGTCTTTTTCTGGAGGCAGTTTTGTTACGACGTTCTCTCTTCCTTTGCCTGCTGGCAGCCTTGCCCTTGACTGGGTTCCCACTACACGCGCAGCGCTGGCCGGAAGAAAAGGCAAATGCCTGGTATGCCCGGCAACCGTGGCTGGTTGGTAGCAATTACATTCCGGAGGACGCGATCAACCAGCTTGAAATGTGGCAGGCAGAGACCTTTGACCCGCAGGAAATAGACAAGGAGCTGGGCTGGGCAGAAGCCATCGGAATGAACACGATGCGCGTGTTCCTGCACGACCTGCTCTGGCAGCAGGATGAGGCGCGCTTCCGCCAACGCATAGATACTTTCCTGACCATTGCCAGCCGGCACCATATCCGGCCTGTTTTTGTGCTGTTTGATTCATGCTGGGACCCGGATCCGAAGCCCGGTCCGCAGCATCCGCCAATTCCGGGCGTACACAATTCCGGATGGGTGCAGAGTCCGGGAGACAAGGCGCTGGCGGACAAGTCGCAGTATCCGCGTCTGAAGGTGTATGTGCAGGGGGTAATTGGCGCATTTGGTAAGGACGACCGCATTCTCGCCTGGGACCTGTGGAACGAGCCAAACAATGGCAACAACAGTTCTTATGGGAAAGCCGAACTTCACAACAAAGCTGCGCTTGTCCAGGCCCTGTTGCCCCAGGTCTTTGCCTGGGCACGGGAGGAGCATCCCATCCAGCCGCTGACCAGCGGAGTATGGGAGGGAGACTGGTCCTCACTCGACAAGATGGACCCAATCACACGCATTCAGATTGAGCAGTCCGATATTCTTTCCTTCCACAACTACGGATGGCCAGAGGACTTCGAGCAGCACGTTCAATGGCTGGAGCAATTTCATCGCCCGATCCTCTGCACCGAATATATGGCGCGCGGGGCGGGCAGCACCTTCGACACGATTTTGCCAATTGCGAAAAAATATCACGTTGCGGCCATCAACTGGGGCTTTGTTGCAGGAAAGACGCAGACTTACCTGCCCTGGGATTCATGGGAGCGTCCTTATGTATTGATGAAACCGCCGGTGTGGTTCCACGACATTTTTTATCCGGATGGAAGGCCCTACCGGCAGCGCGAAGTGGATTTGATTCGAGAGCTGACGAGCGAGCGCTAGGGCCATCTACAACTTTAGGTGGAGACAAGTCTACATATGAATCTGCTATATTCAGCGCGTGCCCCGTTTCATCCAGATGAATGCGTTGTATGCAGGCGGCCGTGTGTTTACGGCCTTGTTTTGTCTTGTCATTCCGGGAATTCTGTGCGCCCAGACCGCGCCGAATGCCCCCGCGCCGCAACAGCCCATGGGCGGCGGAAATGCTACGGGCGGCGTGCATGCTCCTGTTCATGATGCCCAGAACCGGCCCATTACCGCTGGCGGGTTTGTGGACTCTGGCCCGGTGGTCTTCAAGGACATCTCGAAGGAGTCCGGACTGGCGTCCTGGCACCATACAATGGGTACTCCGGAGAAGCAGTTCATCATCGAGACGAACGGATCGGGCGTCTGTCTGGTGGATTATGACAATGATGGCTGGCTGGACATTTATCTGGTAAATGGCTCGACCTATGACGCGATGCAGGGCAAGGCCACTCCGCCGCACGCTGCGCTTTTCCATAACAACCGCGATGGCACATTCACCGATGTCTCTGAGAAGGCCGGAGTAATGAATGACCGCTGGGGGTTCGGCTGTGCCGTCGGTGATTTTGACAATGATGGCTGGCCCGATCTCTACGTCACGAACTTCGGCAAAAACCGACTCTACCGTAATAACCATGATGGGACCTTTACGGATGTTGCGGAAAAAGCCGGAGTCACACTGGGCAACTGGTCTACCGGGCCGACGTGGGGCGACTACGACGGCGACGGCAAACTTGACCTCTTTGTGCCCGGATATGTGCATTACGACATGAGCAACCCTCCGGTGCCTGGATCAAAGGCCGTTTCATATAATTTCTGCCAGTTCCGCGGGGTCAGCGTGATGTGCGGCCCGCGCGGCCTTCAGGGTGAGCACGACCACCTCTTTCATAACAACGGTGACGGCACATTTACCGACGTAAGCGAAAAGGCAGGCGTGAGCGATCCGAACGGCTATTACGGATTCACCGGAATCTTTGCCGATGTAAACAACGATGGCAAGGTGGACCTGATTGTCGGCGATGACTCGACGCCGAATTACCTGTACATCAACAAAGGCGACGGCACATTTGAAGATGACAGCTATGCTTCCGGTTTTGCGCTGAACCAGGACGGGCGCGAGATCGCCGCGATGGGCATTGCCGTTGGAGACTACCAGAACAACGGCCGTCTTGATCTGCTGGCGACCGATTTCTCTGATGATTACAAAGTGCTGTATCACAATGACGGCGATGGAAATTTCACCGATGTGAGCTATCACGCGGGTATCGCCCAGGACACAATTTCCTTCCTGGGATGGGGCGATGGCTTCTTCGATTACGACAACGATGGATGGCTCGACATAATGATGATCAACGGCCACGTCTATCCGCAGGTGGACAAGCAGGACTGGGGCACGACCTTTGCCGAGCGTCCCCTGCTCTATCACAACAACAAAGGCCAGAAATTCGAGCTGGTGCCTCCTGTGAAGGGGACCGGACTAGCCGATGTGTTCCCGGGGCGGGGCGCGGCCTTCGGAGACTTGTTCAATGACGGCAAGATAGATGTTGTGGTGAACGTGATAGATGGCACTCCGGTGCTGCTGCGCAACGTGAATCCTGACAAGCACCACTGGATTGCCTTCAGGCTTATTGGAGGCGCGAAGAGTCCGCGCGACGCCGTGGGCGCGCAGGTGTATCTCACCGCAAATGGTATGAAGCAGCGGCAGGATGTGATCAGCGGCGGCAGCTATCTCTCATCGAATGACATGCGTCCGCACTTTGGGCTGGGCGACGCGACAAAAGTAGACCTGGTAGAGATTCGCTGGCCCGATGGGCAGGTGGAAAAAATCACACCTCCTAACGTAGACCGCATTTACACCGTGCAGGAAGGCAAGGGCATTACCGGAGAGCTGTGCACATCATGCGAGAAGCAGCCGGAGAAAGAAGCAAAGGCGAAGTAATGAAGTATCTGCTTTCTGCTGCCGTTACCGGATTTTTTTCTGCTGTGGTCTGCCTTGCGCAATCTGCCGACCCGAACATGGTTCCCGGCAAATTTGTCGAAGTCACTGACCAGGTTGGAGTGCACTTCCAGCACGTGGCCCCGCACACATCGAAGAAGTACCTAATTGAGACGATGGGTTCCGGTGTTGCGCTCTTTGACTACGACAATGACGGACGGCTCGATATTTTTCTCGTCAACGGCGCTCCTTTTGGCGATCCCACACCCAAAGGCACCATTCCGCAAAAGAGCGGGCCGCAGGACTGGAACCGCCTCTACCACCAGAAGCCCGATGGCACATTTGAAGACGTAACAGAGAAGGCCGGACTCCAGGGCGTGGGCTATGGAATGGGCGTGGCCGTGGGTGATTACGACAATGACGGCTATGAAGACCTTTACGTTACCGCATATGGCGGCAACAAACTCTACCACAACAACGGCAACGGCACGTTTACGGACGTGACAGAAAAAGCGGGAGTGGGTGGCAGTGGATGGTCCACGAGCGCGGCATGGGTAGACCTGGACAACGACGGTCTGCTGGATCTGGTTGTGCTGCGTTATATTCAGTGGGACTGGGACGACCTGTGGTGCGGCGAGCACCGCGAGGGTTATCGCGGATACTGCCATCCCGATGTCTTCCAGCCGATTTCCATGCTCGTCTACCACAACAACGGTAACGGCACATTTACGGAAGAAGCGCACAAACTGGGGCTCGATAAGCCAGCGAAGGCGCTCGGCATTGCCATCGCCGACTACGACCACGACGGTCACATTGACATTATGGTCGCCAACGATTCGATGGTCGAGTTCCTCTTCCATAACAAAGGTGATGGGACATTCGAAGAAGTTGGCCTGGAGTCGGAAATTGCTGTAGACGGCGAAGGCCGCACTTACGCCGGAATGGGCGTGGACTTCTCGGATTACAACAACGATGGGTTGCCGGACCTTGTTATTACGAACCTTGCCAACCAGAAGTACGCGCTTTACCAGAACAGCGGAGATGATTCATTCAGCTACGCCAGCTATATATCAGGCGTAGGTGGCATGACGCTGCTGCATTCGGGATGGGGCATCCGCTTTATGGATTACGACAACGACGGCTGGAAAGACCTGTTCATTGCGCAGGGGCACGACCTGGACACGATTGAGAAGACCTTTCCGCAGTTGCACTACCGCGAGCCAATGCTGCTGGCGCGCAACATCGGCGGCAAGAAGTTTGTGGATGTCTCGGCCATCTCCGGTGACGTGTTCACGAAGCGCTGGGTCGGACGCGGTATGGCCATTGGCGACATCAACAACGATGGCAAGCTCGACGCTGTGGTAACAGAAAACAACGGGCCGGCGCACGTTCTCCTGAACGAGACAGCAACAGACAATCATTGGCTCGGGCTAAAGCTGATCGGCCACAAGAGCAACCGCGACGGCATTGGCGCAGTGGTGAAGATCATCACGTCTGCCGGCCCGCAGTGGGAGACGGTCACGACGGCTTCAAGTTATCTATCGTCGAGCGATCCTCGCATACACTTCGGGCTGGGTAAGGATACTGAAGCGCAGACGGTAGAGATTCGCTGGCCCAGCGGCATCGTGCAGACGCTTAAAGATGTGAAGGGCGACCATTATGTAATGGTAGATGAGCCGGTGAATCCTGAGACGACCGCGAAGAAGTAAGGCGGAACGACTGAGTGTTGTTATTCTGAAGAACCAATTTTGCTTTTGCGGCGAAAAGAGGGTCGTGAGTTATAGCATTTTTGCCTAAACCCACAATCGTTAAGATTCTTCCTCCCTTCGGCCGTCAGAATGACGAACTCTACTTATACGACATACATATATGAAAAATGCTATGGGTTCAGGATGTCCCCTTGCTATTGCACCCGGTCCAGCCTGAATGCGGTGGCCTGAAAATCGCCGCGCAGATTTAAATCCACACCGTGGTCCATCCAATACGATCCGCTGGCAGATTCCGGTAGCTGACCTCCGGGCCTCTCCGTGATCCAGTGCAGGCGGTATTGCGCGTTGCGTTCGAGTCCGCGCAAGAAGAGGCGCGGATAGGGATAACCCATCTGGCTGGAGTGCAGGAAGGCGAAAACTGCAGCCTGCTTACCATCCTGGGCAACCGATTCCGTCACCGAATACTCGCTTCCGTCTGCAGGCAAGATCAGGCGGTAGAGCGCCCCATGCTGCACTGTTTCCCGGACCTGCTTGTATTCCTCAATGAGGTACTTTGCTGCGGCGAAGTCCTCCTCAGTCCAGTTGTTCAGGTTTGCGCCGACGCCGAGCGAGCCCTGCATCGAGGAGAGAAAACGGTATTCGAGCGAAGTGGTGCGGCGGTTCACCCAGTTCGGAGAATCGGTGACCCAGGCCATCATGACGCCGGGCGTGTAGGCG
>DASRBV010000313.1:0-5561 GCA_035653455.1 Pseudacidobacterium sp. | reverse complement strand
TAACTCATCGCCGACATCGGCGGAACCGTGCTTCCATCGAGCTGCACGCTCTGGTTTTCCCGGGAAGCCAGCACGCGTTCCAGGATCTTCTGCTGCTCATCGCGTGGGGCCACGTCCTGCCACACAGCAAGAACATTCGCCTGCTGGCTGTAGCTCTTCTTCGCCGGAGTATCCGCGTACACCCCATGCTGCCCGTCCCAGCACAGGCGGTTCAGCGCATCGGAAGCCCTCTTGAGCATCGCCTGATAACTCGCCGCGCGCTCGCTGCTGCCCAGGTGCAATTCCATGTCGTAAGCATCCTGCAGCGCCTCAATAAATTGCAGCGTCAGAAATGTTGACCCGCCGTCCGCCTCCTGCGGAGGTACACCGTCACGGTAGCCACTGGTCCAGTCGCCGAACTCCCACCACCGCACGTGGCCCATCAGCCCGTCAGGACGCAGATGCGCGGCGTACCAGTCAATCACCCCGCGCGTGCGTGGCAGCACTTCGCGCACCAGCGCTTCATCATCCACATACATCCAGTAATCATGCAGCATGTCCACCCACAGCAGCGAGAATGTCGGGATGAACTGCGGCAACCGTGATGGATAGCGGCTCTGCGTCAGCCCTTCGGGAATGAGCGAGGCCTCGATATTCGTCACCGCCTGCCGCGCAAGCCTGCTGTCCCCCGTGTCAGCATAAGAAATCAGCGCCTGAATGCGCGTGTCGCCCACATACTGCAACTGTTCCCAGTAAGGAGCATCCATATATGTCTCATGCGCGCACAGCCGAGCCGTGCGCCAGCCCGTTTCCCATAGCTTCTTCAAATCAGGGATATCGCCATCTATACTGGCCTTCTCCTCAAACGGATACGCATTGGACCAACCGCGAAGATTTTCCAGCCGCAGCGGCTGGTCTTTTGTCGTCACATCGATTTGCAGATAGCGCCACGTGCGCCACCACAGCGGCTGATACGAGCGGTGCTCACCGCCATCGCTGATGAACTCATCGGAAACGCCTTCGATGTGCCGGCCTGCAATTTCGTTGCGATTGCCTTTCTGTCCGTGCGCATCATAAAGCGCTTCTGCGTATGTCAGACGGACCTCTGCATCCCGCCCGCCGCTGATGGTCAATTCAGGATAAGCAGTCTCCAGCACAGAGTTGTCCAGCAGCAGCGTGGCATGTGTGTTTGCCGGAACTTCCAGTGGCTGTTCAGGAAATTCCGGCATTGCATTCAGGCCCTCCACGCGCACCGGTTTTCCGGCTGCAACCAGACCGTGCTCCATTGGCGGAAGCGAATCTTGGACCAACTCCCAGTTATTGTCTGCGTCCTGCGCTTCGCGCGTGGCAGCGCGCCCGATGACAACAGCATTGTGCCACTGGCTCGCATCTTGCAGTCGTTCAGCGTCCCAGTCCCAGGTTGTCAGGCGGCCATCTACGCGCTCTGCGGGGCCGGCCGCGTAGTAGCCTCTCACTCCATTGCCTGCAGCCAGGCCACGCCCTTTGTCCTGCTTCACCAACCATGATCTGTCAGTATTCGCAATTTCTTCTGCGGAAGTGTCGCCCTGCAGCATGAATCCGGTGCGGTTGCTCATCTGCGCGACCGGAGCGCGCGTGCCAAAGTTCCACACTGTCGCCGCAATCACGTTCTTTCCGGCGTGAAGCATCGGGGCAAGATCCATCGTCTCAAATCGCCAGTGGAACAAATCGCCGCGCGCAGGGCCTTCCCCTGCATATTGCCCGTTCACATGCAGCAGAAAGCGGTTGTCGGCGCTCACATGTACCCAGAAGTGTTCAGGTTTCGCAGACAACGTTATTTCTTTACGGAAGAAGTAGACGCCTTCGTCTTTTTGCGGAGCATCCGGGCAGGCAATCCATGCCGCATGCCACTTCGCAGCCACCAGAGCAGGATTCAACGGCTTTTGCTCCTGCGCAAACATCCGAATGGAAAAAAAGCAAAGCACAGCCAATACGACCGGGCGAATCATGTGGCCCAGAGTATCAGAACGGCAGCTTATTTCTCCCCTGAAATAAATCGCAGAGAGAAAAAAATAGAGAAGGCCGCCAACCCAAGCGCCAGTGCAACCCAGCCGGTATGGCTCTTGTCCGCCGCCGAAAGCACAGACCCGATGCTGAAAGCCGCTGTCTTCGCGGAAACAAACGCCTCTGGTGCGCGGAACAATTCGACAATCCCGGCAACTAGCATCACCAGCCCAGCCAGCATTGCCCCAAAAATCGGGAGAGCGCGTTTCCATGGAAAGGGAATAGGCGCAGGCGCGGCTGTCTCCTGTTGCACTGCTTCCATCACAGAGGCAACGAACCCGGACGACGGAACGATCTCGTCCTGTTGGGAAACAATTTCATCGAAATCGCTGTTCATCATGCCTCCCTCAGTGCCGCAGCGCCCAGCAGTTGCGGCAATTTACTGCGTAAAATCTCGCGTCCGCGAAAGAGCCGCGCCTTCACCGTGCCTTCCGGCAGTCCCAGGCTCTGTGCTGCGGCAGGCACGTCCATCTCATGGAAATAGTACAGAATGACGGCATCGCGGTACTTTTCCGGAAGCCCCAAAACAGCCTGGCGCACAATCTGGCTGCGGTCTGCTTCTTCCAGCGCCGAAAAGTGGGGCCGCTTGTCCATCAGCTCAGCAATATCATCCAGTGAGACAGATTGCATGGGAATGCGTTTCAGCTCCGACCGGTAGACGTTCGCAGCCAGCGCAAAAAGCCAGGTGGAGAATGCCGCGTCTCTGCGCCAGCTTGCCAGTCCGCGAAAGGCGCGTAGAAAGGCCTCCTGCGCCATCTCCTCTGCGCGTCCGCGATCGTTGCAGAAACGGAAGGCCATATTCACAAGAGGCCCCTGCCACCGGCGCACGATGCCCTCAAAGGACGCAGTATCTCCTGCGAGCACCCGCTCTACATCGGCCAGATCTTCCGTCGCGCTCACCTTCGGCAGCTTTCCTCATCCGAGTATGACCTCACAATGCAAATGACGGTTGCATTTTCTTTGGCATGAAAACGAAGGATGCAGCCCATGCTTCACGGAAAAAATGAAACCGCTCCTGTGAAACGAATGTCTTACCGGACGAAAAGGAGATGCGCTAATGTTTACACCGGAAGTTTTCATCTTTATTTTTCTGAGTGTCGGGGCCATATCAATGTTCGGTTTTATGGCCGTCGCATCCTGGGCGGGCGCGCGGCAGCAGGAAAGAGAGAGCTATTACAAAAATGACATGCTGAAGAAGCTGGCCGATTCCAGTTCCAGCGGCGCTGCGGCAACCCTGGAATATCTCAGAGAACAGGAGCGGATTGCCCTGGCCAGGCGCGCGCAGAAGAAGCACGAGGGCTATATCGTAGGTGGAATGATCAATCTGGCCGTAGGCGTGGCGCTTATGGTCTTTCTGCATGCAATTGTGCGCGAACAGCCTGTCTTTTATGTTGGCCTGGTCCCCGGCCTGATTGGCGTGGCCCTCATCGCCTACGCGCTTTTATTTTTGCCGCGGTCCTCTGCCGGTTTGCGATAGAACACATCATCAAAAATGACGTGGGCAGAAACACCGGGATTTGCCCTGCTGAATCAGCATTGTGAATTCAGGGGGCTTCCCCTCTGGCCCGCTCATCGCATACGTGCGGCAAGGGTCAGCGCGTAATCATCACTTCGTAAAGATTGTCTTTGGCGAGAAAGAAGCGGTAATTGCCATATGCTGAAAAGAGCTTCTCGATGTTTCGGTTTGTGTATACGCGCTGGATCGGAAACGGCTCGCTCTCCTGCATTTCAATCATCTCGCTTTCCGTCAGATGATAGCGGCAGAAGGCCGTTTCCGGTCCGGTCTTCTTTGTATGAAAGAGCGCCAGCACCCTGCCGTCTGCATGCAGCGAGTGGTAAAGTTTGTCCACCAGCGGATTCACCAGCGGCTCGGGAATATAATCGAGCGTCGTCCACAGCAGCACTACATCAAATTCCCGCCCGCCAAAGTCCATGTTCTGTTCGAGGAAGCCTTCCACGTTAAAACCAGCTTCGCCACCCTCTTCTGCCGGAATTTCCCAGCCACCCTTCAGCGCTTCATGTACCAGGTCTGCCATCCATACGCTGTGGCCCAGGCTGGTGAGGTAATTAATGTTGGAAGGCGAAGTCGGGCCAATGTCGAGCACGCGCAAAGCCTGCTCGCTCTTCAGATACTTCTGCAGCGCGACCCAGCCGCTGGAATGCCGCGGCACACGTGGGCCGGTGAGCACCGTAGGTTTGTCATGCCGTGCCTCAGCCTGTCCACGGCCAAATAGTGTACGCAGTACGCTCATTCTGGATTCGATTTCCGGCGGACGGTGCGACCTCCAAACCCTTGTCATCATCGAAAGGGCGCTGGAAATACGCTCTAAAGGCTCGCCGGCATTCCTATAGCAATTCTATCGCCAGCAATATTGTTCTTTATTGAGACGCTCCGAAGAGTGCGCCTGCGGTAGAAGCCTGTGCGCCAGACGCTGTAGCTGCTGTACCCTGGAGCAGGTCTACTTTCCCGCAGTAGACGGCATTTTCTTCAATGGAAAGACGCTGCGCCTGCAGGTCGCCGTTCATGCGGCATCCCGCGCGCAGCTCTACGCGCCCGGTGGCCTGGATGTTTCCGTCCAGCGTTCCGTTCACCACTACGTCGCGCGCGGACACATTGGCCCGCACACGTGCATTCGCGCCGATGGTCAGCCTGCTGTCACTGAGAGTAATGGTGCCCTCTACCACGCCATCTACAAGGAGGTCTTCATTTCCCTTTACTTCTCCGCGAATCTGTACCGACTTGCCAATTGCTGCTACCGTGCCTTCGCCAGCGCCTGCCATCGAAATTTCTCCCCCGGAAATCGTATCTGGTGCGTTGCAACGAATATACGCAACCCAAATGAATGCCGCAAGAAAAGACCTGTTCCCTGCGCCACAAACCCGTCTAAAATCAATCATGAAGCCCTTTTCGGGAAAACTCCGCTGCTCCCGGGCGCGTCTAACGGGAAGACAACATAGATGCGTAACCAAGGCAGTATGAACGCTCAATGGATACCTTTCACTGGAAGATGGGCGGGAAATTCTTTCAGGTGTTTTGTTGTTTTCTCCGGCCTGTTTCTTCTGTTGCCCTTCTATGCCGTTGCACAATCGGATGTCGTCGGTAACCCGGTGGCGCTGGTTCGCAGGGCCTCACAGAACGAGCTGGCCGCCAGCAATGGGAACCATCCCTTCCGCTATCAGCTTCACAAAATTGACGACGGAAAAATCACGACCAAGGAAATCGTCGAAACCAAAGACGGCGATGTCGCGCGCCTGATTGCGGTCAATGACAGGCCGCTCGATCCCGATGCCGAAAAAAACGAGATCGCGCGCCTGAACAATCTGGCGGCCCACCCGGAGCTACAGGCGCATCGCCGTCAGAAAGAGCAGGAAGACAGCAACCGCGCCAACAAGATGATTCGTCTGCTGCCCGACGCCTTTGTTTATAAATACGAAGGCATGGTCGAGGGCCCGAATGGCCCGTGCTATAAGCTGAGTTTTCAGCCGAACCCGAATTTTAATCCGCCCGACCACGAATCTCAGGTATTTGCCGGAATGGC
>DASRBV010000312.1:0-2283 GCA_035653455.1 Pseudacidobacterium sp. | reverse complement strand
TCGCATTACGCGCCGGATATGTGGATCGTCATCCACGATGAGGATGCGCCCTGCGCTCATACAGGATCCTCGTCTGGCGGCGCGACAGCGAGCGTCAGCAAGAACTCGCAGCCTTTCCCAGGGATATTTTGCACCATGATGTCGCCCCCGTGGGCGCGAAGGATGTCGCGGGCCACCGTCAGGCCAATCCCGGTTCCTGCCACGCGGTCATGGCCTGGGCAGCGGTAAAACTTTTCGAATACTTTGCTAATGTCGCGCTCGGGAATGCCCGGGCCTTCATCTGCAATGGCAATTGTCAGACGGCCCTCCTTGGCACAGGCCGTAATTACCAGCGCGCCGGCAGGGTAAGAGAACTTGAGCGCGTTATCGATGATCTGCAGCAGGGAGAGCTGAATCAGGCCGGCGTCCACAAACACCGGAGGCAGATCGTCCGGAACGTTCACCTGCACTCGCCGTCCATCTGTGCGGTGTTTCATGTCGTGAAGCGCCGCAGAAATCAAAGTGGCCGGGACAAACAGCCCTTTGTTCAATTGAAGCTTGCCGCCTTCGATGCGTGCCATCTGGATGGCCTCGGTCACGAGGCGCGATAGATGTCCTGCCTCATCGTCAATGATGGCGAGCAACTCGCGGTCCGCGGGGGCCTTGGGCACGGTTTGGGCCAGCAGCGCCGTGGCGGCGGCCTTGATCGATGTCAGAGGGGTCTTGAACTCATGGGCCAGAGCGTCCATCAAAGTGGATTTGAGTTCCTGGCTCTGCCGCGCAGCTTCCGCCCGCGCCATTGTATGCTGTGCTCTGGCGCGGTCGAGCCCGATGGCTACCAGATTTGAAATCGACTGTAACGCAGCCTCCGAAAGGTGGGACCTATATAAGGCCAGGGTCCCGATTTCCTCGTCGCCCAATCGAACAGGGCTGACGATAATCGGTGTTCCCGGGTCTGCTGGAATGAAGTTGTCCGGTCCTGTGCGAAGGACCCGTTCAAGATCACCCAGATGTCCTGTCCCCGCGACGCAAATCTCTCCGCAAGCGTGGTCTGCGAGGGCGACTCCTGGGAGTTGGAATGCCTTGACGATCTGCCCGGCGATCTGTCTGCCGGGAGCGTGCTCCGGGCTGCTCTGCAAAATGGCCCGGCTAAGAGCGTATAGTCTTTCCAGTTCCTTCTGTCGGTCGATTGCCTCGCGAGTTTGCTGCCTGGCGTGCGCCGAAAGCTGCCCCGCGATCAGTGAGGTCACAAGAAACGCAAATAAGGCCACCCAGTTATGGGGGTCGGAGATTGTGAGGGTCCCGACCGGCGGGAAAAAGAAATAGTTGAAGCAGAGCGTTGCTACGAGCGAGGTGAGGACGGCCTCGGCAAGACCCCAAGCCGTCGCAATAATCAGGACTTCGATAAGATAACAGAAACCTGCCGTCGTAGCGTTTACCTGGATCAGCCGAAAACAGAGGAACGTAATGCCAGCCGTCCCCGCAACCGCCCCCGCCATACGAATCACCGCGGGACCCGCGCGCTTCGCGAACTGTCCAAGCTCATCCAATAGGTCAGACCTCCGCCAAACTCGTCTCCAAATGACACAATAGTTCACTTTGACTGACTTTTCATCCTATAGCACGCCCCACTGCGAGCGGCCGGGCGATTTTCCTGGCGGCGGTGTGTCCCTTGGCGGTCCGCCTCCGTCATCCTGAACGGAGCGAAGAATCACCGCATTCGTTCTCAACCGGACAGGGAAGGGGCAGGTTGGAACCAAAAATCAGCGGCAATCGGAGCACGGGCGGCCATGAAGGGCTTCTCGGCCCTCCTTCACAATGGTTGGGATCATCCCCAGGGCGGCGACCGGGTCGGCCCACCACCAGCCGAGCAGGGCATTCACGAGCAGGCCGCCGAGTAAGATGGCGGAGAGATATGCGCAAATCGATGTCTGACGCGAATCGGCACGCAACGCTGCGCTGCCGAGGTTTCCGGCGGTTTTTCGCTTTGCGTGAGCAAGCCATGGCATCACGATCAGTGACAGCGCTGCGATGGTAATTCCCGCCAGGCTCCGCTCCGGGGTGTCACCGCTGACCAGCGATTTGATCGCGTCAAAGGTGACATACGCGGCCAGGAGTAGAAAGCTGACGCCGACCATCTTCAAAGCGCGGCGCTCGGCGTGCCGCGCGTTACGCCCGCGACGCTCGGCGCGCAAGCGCCAAAGCAAGATGCCGCCCGATGATGTTTCAATGAAAGAGTCAACGCCGAAGCCGATCAGAGCAATGCTTCCGCTCACGACACCGCTACCTACTGCGACAACACCT
>DASRBV010000311.1:0-13574 GCA_035653455.1 Pseudacidobacterium sp. | reverse complement strand
GATCCATCTTACTGTAATGGAAGCCGAGTTTCTTCGCCATCTTGTCCAGAACCCCGGCCGCATTGTCTCCCGCAAGGAGCTTCTCGAACAGGTGTGGCATGTGCGCGAGGACACAGACACGCGCGCCATAGACAACTTTGTCGTCCGGCTGCGCCGCTATATCGAAGATGAACCTGCCAACCCGGTCTATCTTAAGACGGTGCGCGGCATCGGATACCGTTTTACTCCCCACAGCGAATAAAGCACCTTTTCATGCATTGTGGCATAATAGGCATAGGGGGTATATCTATGAGAGAGGTTACACTTCGCATTGATGGAATGCACTGCGGAGCATGTATTCGCAGGGTCACGCAGGCACTGCAGAAGATCCAAAATGCAGAGGTGAAAGAGGTACGGGTGGGAGCAGCGCAGGTCCTTGTGCCGGAAACCGTCCCCGGTTCCGCGGTTGTTGAGGCCCTCGCGGCCTCCGGCTATTCTGCGCATCTGGAGGAGTGACCATGGCCGGATCTGTCAAAACCGTTACGGTGCCAGTGATGGGCATGAGCTGTGCTACCTGCCAAGTGCATATTGAAAAGGCGCTGCGCGAAACCCCAGGCGTGAGCGAAGCGCAGGTGAATCTGCTGGCCCACAAGGCGCGGGTTACTTACAATCCGGCCATTGCGCAGCCTGAGCACCTGATTCATGCCATCCGTAAGGCAGGCTATGACGCGGCCCTGCCGGAAGAACATCATCATCACGAAGAAGACGCAGGTAGTGAAGCCACTCTAAAGCTTCGGGCCTTTTCGACCCTCATCGCCGGCGTCATTGCTATGGTGCTCTCAATGCCGCTGATGCACCATGCAATGTTTGCCAGTTTGCTGCCCTGGCTCTATCGTATTTCGCACGCAGCGCTGGAATACACGCTGCTGGCGATGACGCTTGCTGGCATATTCTGGGCGGGTCTGCCCATTTATCGCGGGGCATGGAGGGCGACACTGCACGGCGCCAGCAACATGAACACGCTGGTCTCTCTCGGCACGGTGGCGGCATTTCTCTATTCGGCGCTCGCCACGCTGGCCCCGCAGCTCTTTCTGAAGCATGGGCTGCATCCTGACGTCTACTACGAATCGGTCCTGCTGATTCTGGGCTTCCTGCTGCTTGGCAAGTGGCTTGAGGCGCGCGCTAAACATCGAACCCTCGACGCGCTCGAACTGTTCGCCAAAATGCAGCCGCAGACAGCGCGTCTACTGCGTAACGGCGCAGAATCAGAAGTTCCGCTCGCTGAGGTCCGCCCCGGCGACACGCTTGCCGTCCGTCCTGGTGAGCGCATTCCCGTGGACGGCGTTATTCTCGAAGGCACGAGCAGCATAGACGAGTCGCTTATCACAGGCGAGTCTGTCCCTGTTGTCCGAAGCAAAGGCGACCGCATCATCGGAGGCTCTGTTAATTTCGACGGCGCATTTATCTATCGCGCAACATCCGTCGGAGCCGACAGCGTGCTGGGGCAGATGCTGCGCCTGATGGAGCAGGCGCAGTCTTCCAAGGCCCCGATGCAACAACTCGCCGACCGGGTTAGCGCTATCTTTGTGCCCACGGTGCTTATCATCGCAGTCCTTACCTTCATTGTCTGGGCCTGGATTGGTTCGGCAGCAGACTTCAGCCGCGCCTTTGCGATTTCCATTGCTGTGCTTGTAATTGCCTGCCCCTGCGCGATGGGCCTTGCCGTTCCCGCTGCACTGACTGTGGCCATCGGGCGCGGCGCGCAGCTTGGCATTCTTTTCAAAGGCGGAGAAAGCGTGGAGCGCCTCGCGCATGTAGATACTGTCGTGCTCGACAAGACCGGGACACTCACTCTGGGCAAACCAGAAATCACAGCCATTCACCCTGCCAACGGATGGGACGAGCGTCAGCTTCTTGCCGTGGCTGCAGCGCTGGAGCAATCGTCGGAGCATCCTCTGGCACATGCCGTCATGGTGCACGCGAGGTCTGAAGGGATTCAGCCAGCGCCAGCCACGGAGCTGCGCGCCATTCCCGGTAAAGGCATCGCAGGCACTATAAACGGCTCTTCAGCCGCAGCAGGAAATGCCGCGCTGATGCGTGAGCATGACATCACCATTTCATCTAACGGCACGCAGACCGCGACGCTTCTGCACATCGCTGTAGATGGTGTTTATCGCGGCCATCTGGAAGCACAGGATGCGCTCCGCCCTGGCGCGAAGGAGGCCATTGCATCTCTCCAAGCGCTCGGTATGAAGACCATCATGCTCACCGGAGATAACCAGAAGGCGGCAGAGAAAGTCGCCCGCGAGGCCGGACTCAACGAAGTCCGGGCAGAGTTGCTTCCGGAAGGCAAGCTCGCTGCCATCCGTGAATTGCAACAGAAGGGGTGCAAGGTTGCCATGGCAGGCGATGGCATTAACGATGCCGCTGCGCTGGCGCAGGCCGATGCTGGTCTCGCCATCGGAACAGGCACCGATCTCGCGCGCGAGGCCGGAGACGCCATTCTTCTGCACGGCGATCCGCGCCAGATTGTCGGGGCCATTCGCCTCGCCAGGCAAACGCTGCGCGTGATGCGCCAGAATTTGGTCTGGGCCATGGGCTACAACCTCATCGGCATCCCGATTGCGGCAGGTGTTCTGTATCCTGCGCTGGGCATCCTGCTCAGCCCCGTCATCGCCAGCGCAGCCATGGCCATGAGTTCGGTGAGTGTATTGAGCAACAGCTTACGATTGAAAGGTTTCCAGGCATGAATAAGAAACAAACTAACGCGCACTGTGCCTGTGGAGACGAGCGCAAGGCCGTCAAAGTAGACCCGGAAATCAAGGCCGCAACTTTGCGTCGTCTGGCGCGCATCGCAGGGCAGATCCGCGGCATCCAGAAAATGGTGGAGGATGAGCGATACTGCGCCGATGTCCTTGTACAGATTTCCTCTGTACAGGAGGCCCTGCGCGGGGCCAGCCGCCATCTGATGCGCAATCACCTGATGCACTGCGCGACTGACGCGATCAGAAAAGGCCCGGAAAGCGCCGAAATGATGTATGACGAGTTGCTCGACCTGGTCTACAAGCATTCGCGCTAAAGCATTTTTCGTTTCACTGCGATGCACGAAAGGCCCGATCGTCATTCCGAGAGGGCATGGGAATTCTTAGCAGGATTGGATAAAGCCTCACATCGCTAGATTCTTCTTTCTTCGGTCGTCAGAATGACGGGGCTCTCCATATCTCTCCATATGAAGATGCTATAAAGCAGCCCAGCAAAATACTTCCCGGGTGGTGTTCATCCGCCCGCGCTGTAAACTGAAAGCTGGAAGTCTTTTTGCCGTGCGCATTCTCACCCGTTATATTCTGCGCGAAGTGCTTTCACACGCCTTTCTTGGCGGCGTGCTCTTCACCTTTGTCCTGTTCATGAAGGAACTGGGGCCGTTAGTGGAGCTTGCGGTCCGTAATACCGCCTCCATCGGCACAGTGGTTAAAGTCTTCCTGCTTATGATGCCGAACATGCTCACTGTCACCATTCCCATGGCGGTGCTGGTGGGTGTTCTGTTGGGCCTCAGCCGTCTTGCAGCCGACAGTGAAATCACTGCTATGCGCGCATCCGGAATAGGAATATGGCGGTTTGTTGGAGTTGTTGCAGTGGTGGCCACCTGCGCCTGGGGCGCAGGAATGGCAAACAGCCTGTACTTCGCGCCAAAAGCATCGGCGCGCCTGCTGCAACTGGAAGATGAGCTGAAGAACACGCAGGCCACATATGAAATCCAGCCACGTGTATTTTATGAAGACCTGAAAAACGCCGTGCTTTACGTAGAAGATGTCCGCGCGGGCACCGGAGCATCCAACTGGCACCAGGTATTTCTGGCTGATCTTACCGACCCCGTTTCACCAAAAGTGACCACGGCGGCGGAGGCCACTGTCGTCAGCACGGACAACCAGACCCTTACCATGCGCATGCGCAATGGAGCACAGCACGAGCTTTCGACGGGCAAGCCTGACGGATACACCGTCTCAACTTTCGGCCAGACAGACATGCACCTTGAGGCTGCATCCGCGCCCGATCCACACCTGGGGCACAGCGATGCTCCAGTGCTGGCGATGTCCAACCGCGAATTGCTTGAACGCGCCCATAAAGGTAGGTGGTACCAGATTGAGATGCAGAAGCGGTTCGCTTATCCGGCAGCGTGCCTGGTGTTGATGCTGGTTGGCGTGCCTCTCGGCATCTCCTCAAAGCGCGGCGGCAAAAGCGCGGGGTTCGTGCTTACGATACTGCTGGTCTTTGTCTACTATTTCCTCTCTTCGACCGGAACGGCCCTGGCCCGCCAGAATAAATTGCCGGTCTTTCCCGGAGTATGGGGAGCGAACCTGCTCTTTGGCATATGCGGCATCTTTTTTCTGCGGCAGATGTCCACCGGAGGTGCAGCCATCAGCGCTGTGGCTTCTATCGGCCCCTGGCTCAGGCTGAAGAAAGCATCTGCTCCGTCAGAACCGGCTGCTCCGTCAGAAAAAACAGTCGCGCGCCGTCATGTGCGCGGGCGCTTCCCGCTCATTCTCGACGAATACATTCTCCGGCAGTTTACCGGCACATTTCTCATGGTGCTGGTCGCATTCGTAATGCTGATGCTGGTCTTCACCTTCTTTGAGCTGCTTGGCGATATCATCCGCAATCAGACGCCGTTGATTACCGTGGGCGAATACCTGATCAATCTCACGCCAAACATGCTCTACAATCTCACGCCGCTGAGCGTGCTGATTGCGGTGCTCGTTGTATTCGGGCTGCTGAACCGCACCAACGAAATTACAGCGATGAAGGCCACAGGCATCAGCCTGTACCGCATCATTGTCCCGGTGCTGGTGATTGCATCGGTGCTTGCGTTTGCGCTCTTTGCATTTGATGAGGTCTACCTGCCCTCGGCCAACCGCAAGCAGGAGGAGTTGCGCAACATCATCAAGGGCAAGCCGGCACAGACGTATCAAAACCTCGACCGCAAATGGATGTTCGGCAAGCAGCAGCGCGGCAAACCGGGGCGCATCTTTTATTACGAATTCTTTGACGCATACAATGACAGGTTCGCCAACATCACCGTCTTTGAGTTCGACCCAGCAACATTCTCGCTCACGCACCGTATCTTTGCCGCAAGCGCGCATTGGGACCCGCAGTTCAACCGCTGGATCTTCGAGCATGGATGGGAGCGCAGCTTCAATGGAGATGAAGTCAGCGACTATAAGACATTTGAAGTAAGCACATTTCCTGAAATCATTGAACCGCCGTCTTACTTTAAGCAGGAACTGCGTCCTTCACAGGAAATGAGCTTTAATGAGTTGCGGCGCTATATTCAATCGCTGCGCCAAAGCGGGTTCGACACCATGCGCCTGCGCGTCCAGCTCAACCGCAAGATGGCTTATCCGCTGATTACGCTGATCATGGCCATTCTCGCGATTCCCTTTGCTTTATCTATGGGAAGGCGAGGCTCACTTGCCGGAATCGCTGTTGCCATTGGCATGGCCATTGCCTATCTATTCGTAGACGGGACCTTTGAGGCCATGGGCAACGTCAACCTGTTACCTGCATTCCTGGCTGCCTGGTCGCCGGACATTCTCTTTGGCCTTGCGGGAAGCTATTTACTGTTAAGAACGCACACTTGATGCGACTTTTCTGCTCTGTGGGAATCAGATTTCCAGAACTAGAATTAACACATGCTTTGGAAACTCCAGCCCCTGTTCCCTTATCTCCGCCGCTATCGCAGAGGATTCCTCTGGGGGGGAGTTTCCGTTGTCCTCAGTAACCTCATCTGGATCTTCTTTCCGCAGGTCATCCGCATTGCCATTGACGATCTGAATCACGGAGTGACGGAAAGAAAAATCTGGCTCTATGCCAGCCTGCTTGTAGGCGTCTCGCTTGCAAAAGGTGTGTTTCTCTTTCTGACCCGCTGGATCATCATCGGACTCTCGCGCGACATCGAATTCGACCTGCGCAATGACCTTTTTCTGCAGCTGGAAAAGCAATCCGCTGCTTATTACCAGCAGCATCGCACCGGCGACATTATGGCGCGCATGACGAACGACCTCAATGCTGTCCGCATGTTGCTGGGGCCGGCAATCATGTATAGCGCCAATACGCTGCTTTTCTCGATCGGCGCGCTGTATTTTCTGATTAAAATCAGCCCATTCCTGACGTTGGTTGCGCTGGTGCCGATGCCTCTGGCAAGCGTTCTGGTGCAAACCATGGGGCGTAAGATCCATGAGCGCTTTGAGCGTATCCAGGCGATGTATTCCGATATCTCGGCACAGGCGCAGGAAAACTTCTCCGGAGCGCGCCTGGTTCGCGCATTTGCCCAGGAAGAAGCCCAGATCGCCGCTTTTGAGAAGTCGAACCAGGAGTATATCCGGCGCGGACTGCGGCTCGTGCAGTTAATGGGCATGTTGTGGCCTACTCTGGAATTTATTCTGGGCCTTGCTCTGGCCATCACGTTGCTCGTGGGCGGACACGAGGTGCTTTCGCACCGCATCAGCGTAGGCGATTTTGTGGCCTTTAACACGTACATGCTGATGCTGACCTGGCCTGTCATCGCACTTGGATGGGTTGTGAATCTTGTCCAGCGCGGGACAGCATCCGTCGTTCGCATTGATGAATTGCTGAAAGCAAAGCCGGCAATTGACGACCGCGATGCGGATTGCTCCATTCCTGAAGGCCGGAAGCTGCGCGGGGAAATCGAGTTTCGCAATCTCAGCTTCTCTTACGAAAGTGAGAGTGGACGTCCGGTCGAGGTCCTGCACAATATCTCTCTCAAAGTTCCCGCGGGCAGCAGCCTGGCTTTGGTGGGGCCTACAGGGTCAGGAAAGACAACTCTGGCAAACCTGATTGCGCGTATCTATGATGCCGAACCGGGCAGTATCCTGGTGGATGGGCGTCCCATTCGTGAGTATCCGCTCGATGTTCTGCGGGCGAACATTGGCTTTGTTCCGCAGGAGACATTTCTTTTCAGCGAAACCATCCGGGAGAACATCGCTTTTGGTGTACCACATGCGAGTGAAGACGAAGTGCTGCGCGCGGCAGAAATCGCCCATATTCGCAAGGAATTTGAGGAGTTTCCGCGTGGTTTTGAAACTGTGGTGGGCGAGCGCGGAGTCACTCTTTCCGGTGGCCAGAAGCAGCGTTCATCGTTGGCGCGCGCCATTCTGCGCAATCCAGGCATACTGATTCTTGACGATGCCCTCGCCAGCGTGGACACCTATACCGAAGAACGGATCCTCGAAGGCCTCCAGCATGTAATGGAAGGCCGCACGACAATCCTCATCTCCCACCGCATCTCAACCGTGCGCCACGCTGACCAGATTGCAGTTCTTATGAACGGCCGCATTGCGGAGCTTGGCACACATGAAGAACTGCTGGCCCACAACGGACATTACGCAAACCTCTTCCAGAAACAGCTTCTCGAAGAAGAACTTGCTGTAACACATTAAACCGTCCAGCCGGAAACCTGCGCCGCCTCTGCACGTGGGGCCAGAGGAGGAGTATACATCGCCCGGACCTCCGGGTCCTGCGCCACCTGCTGCCACGCCTCGCGCACGCTCAGAACGTTCCGCACGGCCTCCTGAAACCGCTCAGGCGAAGACAAACGGGACCCTTCAAGGCACAAAGCAAAAATGGCGGCGTAAAACTCTGAGAGCGACTTTGCTGGACCACCCACATCCATACGCAGCCGCGATTGCAGGTGCATCAGGATATCGAGCACCCGCTTCACCGCAATGCGCCGAGCACGAATGTCTCCCGCTTCAGTGGCTGCAATGGCCTGATTCAGAAAGCGCACCATCCCGTCATAAAGCGCGACAATCAACTCCACCGGATTCATCCCTGCCAGGGACTGCTGCTGATAAGTTCTGTTCTGCATGGTGCCCCTATCCTTACTGCTTCTGGTTGTAGCCGGTGATGGCGCTGTAAATTTCATCAATCTGCTGCAACTGTTGTGGAATCGAGGTCAGGATGTAATTTGCCTCATTCAACTGGGCCGTCAACTCTGTTTTTTTGGCGCTGATAATGGTCTCTTCATTGCTGATGTTCTGGTTCAACTGCTGCTCCACGGCCGCATTCTGCTGGAGAGCAAGCTTGATGGCGCCATTGCTGGAGCTGCTGCTCAGATTATTCAGCACAGAAGTCAGGTTCCCGCCAAAGGAAGTAAACGTCCCGCTCGGCTGGAAAAAGTCCACCACATCCTGATAATTGGTGTTAAGCACGCTGTCGAGAGTGTCGCTGTTGACAGAGAGTGTGCCATCGCTGCCCACAGTCATACCTAGCTGCGACAAGGACGTAATCGCGCCGGAAGTCTGCGTAAAGTTTAACGCCGATTGCAGCGCCTCCTGCAACGATGTCAGTGTCGGACTGCCATACAGTGGCTCGGGATTGCCGCTTGCATCCTTGCCTTCCTGCGTGTTCAGGTCCTGCACGACCTTGTTGTACGCCGATACAAATGAATTGATGGCCGATTCTACCGCGGAATTGCTGTTCGTAATAACGACCTGCACCTGCTCCCCATTCGAAGAGGGAGCCAGCAACTGGAAGGTCACGCCCTGGATAGCATTCGTCACCGTGTTCGACGGGCTCGAGATACTCACGCCATCTACGGTCAGTTGCGCATCGGTGCCAGCCTGTGTCTGAGTAAAGCTGACCGCCGAAGACCCGTTGCTGCTATCCACCAGGCTGCTGGAAACGGAAATCTGCCCGCTCGCGCCGCTGGTCTTGCTCACCAGAGAGAGCCGCGATCCGGAAGAATCTGTAATCACGTTCGCAATCACGCCGTAGCTTCCGGAATTGATTGCGCCCGCCAGACTGGAAAGCGTATTGTTCGTCGAATCAATGTTGATCGTCTGTCCATTGACCGTCAGGCTTCCGGTCAGGATATCGCTGGAACCGGAAACCGTGCTGCTTACATAAGAGGACGTCGTCGCCAGACCCTGCACTGTGATCGTGTGACTTCCGGCAATGGCAGATGTCGAAGCCGAGGTCAACTGCAAGACGCTCGTGTCAGAGCTGGAACCCTGTTTTTCCGACAGCACGCCCGCGAAATCTGTAAGCGACTGCAATGCTGAGGAAAGCGAGCTGAGGTCGCTTCCAATGCTGCTCAGGGCCGTGTCCTGCGACTGCAACGCGGAAAGCTGGTTTTTCCACGGCGTCTCCACCGCCTGCATGTTCGTCACAATCTGGCTGACCGTGGAAGTTACATCAAAGCCCTGCCCGCTGGTGGGTGATCCAAATGAAAGGCCGACTGTTCCCATGCCCGTGGTATCGGCGCTATCAGGAAAAACTTGAACGTGGCCCTTTCAGTGCGGCTCCACGGTTATCAAGGCCGGGAGCGGAGGGCCTGCGTCTGCTGCTGCGCTTTATCGAGCGCATCCAGCACAACGCCCGGAGTCAGCACTTCCGGAAGAACCTGCGGCCCTTCCTGCGGCGATCCGGAATAGACCGCATATGTGGGCACTCCACTCCGTCCCAGCGCGTTCAGTGCTTTTGTAATAGCCTCGTCGCTGTTGGTCCAGTCGGCGCGGATCAGGGCAAAATTGCCGCTGCGGAACTTCTGCTGCACGTCGGCGCGCTCCAGAATGACGCGCTCATTCACTTGGCAACTTAGGCACCACTTGGCCGTGAAATCAACGAAGACTGGCCTGCCTTGCTGACGGTACTTGTCTACAATGTCCGGCGTGAATGGCTGCCATTCCGAACTAGCGATTGGGGCCGCGGACCCCGAAGCAGCGCCGAGTCTGCGCACCGAGAAAAGTGACAACGCCACTGCGCAGGCCACAACAAGCGTCGCTGCCGCGGTTGCCGGAACCTTTGCCGGCCAGCGGCCTAGGATCCATCCGGCGATAGCCAGCAGAACGAAAGCGCTCAGCAGGCCCACAAGCGCATTGGGTCCCGCAGTCTGGGCCAGGAGCCACACCAGCCAGATGACCGTTCCAAATACGGGAACCGAGGTGGCCTGCTTAAGAACCTCCATCCATGCGCCCGGACGCGGCAGAATACGCGTCCACGCGGGTTGAAATGCCAGCAAAAGATACGGCGCTGCCAGTCCCAGCGCAAGCGCCGTAAAGACCAGAAAACTTACCACAGATGAGTGCGCCAGCGCGTATCCGATGGCCGCGCCCATAAATGGCGCTGTGCATGGAGTAGCCACAATGACGGCCAGCACTCCGGTAAAAAAGCTGCCCGAATAGCCATGCTTCGCCGCCAGGCCCGAGCCAGCGCTGGTGAGCGAAAGGCCTATTTCAAACATCCCGGCAAGGGAAAGCCCCAGGAAAAACAGCAGCAGCGCCATCATTGCGACAAATCCGGGGGACTGGAACTGGAAGCCCCACCCGAGCTGCCGTCCACCAGCACGCAGTAGCAGCAGGAGCGCAACAACAATCCAGAACGACACCAGAATGCCAAGCGTGTATACAGCTCCGTGCGCGCGCAGTTTGCTACGCTCCTGCTGCGATGAGTTGAGCAGCGACAGTCCTTTAATAAACAGCACAGGAAATACGCACGGCATCAGATTGAGAATGATGCCGCCAACAAATGCCAGCGCCACGACGCGCAGGATGGCCCCGTGGCCGCCGTTCCCGGTCACGGTTTCTGCCGGAAGCGTTCCCTGCGTTGCCTGAACATCAAACGCGCGGCCATCGGCAAGAACGACAAGGCCATGCAACACCTCCGGAGACTTTTGCAGGTTCTCATCTTTTTTAATGTCAATGCGCACACCGTTTTTTAAAGGAGTGATGAGCTGCGGGGCGGCGTTCGCAATCTGGTTCTGATCGAATGGAAAGAATTGCGCTGCGCTTTCGCGCTTCCCTGTCAGCACAGTGAGGGAAAAGCCTGTCGCTGTGGGAACAAACTTCGCCTGCATTCCCGCAGGCATTGGCTTCGGCAGAGTACCTGCAAAGCGCGTGATAAGCTGTTTATCGCTCTCTATAAAAGATGGCGAGGCAGGAGGGGCAGACAGCGCCCTGCGCCCCACATCAAGCTGCGCTTTACCCGGAATGCAGACCTCGCGGCAGACCAGCCAGTCCACCTTTGCGGCCAGAACGGCCTTGCCATTCGCGGGCGGCTTAAAGCCGGGCGCAACTTGGACGGGAACAGGAAAGAGCACTTCATCCTCATATCCGAAATCCATCAGCGGCCCAAGCGGCAGGCGTTTCGGCGTGGGAAACTGCATCGCACCCGCGCTTACCGCTTCAGGTAGCGTCCATTGAATGCGCGGAGGCTCGCCTGAATCCCCGGCATTGGTCCAGTAGACGTGCCATCCGCGCTCCAGTTTGAAATAAAGGCCCGCTGTGAAGTTTTGTCCCGGATACAACTCTGCCGGAGGCACAACCAGTTGCACGCTGAGATGCGGAGCGGTGGCCGTAGAGGCAGACCAGCTGGTTGCCGCTACCAGCAGCAGTATCCAAAGCAGAAAGAAGTTTCGGACGCGCATGTCTGTCTTTCATTGTAGGACGGAGCGAGGATGCGCGAAGTTACCAGATAAACATGCAGAACCGTTGTTGATTTAGATTGCGCCAAAGGAGCCTCCCCAGCCTGCCGCCATTCTTTCTTTCAGGATGCAGCGATCCATCACGACCTTAATGCCGGCTTTCTCGGCCATCTGCGCTGCTTCGTCGTGAATCACGCCTTCCTGCAGCCATAAATATGGGATGTGAAGGCGAATGGTGTCCTTCACCACTTCAGGAACAAATTCCGGAGCGCGGAAGACGTTCACTAGGTCAATTTTTCCGGCGGCAAGCGCAGCATCGAGTGTGGGATATGCCTTTTCACCCAGAGAGCTTTCAATCAAAGGATTCACGGGGACAATGCGGTACCCCCGTCCCTGCATAAAGCGCGAAACTCCATAGCTGGCACGCCCTTCTTTATCAGAAAGGCCCACAACGGCTATCGTTTTTGAGTTGTCCAGAATTTCTCGAATTACAGAAGCTTCATTCATTCACTTTATTATGGCCACAAACATAGTCTTCAAGCTAAGAATGGGTGCTGATCATGCCGCGAATTCATGATTCACTCCTTCAGGCGGGCCGGGAAATCCCCAGTTTCTTCATCCGGAACTGAAGCGTAGACCGCTGCATTCCGAGCCGCGCCGCGGCCCCATTCGGACCTGAAAGGACCCAGTTCGTCTCCCTGAGAACAGACAAAATATGTCTCCGTTCTGCTTCTTCCAGTGTCATTGTCGCGCTGTTGAAAAGATGCGCCTTATCGGAGCGAAGCTCTGATGCCGGTATTCTGAGCACATCTCCGTCAGACAGCAGCACCGCGCGCTCAATCACGTTTTGCAGCTCGCGAATGTTCCCCGGCCATTCATAGCCAGTGAGCGCCTCCATCGTTTCAGTGGAAACAGAATCAATCTGTTTATTCAGATTGCGCGAGAAGTAGCGCACAAAATGACTTACCAGCAGCGGAATGTCTTCCGGCCGCTCGCGCAGCGGAGGAAGCTCCAACGGGAAGACGCTCAACCGATAGAAGAGGTCTGCGCGGAACTTTTCTGCCACAATCATGGCCTTCAGGTCGCGGTTTGTGGCCGCAATCAGGCGGGCATTTGTGCGCAGCGTGCGCGAGCTGCCCAGCCGCTCGTATTCTCGCTCCTGCAAAACGCGCAGCAGCTTCGGCTGTAGCTCCAGCGGCAGTTCGCTGATCTCATCCAAAAATATCGTCCCTTCATTCGCCAGCTCAAACCTCCCGATACGTTGCGTAAGAGCACCCGTGAAAGCCCCTTTTTCATGACCGAAAAGCTCACTTTCCAGCAGTCCTGCCGGCAGGGCGGCGCAGTTCACCTTTACAAAGGCGGCCTCTTTGTGCGCGCTCAGGTTATGGATGGCCCGGGCGACGAGTTCCTTGCCCGTTCCGGTTTCCCCGCAAATCAGTACTGTTGTTTCCGACGGTGCAACCGTCTCCACCTGTCGCAGGATATGGTGCAGCACAGCGCTGGCACCCACAATCTCTTTAAAGTTCAGATGGTCACGAATCTCATCTTCCAGATAGAGTTTTTCTCTGGCGAGTTGTTTGTTGGAACGAATCACCTGGCCGTAAGCCAGCGCATTTTCAACTGCAATCGCCACCTGATGCGCTACCTGCAACAAAAAATCAATATCACTCTGCGCAAATTCAGTCTTCTGTATCCTGCCCAGGCCCAACACACCAAGAATGCGATTGCGCCGGACCAGCGGAAGCACACACACTGTCTGCAACCCGCTTATGGAGCCGGTACCCTCCATTGGCCCCAGATTACCTACCCACGGCTGCCCGGAACGGAAGACCTTCGCGGCGATGGATTCCTGATGCAGCGGCCCGACGTCTCTTTCCTCTTTCATCTCCGGAAAATCCAGAGCATGGAGCCGCAAAGCGCCATCGCCTGAATCAGGGAGAATGAGCGCAACCGCGTCCAACTGCATAAGCCCGCGCATCTTGGGAGAAATCTCCTGCATCAGGGTGGCCGCATCCAGGTCAGAAACAATGGCGTTGTTCAGGTCAAGTAGGATCTGCAGCCGGGCCGTCTCATTCTCCAGTCGCATGCGCGCAAGCTCAAGTTCTGCAAAATGGAAGGCATTGTCAAAAGCCAGCGCAATCTGTCCCGCCATCACAGA
>DASRBV010000310.1:0-9608 GCA_035653455.1 Pseudacidobacterium sp. | reverse complement strand
GACCACGCTCATCGCCCTACTGAAGGCCGTCGCTTACGGCTGGCAACAGCTTGAAATTACGAGGAATGCGCAAATCATCCGTGATACGGGAGAAAAGCTATATGAAAAGCTGGCGACGGCGCACCGTTACTTCTCCCGGATGGGAAACGCCCTCGCGAATGCCGTTAGGCACTACAACGACCTGATAGGGTGTTTGGAAGGGCGGGGCAGCGTCTTTACCCATGCCCGGACATTGCATGAACTGGCCATCGGACAGGCCGAACTGCCCGAAATGCCCAGGCTTGAATCCGTAACGCGCGACCTGAAGGCCAGCGACTGGAAACAAGAAGAAGTGGAAAAGCTTTTTTCTGAAACAGACTAAGGATGAATGCGGAGAACACCCCTTCACCCACTTCAGCCTTCATGTTGTGTCTTCTGCGGGGGATAGGGCTCAGGATTTCTTCGCTTTTCCGGTGAACGACCCTGTCGAGTGGATTCCCGCAGGTGTGTCCGGATGCCGCTGCGCCTGTCCATTCTCAATGTTCAAACCAAGCAGGCGGCGTTGCAGGGAGCGGCTGGCGCCTGTCAGATAAGCATCTTCCGGCTCAACCGGGGCAGGGGCGGGCTGGACGCCTGTGGGCGGTCTGTATTTCGTTGAGGCGTGTTCTTCAAGATCATGCGGCTCTGTTTTTCTGCGATCTTTCATGCGGCACCTCTTCAACCCTCAAAAGAGTTAGATGCGCATAAAACATCGCCTGCGCGGCTGAATATAAAAATCCAGATCTGCGTTTCACGGTAATGTCTTTCATTTCTCAGCGCTCAAAGAACGGCAGCATGGCGGCTCCAAGCAACCCTGAATCCGGACCGAGACTCGCAGGCACCACATTCGTCTTCGATTTTTCCGGAACATTGTGGTCCGCGGGCTTCGTCAGGCGGTAGATATAGCTGTCCGCCTCCAGAGCCGCGAACATCGCCGGAGCAAACAAGTCCCACGCAGCGGCAACCCCTCCGCCAATCACATATAAAGGAAGATTCAGTGTGCTTACCAGGCCCGCCAGCCCGATTCCGAGCGCCCTGCCTACTTCGTCATAAATTTCCTGCGATTCAGCATCGCCCGCCAGAGCAGCCTCAGCGATCGAGCGCGCGGTCACGGCATCATGACCATTGCCGGCTCTGCCCGCGGCCACAAGCTTTCTACCTGCACGCGCAATCGCAGTCGCTGAAGCATACTGTTCCAGACAGCCCCGGCTGCCACATCCGCAGAGCAGGCCATCGTGATACACCGGCACGTGCCCGGCCTCGCCAGCCATTCCGGCAAAGCCATGCCAGACATGCCCGTTCAGGATAATGCCGCTACCGACGCCGGTCCCAAGCGTCAGCATACAGAGTGATTGGAGACCTGTCGCTTTCCCCGCGCCGGCATGGCATTCGGCCAGAGCAGCCGCATTCGCGTCGCACTCCACGACTACCGGGCATTCCAGGATCCGCTCCAGTTCCGTTTTCAGTTCCAGCCCTTCAAATCCGGGAAGATTGGGCGGAGTCAACACGCGTCCGGAAGGCAGGGCCAGCGGCCCCGGACAACCGACTCCAACCCCAGCAAATTCACGATCTTTTTCAAATTCAGAAACCAGTTTTCGAATTGCTGAACACATATCATCCAGGACCGCCTGCGGTCCGGCGGCTACGCGCGTAGGCATAGAGATAGCCTTCAGCCGTTCCCAGTCCTGAGTAAATGCAGCAATGCGCAGGTTTGTGCCGCCAAGATCAACGCCAATCGAGAAGGTACGCATGTCAGCTTCAGTGTATATGATAACGTTATCTATCGTTGTTCTCTAAAACGCGCCGTAATGTCCGCCGAGCTCGATATATTTACACACCACTGTCATTGGCGAAACGAAACCACGACGCGCGAATACGCATTTGCCGTGGGCAAACTCCGTCTTGTCTCAAGATTGCCTTCTTAGATTCACCCTGAGGGAATTTTGCTCTTTCCACAGCACGCGGCACGCTATAGTGATCATGGCGACTCTCACGACTCGGCTCGGGCGTGGCGAAAATCGGTTCCTATCAAGACGGCCCCGCAATTGCGGAACATGAACAGCCGGACGAGTTTCTGCGTCCTGCGGTCAAGGTCCGCACGCGGCTCCAGCGGCCCATTCCTCGTATGGAAGAGGACGGACCTGCTGAGGACGAGGCGTTCCTGCGCGCGCGCAAGCGTGTCCCGGTACGCAAGGGCGTTCTGCCTCCATTTTTAACCAAAACCATCCCTGGACGCGTTGTCCTCGGCTTTTCTGCCGTGCTGGTCATCGTTCTGGGCGCCATGATCGTGATGGTGGTCAGGAATTTTCTCGATCACGATCCACACTTCCGCATCGAGTCAGCCACGAACATTCAGATTGACGGCAACAGCCAGCTCACGCGACCGGAGCTGCTTTCTGTTTTCGGCGCGGACATCGGACGCAACCTCTTTTTTGTCCCTCTCGATCAGCGCCGCAGGGAACTGGAGCAACTTCCCTGGGTGGCCCATGCAACGGTGATGCGGATCCTGCCCAACCAGATCCGCGTTTCCATTGTGGAGCGGGTGCCTATTGCTTTTGCCCGCGTCGGCAACCTGATCAAACTGGCAGATGCCGATGGTGTTTTGCTGGACATGGGCCCCGCCGCGCTGGCAGCAAAACATTACTCATTTCCGGTCGTGACAGGAATCAATCCTCAGGACCCGCTTTCTGTGCGGCGTCCGCGCATGCAGCTTTATCAGAAGTTCATGAATGACATTGATACCGGAAGCGAAAAGGTCTCGCAGCAGTTGAGCGAAATTGACCTTTCCGACCCGGAAGATGTGCAGGGGCTAGTCTCCACGAACGGCTCCGACATTCTCCTGCACTTTGGGCAGGACAATTTTCTGAACCGCTGGAACGAATACAAGGAGCATCTGGCCGAGTGGAAGCAGCAGTATCCCAATCTGGCATCGGTAGACCTGCGCTATGACCGTCAGGTGGTCCTCAAGATGTCGAAAGAGGCAGACACGGTCCAGCAGTCCCCTGCCCAGCCCGTCGCAGCAGAGCAACTACAGCCGGCAGCGAAAGCCGCCAGAGCAAAGGCGCACCCCGTAGCCCATCCTCACAGGAAAAGAGCATGAGCCAGAAGACAGAAGATTTGCTGACAGTACTGGATGTGGGGAGTGCGAAGACGCGTGTGCTGGTCGCCGAGGTCTACGATGGCGCGCTTCGTTACCGCGCCCATGGCGTTGCCGATTCCAAAGGGATGCGCAAGGGCGTGATCGCCGAACTGAAGCAGGCCGCCAGATGCGTGAATGACGCCGCTATGATGGCCGAGGCCATGGCCCAGGCAACGATTGACCGCTGCGTAGTTGGCGTAGGTGGGTGGCACGTGCGCGGCGTAAACAGCCGTGGAGGTATCAGCCTGGGGACGCGCCTGCGCGAAATCACGCGCGAAGATGTGCGCGCAGCTGTAGACCGCGCCCGCTCCGTTTCGCTGCCAAATGACCGTGAGATTCTTCATCTTCTGCCGCAGGAATTTATTCTCGACGAGCAGCCGGGTATCCACGACCCTGTCGGCATGATCGGGAACCGGCTCGAAGTAAATCTGCACATCTCGACGGCTTCAGCCAGCGCCTTACAGAGCATCGTGACCTGCGCCAACAAAGCAGGTCTTGAAGTCAGCGAATCTGTATTTGAGGCCATCGCCGCTGCTGAGGCCACAATTTCCGCCGATGAGCGCGAGCTGGGCGTTTGCCTCATTGACATTGGAGCAGGCTCGACCGAGCTGGTCGTTTTCTTTGAAGGCTCCGTCGCCCATTCCGCCGTCATTCCCATTGGGGGGGACCACTTCACGAACGATCTTGCCGTCGGCCTCCATGTTTCCGTCGAAGAGGCCGAATGGATCAAGTGTAACTATGGCCATGCCGTCGTCACCTCGGTGCCTTCAGGCAATGAAATTGAGCTTTACGGCATGCCCGGTCACGGCCCCCGTACGGTTCGGCAGCGGTTCGTGGCAGAAGTCCTTGAGCCACGCGCCCGTGAACTCTTTCAGTTGCTGCGTGACAACCTGCGCCAGGGCGGGGTCCTTGAGGCCCTGGGTGCCGGATGCGTGTTGACGGGAGGCGGAGCATGCCTTCCCGGGCTTCTCGATACAGCCGAGAGCCTTCTGCGTACCCCTGCGCGCATCGGAACACCGGTGCCGCTCTCAAGGATGCCGGAAGAACTTATTGTCCCCGAGAACGCTGTTCTCGTCGGAATGCTTTTGTATGCCCACCGCACCAGCGTGACCCGTGCGGCGGAAGACCAGGGACTGCGCGCCAAGCTGCGCGCCATTTTTGCAGGAAGCGTGTAGGAGCCAAATGCCCATGAACCCGTCAGAAGAAATCCGTATTCACTATCACGAACAGGTGCCCCGCGGGGCGAAGATCAAGGTCATCGGCGTGGGCGGGGGCGGCGGCAACGCAGTCAACCGCATGATCGCCGCCCGCGTGGAAGGCGTGGAGTTTATCGTCGCCAATACTGACGCACAGGCGTTGCAACTCTCCCACGCTCCGGTGAAAATTCAACTCGGGCTCAAGCTGACCAGCGGCCTCGGAGCGGGCGCAAACCCGGACGTGGGCCGGCGCGCTGCTCTCGAAGATTCGGAAAAGATCATCGAGGCACTCGAGGGCGCGGACATGGTCTTTGTCACGGCTGGACTGGGCGGAGGCACGGGTACTGGCGCGGCCCCGGTCATTGCCTCTCTGGCCAGCGAAATGGGCGCGTTGACGGTCGCTGTAGTTACCCGGCCCTTCGGCTTTGAGGGCAAGCGCCGCATGATGCAGGCCGAGCGTGGCATGGAAGAACTGCTTGAGTCGGTAGACACGATGATCGTCATTCCCAATGAAAAGCTGCTTGCGGTAGCGAAAGATGCAGGCTTTTTCGAGTCCTTCCGCATAGCAGACGACGTGCTGCGTCAAGGCGTGCAGGGCATCTCGGACATTATTACGATTCCAGGTATCATCAACCGCGACTTCGCCGATGTAAAGACCACCATGGCAGGCATGGGCTATGCGGTCATGGGCACGGCCCTGGGCAAAGGCGAAAACCGCGCCGTAGAGGCGGCGCAGTTGGCCATGTCCTCGCCGCTGCTTGAAGCAGGGGCAATTGACGGGGCCAAGGGCATCCTGATTAACATTACCGGCTCCAGTTCACTCAAACTGAGCGAGGTCAATGAGGCTTCGACCCTCATCCAGAACGCTGCGCATGAGGATGCGAACATCATCTTCGGCGCGGTACTCGATGAAAATATGGGTGATGAGGTCAAAATCACTGTCATCGCCACAGGGTTCCGCCAGGAGATGGCCGAGCGCCGCGAGCGTATGTTGAATGCGGCCCTGCGCGAACCGGTTTCGCCGCGCGTGCCCGTCCAACCTGTGCCACAAGGTAGTCCACGCTTTATGAGCGAGGAAGAGGAGCCGGAAATCCTTCGTCCGGTCATTCCGGTCAACGTGCCTGTTACAGCACCTGCGCCTGTCGCGGTCCAGCCGGCCGTAGAACCAGCGCCCGCGCCTGGGCCAGTGGCAGTTGCGGTTGCGGAACTGCCTGCGCAGGCCAATACCTCCCATGAAGCACAGCGGGAAGAACAGCCCGATGAACTGGACATTCCCGCATTTATGCGTCGTGGGGGCTTGTAAAACGCTTTCAGACAGGTATAGTGAAGGTATCCGCCCGACACATTACTTATCTGAAAGTCACAAAAAGATGAAGGGGCATCTTTTCTGGATTCAATGTGTTTGCATCCATAGAAGTAGCCCCGTTCCAGAATGGAAGGGCATGACCATTCCGGGAACAGACTGGCGGACCATGCCGAATGAACAGAAGTTCCAGGCTGTTTCATAGCGTACGATGCAGTTGCTGGGCCTCGGGGTGAATACGGAATGAAGCGCATCGCATATTTTTTGCTGCTGGGACTGCTTGCGATCCCTGTGTCCGTGTGGGCTGGTAGCACGACTACCTCCCGCCATAGTGCACGCCGCTCTCGCGTCGTGGAATCCTCCAGAGCAAGGCAACACATGACCCGTCTGCAACACACTCATCGTGTGGCCCATCTTGAGACGGCCTCACTTACCGTACGCCACGGACGGGTACGTCACACCAGCCTGCGTGTCCATCGGTATTATGAGCGCTTCACCGGAAACTCTTTTGCGGACATGGATGCACTCACGGCGGGCGACGTCACCGGCGGCGAAGACCCGATCGTCCGCCAGGCGGCCATTGACGCCCTCGGTAATATGAACGGCACGGTTGTTGCCATTGATCCGGACAATGGACGCATTCTGGCCATGGTGAACCAGAAGCTCGCGCTCTCCAGCGGCGCCGAGCCTTGCTCCACCATCAAGCTTTCGGTTGCGCTCGCAGCCCTCGACGAAGGCATTGTTACCAGGGACACCCCTGTGAACCTGGGCGGCCACTACAGCATGAACCTTACCCAGGCACTGGCCCACTCCAACAATCTTTATTTTGAGACCTTGGGCCGCAGGCTCGGTTTTGAGCGCGTCCGCCACTACGCAACCGAATTTGGACTCGGCGAACTGGCAGGATATAACATTCCTGGCGAACATCTCGGAGTCTACCCCGATGAGCCGATTCCAGACAGCGAGGGCGGCGTAGGCCGCATGTGTTCCTTTGGCGAAGGCGTCTCGATGACCCCCCTGCAACTGGGCGCGCTGGTGGCGGCCATCGCCAATGGCGGAACGCTCTACTATCTCCAGCACCCCACCACTCCAGACGAAGTCCTTAACTTCCAGCCGCGCGTGAAGCGTACCCTCGATATCTCCAAGATCCTTCCTGAAATTCAGGACGGCATGCACGCCGCCGTGGAATACGGGACCGCCCGCTCGCTGCGCGCGAACTTCAACCAGTTCCCGATTCTGGGTAAGACCGGGACCTGCTCCAATCATGGCACCCGTTACGGCTGGTTTGCCTCCTACGCTGACACGCAGTATGGCCGCATCGTGACTGTCTTCTTCCTCGAAGGAGGACGTCCGACTTTCGGCCCCAAAGCCGCCGAACTGACCGGCGTCTTCTACCGCAATTTGTGGGACAAGAACTACTTCGTCAGCAAGCCTGCGACAGAGACAGCTTCAGCGAAGCTGTCCTCCGGCGCCGCAGCGCAATAACAGCCAGACCTTCTACGCCAAACGGACCGGCGCGGGATACCGCGCCATCACCGCATCATTCGTCAGCAAAATAACCCCTTCGACAATGGCTTGCGCAATCAGTATCCGGTCGAACGGATCTTTATGGATTGAGGGTAGCGCATCCAATGCCGCGGTATGTTCACTCAGGACTGGTAATTCGAGATATCCGTTGTCCAGCAGTCCCCGCCGGAGCAGGCGCACGTCTACCTGAAAATCCGGACGTCTCAGGGCGCTCTTGATGGCGACCTCCCATAAACTGGCAGCGCTGAACAGCAGTTCGTTTACCGGATCAGCCATGCATTTATGTGCCCGGGTAGGAATACGCCCGCTTCCCATGGCCGCCCAGAGCAGCAGATGAGTGTCCAGCAGTAATTTCAATCTTCGCCCTCGAACATCTTTTCAATCTCGGACGCGCCCATGGTATTGAAGTCATCCGGTACCTGGATCTGTCCCGCCAGAAATCCAAACCGCGTCCTGTGAGACGGCTCCGGCATCTCAAGTGCCATGACTTTGACCATGGGCTTGCCCGACTTCGCAATCACAAACGGCTCTCCTCTGGCGGCTTGTTCTACCAGTCTGGAAAGGTGCGTCTTTGCATGGTGGATGTTATAAGTCTTCATTAAACTTAGTCTATTGAACTTAGTCTACTATTCGCAACTGAAAATATACTATTGTCAAAGATTGGGTAGCAGATATTTAAGCATCGTAATATGAAGAATTTACAAGAATGAATGATGGTGGAGAGCCATGAAAATCCTCACCGCTGACGAAATGCGTGCCTGCGACCAGGCCACTTCTGAGCAATTTAGCGTCCCCTCGCTCACTCTGATGGAAAACGCAGGACAGGCAGTCGCCCGCTTTGTACTGCGTGAATTTCCTCATGCGCGGCATATCACCGTCCTCTGTGGCAAAGGCAACAATGGCGGAGATGGCTTTGTCGCCGCCCGCGCCCTGAGTCAGGCCGGACGCAAGGTCAAGGTGCTTCTCCTCGGCTTTGCCGCTGATTTGAAAGGTGATGCTGCGGCCATGTTCGAGCAAATGGAGATTGCCCCAGCGCTGGCCCCTGACGAAACCGCACTCGCATCAGAACAGGTCTCAGAACTGCTTCAACATGCTGACCTCTTTCTCGATGCAGTCGTCGGCACAGGTTTTAAGCCGCCCTTACGCGGAGTGGCGGCCGCCCTTCGCAACCGCATCAACGCGCTCGCCACACCTGTGATTGCCGTGGACATCCCTTCCGGATGGGACTCCGACTCACGCGAATATCAGGTCGAAGGTGCCTATCGCGCTGATGCCGTTGTCACCTTCACCGCACCTAAACTCGCGCACGTCTGCGGCAACCTGACCAACAGCGCATCCAAACCTATCGTCGTTGCGCCTATCGGATCGCCGGATGAAGCCATCCAGTCCAGGCTGCAACTTACATGGGCCGGATCATACAAAAAACTCGCAGAAGCGCCGCGCCCCGCCGAAAGCAACAAAGGCCGCCATGGGCACGTACTGGTCATCGCTGGGTCTTATGGAAAATCCGGCGCAGCAGCCATGGCTTCTCTTGCTGCGCTCAGAGCGGGGGCCGGACTGGTTACGGCCGCAGTCCCACAGCCCATCCTTGATTCAGTCGCGCGCATCGCCCCCGAACTGATGACCATTCCTCTTCGCGCAGGTGGACACGGCGAAATCAGCAGCAGCAATCTTGACCGCGACACTCTCGATGAGCTGCTGGACAAAAAGACAGTCCTCGCCATCGGCCCCGGAATGGGCCAGCAGCCAGAAACGGAAAAATTCCTGCTCGGCCTGCTAGAAAACACAAATCTTCCTGCGGTGCTGGATGCAGACGCGCTGAATGTCCTCTCGAAACATCGGGACAAGATCAGCGGCCGTAACCGCCTGCTGGTGCTCACGCCGCATCCAGGCGAAATGGCGCGTCTTGCCGGGTTAAGCATTCAGCAAGTGCAGGCCAATCGCGAGGCACTGGCGCGCGAGTTTGCCATCAGGCACCACGTCGTTCTTGTTCTGAAGGGCTGGCGCACGCTTATCGCCCATCCCGACGGAAGCGTCGCCATCAACACCACCGGAAACCCGGGCATGGCCAAAGGGGGCAGCGGAGACATTCTCACCGGCATCATAGCCGCTATGGTGGCGCAATATCCGCAATATTCGGACGAAGCAGTCAACGCAGCAGTCTACCTGCACGGCCTCGCAGCTGATTTCGCCGTCCGTGAGCAGGACGAGCACACTTTGCTGGCCACCGACACCGTCGCCCATCTTTCACGAGCTTTTCGCTTTCGCGCGGAAGACAAGGGCGGTTATCTTTGGATACAAGGATTGCCGCAATGACCCAGGCGACAGGAACACGAGTCCACGAATTTGAAACGAGCAGTGCCGCCGATACGGTTGGTGTTGGCCGCGAAATTGTAAAACTGCTAGCGCCGCCGAAATTTCTCAT
>DASRBV010000309.1:0-9771 GCA_035653455.1 Pseudacidobacterium sp. | reverse complement strand
CACAAGCTCTCTGACTACCGTGGCAAATTTGTTGTTCTCGAATGGACAAACAAAGACTGCCCCTTCACCCGCAAGCATTACGAAAGCGGCAACATGCAGGCGCTCCAGAAAGAATGGACGGCCAGAGGTGTAGTGTGGCTCACCATCCTCTCCTCCGCTCCTGGCCAGCAGGGATACATGACTGCAAGCGAGGAGAATGCTTACATGACAAAAATGAAAGCATCTCCGACTGCGGCCATCCTCGATCCATCTGGCGTGATCGGGCATGAATATGAGGCCAAAACCACCCCACATATGTTTGTCATTGATCCTTCAGGCAACGTCGTCTATGAAGGAGCCATTGACGACCATCCCACAACAGATCCGGCTGATATCAAAGTGGCAAAAAATTATGTGTCCGAGGCCTTGACCGAAGCCATGAAAGGCCAGCGGGTGGCCGTTTCCTATACCCGACCTTATGGATGCTCGGTAAAGTACGCCGGCGGAGAATGAACATCGCAAAGTTGTAATCTCCATAGCATCTCCGAAGGGCACACAGCCTTAATTTTTCTTCACCTTCGCCCACAACTTCGGGCAAAATGGCTGTGTTTCCACTCACAGGAGATGCTGAGTGCGTCTGATTGCTGCTTTATGCCTATTGTCTCCGCTTGCGATTGGTATCTTTGCTCAAACCTCAGCCTCCACCCAGCCTGCCCCCGTTTATAAAACGACCGTTCGCCAGGTCGTCCTGGATGTAGTTGTTACCGGAGCAAAAGGCGAGGCGCTGCCTGGACTCAAAAAAGAAGACTTCAGCCTTCTTGAAGATGGCAAACCCCAGACCATCTCCTATTTTCAGGAACATACCGGGGCCGCTCCCGCGCAGGGCACAGCACTCCCGGCGATGCCGCCCAATGTCTATACGAGCTTCCCTCTCACGCCGGAAACAGATTCGGTGAACGTGTTGCTGCTGGATGCGCTGAACACGCCCATGCCTGACCAGGCCTATGTGCGCCAGCAGATGCTGAAATATCTGAAGCAGCTTCCTCCAGGAACGCGTATCGCCGTCTTCACTCTGGCTTCGCGCCTGCGTATGGTGCAAGGTTTTACGAGCGAATCTTCGCAATTATTGGCTGCGCTGGATGGAAAGAAGCACAAACTACTGCCGCAGTCTTCACCTCTGCTTGATACTGACCACACGCAGGAGGACTTTATCGAACAGTTGCAGAATGATCCGGCAATGAGCAACTCGCTGGCGCTTTCTGCAATGCAGCAGTTCAATGCCGATACGCAGACCTTCCGAACGGACATGCGTGTCCGCATTACGCTCGATGCTCTGTCGGAGCTTGGCCGGTATCTTAGTTCAATTCCCGGCAGAAAGAACCTTCTCTGGTTTTCCGGGTCTTTCCCATTCATCATCAATCCCGATCTGGATTTACCTAATCCTTTTCAGGCCATGTCGGTTTATGGCGACCAGATACGCGAGACGACAGATATGCTCCGCCTCGGCCAGATCGCAGTCTACCCTATTGATGCGCGCGGTCTGATGGTTTCACCCGTGTATGATGCCTCCCGGCGCGGCCCTTCCAATGCTGCGGCTTTTGCCAAGGCAGATATGAAATTCTTTCAGCAGACCGCTGCGGAGCACCAGACGATGAACACGATTGCTGAAGAGACTGGAGGCGAGGCTATTTACAATACCAACGGCATTCAGGATGCGATTCGGCGCGTCATCAATAACGGATCCCATTACTACACGCTGGCTTATACACCAACCAGTCCCAAACTGGATGGTGGCTACCGCCACATTCAAGTCCTGCTCGCGCGTAGCGGATACAACCTGCAATACCGGCACGGTTACTTTGCAGAAGACCCGGAAGCTGCGCACAAACACACGACAACTGCGCCCTCCGACCCATTTTTACCGCTGATGGCACACGGCCTCCCCAGCTTCAGTCAGATTATCTACAAAGTCATGATGGCGCCTGAAAATCCGCAGCCTTCAGCGATGGGCCCAGTGGTTGGAGACAACAAGACACTCAAAGGCGGCCTGGTGCGCTACCAGATGGATTATGCAGTTGCAGAACCAACACTTTCCTTCAGCACTACTCCGGATGGGCTGCATCATGGGACTGTACGTTTCGCCGCAGTGGCCTTCGACCAGAACGGTAATGTGTTGAATTCTACTGTTCAGGAGGTCCAATTACATCTGAAGCCGGGAACTTACTCCGCATTTTCTCAGGTAGGGTTGCAGTTTCGCCAGGAGCTTGATTTGCCCAAAAACGCTGTCTTCCTGCGCACGGGAGTTTACGACCCGCTAAGCGGCCGTATAGGCACACTGGAAGTCCCGGTACAAGTAACAGTCTTGTCTTCTGCTGATAAATAAGGAAAACTCAAGCCCATACCTGCATCTTTGCGTCCTGTTATTGAAGCCAACCTTCATAGGGATAAAGCAAAAGGAAGAAGATCATTGCCAATGCCATTAGGTCCATGTACAGCAGCACCAGCACACGGCCGTGATAAAGACTCCAGCGCAAACGCAGACAGCGCACCGTATCGTAGGTTCCATAAAGCGCGAGAAATGTAGGCACCAGCAGGAAAATCGAAGGCCGGGTATTGGGAAAGCCTGAAAGCAGGAATGACAAAATCAGGCCGCCAAGGACTAGAATAGTTCCGCGCAAGGATGAACGCGCCCGAAGATTGAAAACAGCCGGAGGCATTCCGAAAACGACCGCTATGACTACTGTATCGAATCCCAGCGCGCCATTGACCGTCAAACCACAGGAAGTTGAAAAACGTGAGCGTATCGTCAAAAGAATCGCGCGCGAGCTGCGCGACGGCTATTACGTAAATCTCGGCATAGGGATGCCTACGCTGGTGGCGAACCATGTTCCTCCTGGAATCGAAGTAGTTTTGCAATCTGAAAACGGAATACTAGGCGTTGGGCCATATCCCATTGCAGGACAGGAAGACCCCGACCTCATCAACGCCGGGAAAGAGACGGTGACCGAACTTCCGGGAACGTCATTTTTTTCGAGCGCCGACTCTTTCGCCATGATTCGCGGCGGACACATAGACCTGAGCATTCTCGGCGCGATGGAGGTGGACGAAGTAGGAAACCTTGCCAACTGGATGATCCCGGGCAAGATGGTAAAAGGTATGGGCGGCGCCATGGACCTGGTTGCAAGTGCGCGGCGCGTTATCGTAGCCATGGAGCACACCACAAAAGACGGCCGTCCGAAAATCCTGAAGCGCTGCACACTACCCATTACCGGCCTGAAGGTTGTGCACACCATTGCTACGGAGATGGCATGGATACAGGTCACGCCTGAAGGTCTGGTACTGGAAGAGATTGCTCCAGGACTCAGCGTGGCCGACGTGCAGGCGGCTACGGAAGCAAAACTACATGTCAGCCCGAATCTGAAAGAAATGCTCCTGACATAGGGGCCTCTTAATCCTCGCGGGTGTCCCACTCTTCATCTTGAAATGAGAAGATGAGACACCCGTCCCTCACCAAAGTGTCAGAACAGGAACTTTGCTCCAAGCTGTAGGACACGTGGATCGGCCGTAGAGGTGACCTGACCAAAGGTCCCGCTGGTAAAACCGGTATCTATGCCGCTGAACTGCGTATGGTTAAAGGTGTTAAAGGACTCGAAGCGCAGTTCGAACCGCGGGCCGGCTTCATTCGAGGTGACTGGGATGGCTTTGAACAAGGAGAGGTTGAAGTTCAGGCGGCCAGGGCCAACCACCGTGTCCTTGCGCGCATTTCCAAAGCCGTGATTGTTTCCTCCTGCCCACTCCGGAGCAGGCACGGTAAACAAGTTTTTATCAAACCATGCGGCTTGCTGCCTGGGATATCTCATCTTACCGGAGACATTGGGCCGGTTGGTCGTGCCGCCGCCCAGCCCCAGCACGTCCGTTGAGTAGGTCACATTCGAAGGTACTCCGGTCTGCGCGACTGTGATGCCGGAGAATTGCCATCCTCCCAGAAAACTGCGCGCCAGCGCACTCTGCGAATGTGCGAAAAACGGGAAGCTATAGATGTAGTTAGCGTTGAAGATGTGCCGCCGGTCGAGCGCGCCAGAGCCGCGGTCATATTCAATGTTGAACGGATTGGAAATGCCGTTCAGGTCGTTGCTGCCGATATCAATTTCGTGCGAATACGTATAGGCCAGTTGCAGCGTCAGTCCGTGGCGGTTCTCGATGCGGATTCCAGCCTGTAACGAGTGATAGCTGGCGTTGGTGGTAGTCTCTTCCTGAGTAATTCCGGCAAAACCACGGAACTGCCGGTACAGGTTTGCATTTGCGCCTTTGGTAGCAACGGCCTGACGGTCGGTCAGATCATTCAGCGGCAGCGTATTGATGTTGCGATCATCGCTCTGGTGCCATGCCGTAGAGCCAACATACTGGACGACTGCGACAGTGGATGGCGCCAACTCATGCTGCACTCCCAGACTGAACTGCGCTGTTCCCGGAATTGCATAATCATACTTTAAGTTTGTAAGGCTTGCGGGAAAATACGGCGTAGATGCCGTTGCGCCCGTAATTGCGCTCTGGTGTGGGTTGGAGAAATAAACATTATTTGCCGCGGGTTGGAATGCAAAAGGAGGATTCAGCGCTGAGTTATAAACATCATTGCCCTGAATGCGCTCATAGAAGATTCCAAACCCTCCACGGACTACGGTCTTACCATCTCCTAAGACATCCGCGGCGAATCCTATACGCGGCATGATGGTGCCCCAATAGTTCCTTACGTTCCCTCTCGGAAAGCCATCTACGCCCGCCAGTTTGAGTCCATTCGTATAGAACGAACTATTAAATCCAGGAGGCACACTAAACCCAGGGCCACTCGGATCCAGACTCCCGTCTGCATTGAATTTCGGCGCCTGGGCCGGATCGTAATCAGCCGGCACAAAATTGGCAAAGCGGTTATAGCGCTCATAGGCATGCGGCAGCGCGTCGTAACGGAAGCCCAGATTGAGAGTCAGACGTTGGTTCACATGCCAGTTGTCGTTCACGTAGAGAGAATACGTATTGTTTACCCAATGTGGGGTGCTCATATACTCCAATTGGTTAAAGCTCGTGGCAAAGCCCAGCAGAAAATCTACATAAGCATCGCCTGAGAAAGCCGTGCTGTTGAAGTTATAAACGCCGTTTGTGTTCGCCTGAAGCTGCTGGTTCTTGATAAAGCGCATATAGCTCACGCCGAACTTCAGGCTATGCACTCCCTTCGTCCAGGAAAAATCATCGCGCACCTGATAATCTTCCGCGGCATTCTTCCAGGGGAAATAGCTGGGTCTCCAGTTCGTGTTATAGGGCGCGCCAAAATCTATTTCAGGAAGCCTGCTGAGCAAATTGTTTGCTGCGGGAAAGAAGCTCTGCGCGCTCCATCCCGTGGGCTGCTTGTAAATGCCCGTAGGATTCAGGCGGATCTTGTTTCCGTCATAATTAAACGCAGTCTCATTCAGCATGTTGGAGGAAAGTGTCTGCGTCAGCTTGATGACCGCTGTCCATGCGGGGTTCTGCATCACGCTGCCTACCGTCGGATAAGAACCGCCGCTCCACAGCGGAGGATAGAGTGTCTGGTCCATTGCATCGTGGATATAGTGCCCCATCAACTGCAATTTGCTGTTGATCGTATGATCTATGCGTACCAGGTCTTCGCGAACATTCGTCGTTTGCGGAATGGAGGAAATGTAGTTATTCACGCCAGCTACATTCGGCTTCGGAATCGCCCCTGTATTCATAAACAACACAGCATTGGGATCAATCAGGTTTGCAGGAATCGTGTTGTTCGGAAAAGGCTGCCCGGGCGTCAAACCATCCTGGGCGTAGAGTGTGAGCTTCGCTGGATCGCTTGTCCTCGGAACCACGGGAATGATCGTACTGCTGGCGGGAGGCACATAGACCAGCGATTGGCCCGCTGCCGGAAAGTCGGATGAAGGAACAGTGGGCGTGACCGTAGGAGCACTTCCCCATATCTGCCTGCGCCACTCCTCATTGACGAAAAAGAAGGTGCGCTTACGGTCACTGTTATACACGTGCGGAATCCATAGCGGTCCACCAATATTGCCGCCAAATAGATTCAGGCGGTGCTCTGGTCGCGATTGCCCATTGCGGTTCAGGAAATAGCTGTTCGCGTCATACGCTTCATTGCGGTTGAACTCCCACAGTCCGCCGTGAAAATCGTGCGTGCCTGACTTGAGCACCATCGTGATAGTGCCGCCGGACCCGATGCCATAGTCCGGACTGTAATTGCTGTCCAGCGTCTGGAATTCGGCCAGTGCGTCAATCGAAGGCAGGACGCTGAAGCATCCGCCGCAGCCGCGGTCATAGATTTCGCCATTGTCAATCATGAAGACGTTATGGCTGGGGCGCGTGCCATTAAAGCTGATGGAAGGGTTCGAGGTAAGGGCGTTCACGCCGCTATAGTCAGACATGGTATTCGAGACGCCCATGCCAAGCGTGGCCAGCGCGGTGACGTTGCGTCCGTTTGTGGCAAGCTGCGTGACCTGGCTTCCTGTAATCAGCGTACTAACTTCACTCGTCTGCGACTGTACCTGCAAGGCATTCGCCTGCACGGTGACCGTTTGCCCCGCAGTGCCCAGGGCCAATGGGATGTTCTCCTGCAATGTCTGGGCCACGTTCAGCACGATGTCGGTCCTGGTGAAGGTCTTAAAGCCGCTTGCCTCTGCCTTGAGGATGTAATGGCCAATGTGAAGGCTGGGAAATGTGTAGAGCCCAGCATTGTTTGTGACCGTAGTGCGGGTTTCTCCGGTTTCCATGTGAGTAAGGGTGACTGTTACCTGCGGAACCACTGCGCCTGATGGGTCTGTGACAATACCAGTGATGACTGCGTTTTCCTGCGCCTGCGCCATCCAGGCGAAGAGAAAAAACGTGAAGATGCTGGTGAGAAATCCTAACTGCCTCCTGTTCATACCGACCTCCTGCAAGTGAGCTGTAGCCGCGGCAGACAATTGAGGAAAATGTTTTCTTTACTCTGAATGCAGTGCTTTTGGGACTTGCTGGGCTGATTCCTTACTCGTTGTTTTGCAGAAACAATCCACCAAGTTTCCTGTATGAAAATGTTTCCTGGGCAGCTACATTAACAATCGGTAAAACGCTTTGTCAAATGACAGGCGTCCGGAAAATCTGCCCGCGATGTGTGACATCCAAATGCCTGTTTTTTGAGTTAAGATATTGCCCATAGACTCAGCGTGGTGAAGGAGTTCACCCTTAACCGCTGTCCCTTCCGAATACCGGCTGGACAGATGATGACTCCTGACAGGGGACCCTGTCGTGGAGCTTTGTCCATCGGCGTGGTTTCCCCTAAAAAAATGCTGAAAACTTTACGGGCCAGATGGATGGTTCTGTGCCAAAGGAGAACGTCAGGAATTGCAGAAATATCTCTTGATCGCAATGGGCGGTGCGCTTGGTTCGCTGGCCCGCTATTGGGTTGGAGCGGCCATCGTGGACAGGTTTGGCTCTAAATTTCCGTATGGGACCTTCGTCATCAACATCACCGCCTGCTTTATTATCGGGTTCTCTCTTACCTTTCTTGGCGAACGCGCCGACCTGTCGCCAGCATGGAGATTTCTTATACCCATAGGCTTTGTAGGCGCCTACAGCACCTTTTCAACATTTGAGTGGGAGATATTTATCAACCTGCAAGCCGGTGCGTTCCTTATCGCCGCCCTCTACGTTGGGCTAAGTTGCCTTTTGGGCCTGGCGGGCGTATGGTGCGGCGTTCTGGTTGCAAAAGCTGTTTCGTGAGGGCAATGATGGTTCGTGTGGGAGAAGATATGCTGTCTGCCGGGAAGGCCATAAAGGTTTCCATTTATCTGAGTGAAGGCTCAACCCATCATGGGGCCTCTGCTTACTCCAGTATCCTTGATTACCTTTTCTTCCACCGCATTTCCGGCGCGACCGTCTTGAAAGGTGTTGCCGGATTCGGAGCAGACCATCATCTGCACTCGGCGGGAACCGTTGAGATTTCCGAAAAGCTCCCGGTCAAGATTGAATTTATTGAATCGGAAGAAAAGGTCGGCGAACTTCTTCCGCGTCTACGTGAAATGGCAGGCAGCGGGATGATAGAGCTGCAGGAAACCACCGTCATCAAGCCAGCAGCGCCATCAAGGCCGCAAAAGTCCCCTGCCCCGCAACACGTAAAAATTGAGGGCAAAGCAAAATTAATGCAGATATTCATCGGCGAAAGCGACCGCTGGCAGGGCAAGCCTCTGCACGAAGCGCTGGTACAGGCGATGCGCGCATACGATCTGGCCGGAGCGACAGTCTACCGCGGCATTCTGGGATACGGTGCACATCGCCGCGTGCATAAAGAAAAGCCTTTTCACCTCTCACACGATGCTTCCATCATGATTACAGCCGTAGATACCGAAGAGAAGCTGAAATCGTTCCTGCCGGTCGTAGACCAAATGGTCGAGGAAGGACTCGTCGTGCTCTCTGACGCGGACATCATCAAGTATGCGCACCGTGTCGAGGGCGAAAGTGAACATCTGCCATAAACCCGTCTGCTTAGATGAAATTGCTATTTCTGCCAAAGCCGGGAGGGGCCATGACTTCTCTCACGCTGAATTGAATTTATTTCCCTGCATCTGAAAAAAATGCTTTTTGACAGTGAATGGTGCCCATCGCCTTTGTTATTTCACAGAAGCATCCTTCTTCAAAACATAGATGCGATATGCTGCCCAATGAAAAGGATAGCTCCACCATCGCACTGCGCCAGGCGGCTGACGCTGGACGGCCAATGTATAGTTTGTGGAAGCACCCAGGATGGCCGCAGAGTTACGCATTTAACCCAGCATAGCAATCAGTTTTTCTATCGTCATTTGCGATGGAGAAATTACTCCGCGCGGCACGGATGGCCCAATCGCTATGGCTTCATTTTTACCTTCAAACCATGCCAGAAAGTTGCTTTTTTCCGCGCCGGAAAGGCGTTGCTGGTTGATCCATGTGTAATAAGCACCCATATCAGCATCTATCAGTGAACCAACAGGATCCGTTTCATTTACTAGATGCTGACCGGAAAGCAACTCATTCATAGGAAGCTGCCTCTGGCGCGGAGCGAACCGCACCAGCATGGTGACCGGCTGGGCGCGGCGCAGAGCCTCGCGGGCCGTCCATTGCGCAAAAGTAGTGCTGAAGATCTGCGTGCCGGAGCCTTCGGTCAGAATACTGGTCTTAAAGTGGGCCAGCGTGGCGTCGTTCCTCACGTCCAGCCCGATGTCCTCCGGGTGCGTCTGTGCCAGCAATGTTCGCAGCGCCTCGGGGCCGCCGTTGCCACTGTTAATGACGGTCTGCATTCGTTTAAGAATGGCACTGCGAGCAGGCGCGAGCCCCGCATAAGAGACCACGGAGACTCCTCGTGATGGCAAGTCCGCCGCCTCGCCCCCGTCAATGTACCAGTGCTGGTATTTCTCCTGATGCTTCGTGGCCCGCACTGTAACTGTCGTTGCAATGGCATCCCAGCCATTCGCCGGATCCACATGCGAAAAATAAGTTCCGTAAGGCCGCAGTTTGCTAAAGAGCGGGTGCGGGCTGCTGCTGCATCCCTGACCGATGAGTATAATGCTCAGTCGCGGAACCGCCGGCTCAGGCTCAGGCTTGGCCTCACGCCATGCAGCAGCGTATTCATCGGCCGCGGCGCGGAAGGCATCCATCTGGTGCGTGGCCCACAGGTGGGCAGTCAGCGCTTCACTGAACTGCTGCGGCTGATGCACCCAATCCATTGCGGCCAGCTTTTCTGGAACTGATATGGATACAAATCCACGCAAA
>DASRBV010000308.1:0-2726 GCA_035653455.1 Pseudacidobacterium sp. | reverse complement strand
TATCTATGCAATCCTCGATATGTCACCAAAGGGCCGTAATGAAGAGGGCCTGCCGTGGCCCATGGCGTGGGTAAGACACCGCGATCGTTACGAAACGGCAAAACCCGCAGCCGCATGCTGCACCCATGAGTAATGCAATGTGCTGCGATGCACAAACAAAGTGCCGATGGTGGCGCAGCGCCGGCGGCCCGATAAGCTCGGGCGCATTGCTGGTGCTGCTGCCAAAGTGCCCAATGTGTATTGCAGCATACCTGGCCCTCTGGATGGGCGCAGGCACGGCCATGTCTCTGGTCATCCATCTGCGCCCGCTTCTGGAGATTGTGTTTGCAATTTCGGTGATTCTGCTGCTTATCCGATGGCTGCATTTCCGGTCCCGGAAGTATGTGGCAGGTTGGCCGTTACCGTAAGAACGGCAACTCAGGGCCTTTTCATGAGTCCCATCGGCCCTGATTGAATGCGGTAAGAATCGAACTGCCCTTTCATGATCTTCTCAAGCGCCGCTCACCACTCATTCGCCGCGAGCTGCGGGTTCGTATGCGGCTCGGTCCAGAGCGCAATTTGCAGTATCGGCGATTTACACCATGCCTGATGCATTTTCTCTATCTCATTTGCTTTATGGTCCCTTGGCTCCAAGAAATGGCTGCGCGATGTTTGGATCATTCATCACTGCGGTGAACTTTGTTGAAACCATGACACTCAACGATAAGGGCCTGATTCAGCGGCACTGCGTTTACTGGGGATGGAAAGGAGTCAGCGTCCTGCAACAGAACAAGTATCGCAAGTGAAGGGGGAACAGCATCAAACCAAACGTATGAACAAATGGTCCCTGCTGGTCCTTTTGCCTTGCATCCTCATGTGCGGCATGGCTGCCCCGGCTCAATCGAATGAAAGCATGTTAGCAAACGATCTGGCACACCAGGTCATCACCAATGAAATCAAAATGCAAGACCAGGACCACAGCCACGGGATGTATCAGGAGGAAACAGTCAAAAATGGAGTCAAAGAAATTAACTACACGGTCCAGACTCCGCAAGGTGAGCTTTCTCGCCTGATTGCGAAAAATGGCCAGCTGCTCAATGAGCAGGAGCGCCAGGCCGAAGACCAGAGGATTGAGAAATACCTGAACGATCCCTCAGCGCAAAGAAAAAAGCAGCAGTCCTCGCAAGAGGACGCGCGCAAGACCAGACAACTCTTCCAGATGCTGCCCGATGCACTGACCTTCAGCTATGCAGAGCGCAACGGCGACACCGTGAAGCTGAACTTCGAGCCAAATCCGTCATTCCATCCTCCTTCCCGCGAAGCCAAAGTGTTCCATGAACTGGAAGGCCAGATGATCGTAAATGTGAAGCAGAAGCGGCTCATGGAGATACACGGCCACCTGAAAGATGAAGTGCACTTCGGCATTCTGGGACACCTGAACAAAGGCGGCACGTTTGATGTCCGCCAGGAAGAAGTGGCCCCCGGACTTTGGGAGATCACCCTGCTCAAAGTCAACATGCAGGGCAAGGCTTTGTTCTTCAAAACCATCTCTGTGCAGCAGAACGAGATGCGCAGCCACTACCGCCGCGTTCCTGACAATCTGACTTTGCAACAGGCCAAAGATATGCTCGACAAGCAGGCCGGTAAACCGCTCACGCCATGAATCAAAAGGCGGATTCAGAGAACCCGTTTTCTGAGTTGCGGAGGACTGGTTCAGATGACCAGCTCCCACCGCTGTGAGTAGGGGCTTTCTGACATTACATGGTTTTACCCACTATGTTCATACTCTCCCATCGGCAAACTGCGTGGGTGAACTTCCTTTGTCATTCGTAGAAACCGTCTCCGGTTCCTCGGGGGCGGGCCACAGACGAACCACACATCTTGTTTCTCAGCCCTGAGGGCGTAGATCCATTCCGGCTTTCCACTACGCGCTCAGCGCATATTTGATAGCATCGCTTCGGAGGGACTTGTTTTTATGGACCAACCATCCATTACAGTCAACGGCGCACGCCGCAATGAAGATATCGCGCTTGATCTGCTCAAATTTGTCGCCATGACCACCGGGGTCGGACGTGCTTCCGCACCCGCAACAGGCTTTGTCGCCGCCTCCGCGCCCAAACCAGAAGACCACGTCAACCAGTTGCTCGAACTCTATTCGCGCTGCGTGCAGGCTGTCGAAGGAAAGGGAGCATCGCGATAGCAACTGCATCTGTACAAAACGTGGTGGTTTGCGGGGCAGGCGCCTTCGGCCTCAACCACCTGCGCATCTATCGCGATCTGGAACGCTCCGGCCTTCCTGTCCATCTCGCGGCCATTATCGAATCCAATGAAGCCCTTGCTGCAACTCTTCAGAAGGAGTGGAGCGTTCCCGTCTACCTCTCCGTTGGTTCCTGCCTGAAAGACCATGCGAGCGGCAAACTCGACATTCATGCCGCGTCGGTCTGCGTTCCGACCAGCGCGCATTTTTCTGTAGCATCTGCTTTCTTAAATGCGGGAATTGACGTTCTCGTAGAAAAACCCATGGCCGCCACGCTCGACGAAGCCGACCATCTGCTTGATATTGCGAAAAAGCAAGGACGCATCCTGCAAATCGGCCATCTGGAGCGGTTCAACCCTGCCGTCACAGCAGTGCAGCAGTTTCTGAATGCCCCTATGTTCTTTGAGGTCCACCGCCTCAGTGTCTTCAGCCCGCGCTCCCTCGACGTGGACGTGGTCCTCGACCTGATGATTCACGACCTCGACATCGT
>DASRBV010000307.1:0-6153 GCA_035653455.1 Pseudacidobacterium sp. | reverse complement strand
TTTCCCGTCGCCACTGCGGGACGACGGTTACGATATTGCCGATTATCTGACCGTGCATCCGAACTACGGGACGCTGGATGACTTCAAGCGTTTTCTGCGGGAAGCGCACGACCGTGGAATGCAGGTGATGATCGAACTGGTCATCAACCACACGTCTGACCAGCATCCGTGGTTTCAGCGTGCGCGCCATGCGCCGCCGGGTTCTCCTGAGCGCGATTTTTATGTATGGAGCGACACGGACCAGAAATATAAGGACGCGCGCATCATCTTTACAGACACGGAAAAATCAAACTGGACATGGGACCCGGTTGCGCAGGCCTATTACTGGCACCGCTTTTTTTCGCACCAGCCTGATTTGAATTATGACAATCCTATGGTGATGGAGGAAGTGCTGAAGATTCTGCGCTATTGGCTGGACATGGGCGTAGACGCACTTCGACTCGATGCAATTCCATACATTGTGGAGCGCGAAGGCACGAATTGCGAGAACCTGCCTGAAACCCACTCGGTCATAAAAAAGATTCGTGCAGCTATGGATGAGGGCTACGCCAACCGTATGATTCTTGCGGAAGCCAATCAGTGGCCGACGGATGTGCGCCCGTATTTTGGCGATGGCGATGAGTGCCATATGGCCTTTCATTTTCCGCTCATGCCGCGCATCTACATGGCGTTGCGGCAGGAAGACCGCTTGCCGATCACAGAAATCATGGCGCAAACGCCGGAAATTCCAGAGACCTGCCAGTGGGGACTCTTCCTGCGCAATCACGATGAGCTGACGCTTGAGATGGTCACCGATGATGAGCGCGATTATATGTATCTGGCCTACAGCGCCGATCCTAGGATGCGCATCAATATCGGCATTCGGCGCAGGCTCGCGCCGCTGGTAGACAACAACCGCCGCCGCATTGAACTGCTGAACAGTATTCTCTTTTCCTTTCCTGGCACGCCCATTATTTACTACGGTGATGAAATCGGGATGGGCGACAACATTTATCTGGGCGACCGAAACGGCGTGCGCACTCCCATGCAATGGACAGCAGACCGGAATGCTGGCTTTTCCCGCGCCAATCCTGCGCAGCTTTACAGCCCTGTGATCATGGACCCGGTCTGGGGCTATCAGGCCATAAACGTTGAGGCGCAGCACACGGACCCTTCCTCACTCCTGAACTGGATGCGCAACATGATTGCGCTGCGGAAGCTGTTTCCGGTCTTCGGGCGCGGCACGCTGAAATTCCTTCCTTCGGCAAATCGCAAAGTGCTGTCGTATGTGCGTCAGAGCGATGGACAAAGCGTGCTCTGTCTGGCGAATCTTTCGCGTTTTCCGCAGCCCGTGCTGCTTGACCTGGCTGAGTTTGAAGGCATGATTCCAGTGGAGATGCTGGGTTATGTTGAGTTTCCTCCCATTACCAAGGCGCCATATTCGCTTACGCTCGGTCCCTATGAATTTCTGTGGTTTGAGCTGCAATCGGCGCTGCCCCCCCAGGAAGACGATGAACTGGGGCCGGAACGCTCTCTCATCGAAATTGGAAATGAGAACGACTGGCACGCCATTCTGACAGGAATGAACCTCGAAAAGCTGCGGTCTACCGTGCTTCCTGAATTTATTGCAAAGCAGCGGTGGTTCGGCGGCAAGTCAAAACAAATAAGACAGGTCACAGTTAGCGATTGGGTCGTGTTTGAAGAAGGCAGGTCGGTCTATCTGGTGGCCACGGTCAAGTACGACTCCGGAGAAGAAGAATCCTACTTTGTTCCGTTGACGTTGTTATTTGGTGAGGCAGCTTCACAGGTCCGTTCCACCCGGGAGAATGCGATCGTTGCTCCAGTGCGGGCCGCAGCGAGCGAAGGCGTTTTGTGTGATGCGCTAGTAAGTGAAAGCGCATGTCAGTCGCTGCTTTCGTTGCTGCGTAAGCAGATAACGTGGAAATCTATGGCAGGCATGGTTCGCGGGCAAGCAAGCAGTGTGCTGCCTGCGCTGATTGCAGAGAATGCGCCTGCGCCTCCTGCGCGCATCAGCTCTGCAGAACAGAGCAATTCATCCATCCTGTTTGGCACACAGATGATCATGAAGTGCTTCCGCAGGCACGAGCCTGGGCCGAATCCGGACACGGAGATTTCCCAGTTTTTGACAGAAAGCTCGGGCTTTCGCGCGATTGCTCCCTTTGGCGGGGCCATTGAATATGCCCGCGACGGAGAAAGGCCCTCCACTTTGGCCATGCTGCAAGGCTTTGTTGCGAATGAAGGCGATGGATGGAAGTGGACACTCGATAAGCTGGAGAACTATTACAAATTCTGTGCGGGCAGGCACGATGAAAATGCTGTCCGCGATTTCATCAGCAAGAACTACTTTGAAGCTGCGCGCAAACTTGGTAGAGTGACTGCGGAAATGCACCGCGCGCTGGCCTCTTCAGCCGATGACCCCGATTTTGCACCGGAAACGATGGAGCAACATGAGATAGACGAATTGTGCAGGGACTTCGCCGAACATGCTGCGCACACGCTTGAAACACTCAAGGCAAATCTGGGCCGCCTTCCGGAAGATGCCCTCGAATTGGGAGGGCTCGTTGCAGGACGCCGCCGCCGGATTCTTGGTTGCTTCCATGGCCTCTCCTCGGTGCAATCGCCGGTGATCAGGACGCGCATTCACGGCGACTATCACTTAGGGCAGGTGTTGCGTACCAGCAAGGGATTTGTGGTGCTCGACTTTGAAGGAGAGCCTGCGCGTCCGCTGGCAGAGCGCAGGAAAAAGCAGCCTCCGCTGAAAGATGTTGCCGGAATGCTGCGCTCCTTCAGCTATGCCGCGTGGTCGGCATTGGCAAGGTATTTTATTCAGACCCACACGGAAAATCAGCAGATGGAACAGTGGGCGAAGTTCTGGATACACGCAGTTTCAGATGAATTTCTAAGGGCATATCTGGCAGAGATGCGCAATTCCGCCCTGCTGCCCGAGAAAGACCTGGACCTGATACTGGATGCGTATCTTCTCGACAAGGCGCTTTATGAACTGGCCTACGAGCTGAACAACCGTCCGGACTGGGTGCGTATTCCACTCATGGGCATCGTATCTTTGTTGTCGTAAACAGTCATGAAAGAAGAGCAAATTCGGGACAGCGGCCAAACCACCGCAGCGGAAACACCTGGCGCTACAGTGCTGCTGGGCATAACCGGCACTGTGGATTCAGCAATACTGCAACAGCGCGTCCAGGAGCTTGGCGCTGCTTTTGACGCGCGCATCATAGTCGCTGCGCCTGGACTCTCTGAAACGAACGAGAGCAGCATTCAATTCTGCAGTTACGCGCTTCCTGCTTCCAGCCCTGAAAATCTGCCATGGATCATTACTTCAATGGCGCAACGCGCTATCTGCTCGCTGGCAGTTGAATTGCAAGCAGATGTATGTGTTCTTCTGCACAGTGATTTGTTGATGCTCCGCGCGGACCTCGTGCAATGGTTCGCCCAGCCTGTGCTGGAAAAGCGCTGCGATCTCGTTCTTCCTGTATACGCTTCGGGTAAATTTGAAGGATTGCTGAACAGCGGCATTCTGTCGCCGCTTTCGCGTTCGCTTTATGGACAACGCATTCAGTATCCTCTGCCTCTGGATTTTAGTTGCTCTGCGGAGATGTGCGCGAAGCTCAGCACTCCACATCCTTCGCACGATCTCTACGCAGATGAAATGCTGTGGCCGGCCACAGTGGCTGCAGTAGCAGGCAAGCAGGTCTATCAATTCCATGTGGATGTAAGTCACGCCCGCCAGACAGAGGGCATTGAGCTGAGGACAGCATTGGCAAGCCTGGTTGGCTCAGCCTACATTGAAATGGAAAAATACGCCGCCTTCTGGCAACGGAATCGAGGATCGCGGCCAACGCCGGTTTTCGGGGCCCCGGCAAAACAAGCTGCTGAAGGCGATGGCGTGGATGTGAAGCCGCTGATAGATTCCTTCCTGTTGGGCGCGCGCAACCTGCAGGAAATCTGGGGGCCGGTGCTGCCTCCGGTTACGCTGTTTGAATTGAAAAAGTTGTCCCGGGTACCTCCGGAGGAATTCAGGATGCCGGACGAACTTTGGGTGCGCATTATCTATGACTTTGCGCTTGCGCACCGTCTGCGAACTATCAGCAGAAGCCATCTGTTGGGCGCGCTTACACCGCTGTATCTGGGCTGGGTTGCATCTTACGTCCAGGAAGCAACAGCCTCGTCTCCGTTCGCAGCAGAGCAGCGTCTGGAGCAGCTCGCCCGCTCATACGAAGAAAATAAGCCGTATCTCCTGAGCCGCTGGAGATGGCCTGACAGATTCAATCCGTAGAAAGGAAAGTAAAATGTGGCAGCAAGTTGAACAGTCATTGCACGATTCGATGTGGCGCGTGTTTAGTAAGGTCGCGCAACTGTTGCCGGGGATATTGGCCTTTCTGGTGGCGTTGTTGATTTTCCTCCTTATCGCATGGGGCGCGGCTGTAATTGTACGGCGTGTTCTGGTTGCGGTAGATTTTGACAACCGCACGAAGTCAACAACAAACGCGCTGACAGAACTGGCCCCGCAACAGACGCCGACTCTGTTGGTAACGCGAGTTGTCTTCTGGGCGTTTGTCGCCATCGGAATCATGGTTGGAGTGTCTGCATTCGAGGCTGCATCGGCAGAGTATGGGATTTCTGCCTATGTTTTTGCATATCTGCCGCATGTAATTGGCGCAGCCGTGCTGCTGTTTTTTGGGACCGTCATTGGTCGTTTTCTCTCGCGCAGCGTTCTGATAACAGCCGTCAACCTCAATCTGCAGTATGCGCGGCTGCTTGCAACTGGAGTGCGTTGGCTTATCTATGTCCTGACGGCCGCCATGGTGCTTGACCATCTCTCGATTGGCGGCGACATTGTTCCGCTGGCTTTTGGAATCCTTTTCGGTGGAATCGTGCTGGCGCTCGCCCTCGCTGTTGGACTAGGTTCGCGCGATCTGGTCAGCCGTTCTCTGGAGCGTGAAGCGGTAAGGCCAGGCGAGCCTCCGGTAGAGGAGAAAATCCATCATTTTTAGATCACGCCCACATCTCGCAGAGATGTGGGTAATCACGCGCCCAATCCTCGCAGCAGCCATCCCGCAAGAATGCCTCCAATGCATGGTCCCAGGATGGGCACAAAAGCATAAGTCCAGTCACTCGGGCCTTTTCCGGCAATGGGCAGAACGGAATGCGCAATGCGAGGCCCAAAATCGCGCGCAGGATTAATAGCATATCCGGTCGTTCCCCCCAGAGACAGCCCGATAGACCATACGATGCAGCCAACCAAATAGGGTGAGAGTCCCGCTGCTGCTCCCGTCGAAAGTACGAGTTTAGAACTTACTGCTCCTACGATAAGTACCAGAACGGCAGTGCCAACAATTTCTGAAAAAAGATTTGCTGCCAGATGCCGTACTGCCGGAATGGTGCAGAAGGTTGCGCGTTTCGCATTGACGTCCTCGGTCAATTTCCAGTGAGGAAGATAATGCAGCCAGACGAGGACGGCCCCTGCAAACGCACCCAGTAACTGCGCGCTGATGTAGGGAAGACATTTGTTGAAGCTTCCTGTCTGTACGGCCATCGCCAACGTAATAGCGGGGTTCAGATGGGCATCTGCGCTGCCGCACAATACTGCAACAAACACACCACAGACAACAGCAAAGGCCCATCCGGTGGTTATGACCATCCACCCGCTGTTTTCGGCCTTTGAACGTTTCAGCAATACCCCGGCAACCACTCCGTTGCCGAGCAGAATGAGCACCAGCGTGCCCATAAATTCACCAAAAAATGGAGACCGTATCACTTTTCTTCACCGTTGAGGCTGTACTGTTGGGCGAGCGCCCGGAATTCTGCTGTCTGCTGCACGATCCAGCTTTCTTCTTTGTGTAGTTCCCGGGCCATGATTTGCGCGACAGGGTGCGCCATTTCGCTTGCGGCCCTGGCATTCAGAAAGAGCGCGCGCGTGCGTCGTGCAAGCACGTCTTCTACTGTGCGGGCCATCTCCTGCCGCGCGGCCCATACGGCCTCCGCTCCGATGTAGGGCAGCGCTGGATGAAGCGGTTGCCCAAGCTGCGGATCGCGCGCTGCAATCTGCAGCACAGCATCAGCATCAGATCCATAGACCCACAGATCACCCAGATCATCCACATGCTTCCGGTATCCGTGGATTTTCAGCGTTCT
>DASRBV010000306.1:0-6021 GCA_035653455.1 Pseudacidobacterium sp. | reverse complement strand
AGAAGGCGGTAGTGGAGTTCGGCGACCCAATCTACAAAGCCCGCCGGATGCAGTGCCGTCGAGCGATGAGTTTCTCCTAACAACCTGCCTGTCCCCGGATCGAGATATACAAGGGCATCCTCTTCAAACGGTTTGCTGCCCGGAGGGGCAAGATAAAAGATCCACGGGTCGGAAGTTGCCGTTGAACCGGCTTCTTCTGTGGAGATGTATTCGAGGCTCCATCCAGGATGCAGCGCTTTGGCGATCGCGATCAGGACATCTGCGGGCAGTCCTGGGGCACCAGACGTCTGGTACAACGCTGGCGTGAAACGCTTCTCCAATTCGTGCTTATACACGATGGCGCTCCCGGAAATGCCAACAACTGTGGCGAGCAGGCCAACGGCAATTCCTGCCCAGAGGTGGATTTGAAAAAGCGTGCGTCGAAGAAACGTCTCGCGTGGACAGTGCGCCAGGCGCCAGAGCAGGCTTCGCCGGGGAGGCCTGCTGATTTTTTCCATGAGAGCTTCTGTACCTGACAAGCTAATTTTCCTCAACCTTCACTTTGCTCTTTCATCCTTCGCTACCTGCAAGATGGGTACCCTAACAGCGTGTCTACTCACTCTTGTGCCAGAGCCGCGACATGTCCCATCTCGCGCTGCCGATGACATTGCGGGCAGCCCCATAGTTACAGTAGGCAATCGTGCTGCACACTGCGACATAATGCTTGTCTGCCAGATTGGTGGCATTTACGGCAAAGCGCAATCCGTGAACGCTGTAGCCCAGCTCCGCGTCATAGAGCGTGTATCCGGGCACGGGCAGAGAGCCGTCAGGCGCGCCTGCGGTGATGCCGGTATAGCGCGCACCTCCGCCCAGTTCCATGCCCTTCAGCGATGTGCGCTGCAAGGTGTAATCGAGCAGAAGGCCCACCGTCTGCTCCGGCACAAGGACCGGACGGTGCCCCAGGCTGGCATCATTCGCTTTGGTCACCACCATGTCGTCGTAGCTGTATCCAGCGTGCAGCTTCAGTCCGAATGCGAGACTGGTCAGGCCTTCCAGCTCTACGCCGCGTGAGCGCACTTCCCCGGTCTGCACGGTGTTATTAGGGTTTGCAGGGTCTGTTGTCTGCACATTCTGCTCAGTCACGTTGTAGAACGATGCAGTCAGGAAACCGTTCCAGTTGCGCGGCTGATATTTTGCTCCAACCTCATACTGTTTTCCGGTAGTTGGCTTAAAAGCCACTCCGTTTAGATTTGTGCCTGTGGTGGGCACAAATGAGGTCGAGTAGCTGAAGTAAGGCGCAAGTCCCGCATCTGTAAGATATGTCACGCCGGCGCGGCCTGTGAATTTGCTGTCGTTCTGGCGCTGATAGCTACCAGGGACGAGAGTGTCGCGCGTGCGGAAGGCGGCCCAGTCCTCGCGTCCCCCAAGAGTAAAGATGAGGTGCTGCTTCACCTTCATCTGGTCCTGAAGATAAATGCCGTTCTGCGAGGAGGGCGAGTGCGGCCAGGAATAGGGCACATAGTCCGTTACTGTCTTTCCGTACACGGGATGAAATACATCTATCACGCCGCCGTTGCCGGAAGAGGAGAGTATCTGCTCATATGCGTTCGAGTAGTCTTCGCCGACCAGCACATTGTGCGAAACACTACCTGTATCGAATACAGCCTCGGCCTGCGTGTCTGTCGAATAGATGTGCGAGCTCATCAGGTATCCCGAAGCGTAGCGCTGCAACGTGCGGTAATCGGTGCCGGTGCCAAAACCGAAGCCATAATGCACATCGCCGTTATTGGAGATGTTGGCGTAACGGAAGTTCTGGCGAATTGTCCAGACATGATTGAAATGATGTTCAAACAGATACCCTGCGCTCCATTGCTGGCGCCGGTAAAAATCAGACGGTTCGCCCAGATAGCGGTTGATAGGAATCACTCCGTTGGGATTCGGCAGCAGGCTTCCCTGGGCCGGCAGAAACTGCTCCCAGTTGGTGCGGTCGTATTGCCATTCCGTCAGAAATGTAAGCGCGGTCTGGCCGCTGAGGTTCCATGTAAGGGAGGGGGCCATGAAGCGCCGGTTGTCCGGGACAAAATCTACCTGCGTGCTGCTGTTTCTGAGCAGTCCAACCATGCGGTAGAGCACCTTGCCCTGACGGTCGAGCGGGCCTCCGAAATCAGCGCGCCCCTGATGACGGTCGTAACTGCCGTGGTCAAATTCGAGCTCCATCAAAGGAACAGCCAGAGGGCGCTTCGAGACAAAGCTGATGACGCCGCCCGGCTCGCTCTGTCCATACAGAACAGAAGCAGGACCTTTGAGCACGTCAATCTGTTCAAGGCCGAACGGCTCGATGTGCCCTGATGTGTCGCTGCTCTGCCAGCGCAGACCATCGCGGAACATCCCATAGCTCTGCGCGGCGAACCCGCGAATCGTGATCCAGTCAAAGCGCGTGTCCTGTCCGTAAACTGCCGGCGCGACTCCCGGAGTGTAGGCAATCGCATCATTCACACTCTGCGGATTGCGCATGGTCAGGTCATCGGCCGTGATCACAGATACAGACTGGGGCGTTTCAATCAGCGGAGTGTTTGTTTTGGTGGCGCTCAGGGCATCACCCGGCACAAAGCCGCTATTGGCTGAAACGGTGACCGTATTTACAGCCGTGTCCAGCACAAGGCTGAAGCTGAGAGGCGCAAACTCCGTATTCGGCGTGAGTGTGATGGCGCGTGAAAGAGGCGCAAATCCTGAAGCGTGGATGCTCACCTGATATGTTCCGGCCTGAAGCGGAAGTGAAAAGCTGCCATCGCCCGTGGTGACCACGCTCTTTCGCTCCTCTCCGCAGGTGAAGACCACGGTTGCTGAAGGAAGAGTAGCCCCAGAAGGGTCTGTTACAGTGCCATGGTAAGCGCGCGCTTCTCCGTAAGCGTTGCATGGCAGAAGTGGAGGTTCAGCAGATTCAGGGCCTTTTTCCCAGGCAAATCCGGATGCTGTCACTGCAATAAGAAAAGAAAAACCCAACAACAGACGGGACAAACGAACCATTTCCGCTCCTGTATTGAAGCCGTGGCAGCCGCGGCTCTATACTCGGAGCCAGTCGTCAGCCTAACGGCATGGCGATCTCAGGAAAGCCCTCGCGGAGGCTTCGCCAAAAGACAGCCGCGGGGGTTTTCCTCTTTGAATTCAATTACAAAGCTAAATTACGACAAATTTAGTCCTAGTTCAAGCAAAGCGAGCGAAAAGGAGTCAATTCTCCCTGAATAGGGATTTTGGAGGAGTGAAATGCTGCAGCGCAGAGCAGTCATTGGATCAACGTCCACAGCCTTGCGCGCCGGGGCGAGGCAGGCCAGCAAAGCCCTGCGAGTAACAGACAGGAAACTCCCAGAATCAGCCACGGATTAAAGCTGGTGTTTTCCAGCCAACGGGCATTGGACACTTTGGAAGCTATTCCACGCGCAGGGCCTTCATGGGCTGGATCATGGAGGCGCGGAAAGCAGGCACGATGCAGGCCAGCAACGCAATCACGAGCAGAAGCAGGCTGATGGCAAGCATGATCAGCGGATTGCTGGTGGCCCCCTCCACCCAGTGCGCCAGCAGGCCGTGCAGGCCGAAACTCAGAACCAGTCCAATCACAATGCCGGAGCCGATGCTGACCCCTGCAGTGGACAGAACATTTCTGAGTATGTGGTGCCGTTGCGCGCCCAGGGCCATACGGATGCCGAACTCATTGATGCGCTGGGAGACACTGTAGGAGACTACGCTGTAAAGTCCTATGCTGGCCAGCAGCAGCGCCAAAATAGAAAAGACTGTGGAAAGAATAGCGCTCAGGCGGCTGCGCGCCCACTCCGGCTGAAATTTAATCCGGTCTTCCAGCGTCAAAACAGGCTCGGAAACCTGCTGCGCCGGATTGATTTGGGCGATGGCGCGGCGGACGTCCTGCTCCAGCGCCTGCGGGCTTCCATACGAGCGGACGAGTATCTGGGCGATGTTCACCATATAGTAGGTGAACGGGTAATAGATTTCAGGACGGGCAGGGCTGTCCAGCCCGTCATTGCGGGCGTCTCCAACGATGCCGATGATCTGCGCCCAGCCATCGCTGCCGTCTACGGCAAGGTCCGAAGGAGGACGGCCCACGATTTTCGAAACGCGCACGGAGTGACCAAGCGCATCTCCGCTGGGAAAGTAGTGCTTGACGAATGCCTTGTTGACGAGGACAAGATGGGCGCCCCTTGCTGCTTCCGCCGGCTCCCAGATATGGCCCTCAATCAGCGGAATGCGCAACTGCTGGAAATATTCCGGGCTGACAAAGTTTACATTCACCAGTTCTGAGCCAGTGTCAGGACGGCCCAGGATTTCGGCGGGAAAATTCCATTCACTGCTCGGCGGCCCAATCAGCGCAAGCGAGGCCGACTCCACACCCGGTATCTGACTTATACGGTCGCGCAACTGGCGGAAGTAGCTGGCGCGCTCTTCCCATGTGTTGTAAGAGCCTTTGTGAATGGGAATGCTGTAGTTGGCAACGCGCGCAGGGTCGTAGCCCAGGTCGGTCTTCGCCAGTTGACGGAAGCCTTCGATGGCAGTAGCGGCGGCCGTCAGCAGTACAAGGGCCAGGGCGATTTGCCCGGCAATCAGGACACTGTGCAGCCGCTTTCCGGAAACGCTGCCCGCCGCCTTGCGTGTAGTGGATTGCATGATTTCACGAATTTCAGGCCGCGCAAGCTGCAATGCCGGGAAAAGCCCGAAGAAAATACTGGTGAGGACAGCGACGGCCACGCTGAAGAGCAGCACTGGAAAATTGATGGGAATGTCAATTCCACGCGGAAAAAGCTCAAACGGCAGTAAAGCGGCCAGATAGGGACGGACCTGATACGTAATGATGACACCCAACACGGCCCCGGTAATGCCCAGAATCAGGGCTTCTGTAAGGAGCTGGCGCATGATTCGCGGCGTGGTTGCCCCTACTGCGGCGCGCACGGCAAACTCATGTGTACGGGCCGAGCCGCGCACCAGCAGCAGGATGGAAACATTTACGCAGGCGATGACAAGCAGCAGCAGGACGGCCGCAAACAGAACATAGAGTGTCTTGCCGATGGAGCGCTCAAACCGCTGCTGAATACTGATGACCTCCGGGACCATCCCTGCAATCATGGAATGCGGGTGATCATGAAGCATCTGCTGGAAGATGCCCATAAGCTCCGTAGTGGCCTGTGCCTTGCTGATGTTCGGCTTCAGGCGTATGACGGTCATGTATGAATGACGGCTTGGGTCTGTCGTGTCCAGAGGAATGTAGACGTCGGCATCCCACCAGGTGAAATTACGCGGCATCACGCCAAGAATGGTGTAGGCGCGACCTTCCACGCGCATGGTCTGTCCCACGACGGACGGATTTCCATTAAAGCGTCGCTTCCAGTACTGGTATGTGAGTACAGCCACAGGCTGATGGTCGTCCGACGGCAGAAAGGTGCGGCCCATCATCGCAGGGACGCCGAAGAACTGGAAGGCATTGTCGGAAAGAAACACCATGTCCACGTCCTGCGGAATGTCCATGGTGGTGTCAGACTGCCACTGCTCATCCATCAGCACGACATCTTCGACAGAGCGTGCCTGGCGCAATTGCGCGATCTGTTCGCGGTAAATCGCCGGCGTGTATTCAAACTCCGTCTTGGCGCGGATGTTGTACTCGACGATGTGGTCTGCGTCTTTGTATGGAAACGGGTGCAGCAGGACACGATTGATGATACTGAAAACTGAGACAGTCGCTGCAATGCCTAATGCCAGAGAGAAGATAGCAGTAAGAGAAAACCCCGGATGCTTCCACAATTGTCGCAATGCAAACCGGATGTCCTGGAGGAGTATCGTCACGGCGCCTCTGATTTTTAAGAAGAATTGGACCGCAGACTAAGGAGTAGTTTATACGAGTAAGTAGCGTGGAAACCGCGATTTTATTGGTTTGTACGACAAATATACAACCCGGGAAACACAATAACAACTTTTGTAATCAGGACAGGTTGTGTGTTGGTTACCAAGGTTGGCAGACTCAGGCCTGCTTTGAAAAATCCC
>DASRBV010000305.1:0-3966 GCA_035653455.1 Pseudacidobacterium sp. | reverse complement strand
CCGTTCTTGTCGGCATTTGGTCCAAGCAGGTTAGGCAGCTGCTTCCTGAAGTTCGTTCCAGCTTCGCTCAGGCGCACGCGGTCCTGCGGACGCTTCGGTCCTGCGACGCTCGGCTCGACTGTTGAAAGATCAAGCGAGATGGTCTGAGAATACTCTGCTTCAGGTGAGTGGGCGGTGTGGAAGAGGCCCTGTTCCTTGTAATAGGTTTCGACGAGTTGAATCTGCTCATTGCTGCGGCCTGTGAGCTTGAGGTAGCGCAGTGTTTCTGCATCCACGGGGAAGATGCCGCACGTCGCGCCGTATTCAGGGGCCATGTTGCCGATGGTGGCCCGGTCAGCCAACGGAAGCTCGCTGACTCCCGGCCCGTAGAACTCGACAAACTTGCCGACAACGCCCAGCTTGCGCAGCATCTCTGTCACGGTCAGAACAAGGTCGGTCGCCGTTGCGCCCTCGCGCAGTTTGCCTGTCAGCTTGAACCCGACGACCTGTGGCACCAGCATGGAAACCGGTTGACCGAGCATGGCCGCTTCGGCCTCAATACCGCCTACACCCCATCCGAGGACGCCAAGGCCGTTAATCATGGTCGTGTGCGAGTCTGTGCCGACCAGAGTGTCAGGATAAGCGCGCGGCTTGTCGCCATTGGTGGTAAAGACCACGCGCGCCAAGTACTCCAGATTGACCTGGTGGCAGATGCCCATGCCGGGAGGCACAGCTGAGAAGTTACGGAAGGCCGACTGCCCCCACTTGAGAAAAGCATAGCGTTCGCGGTTGCGCTGGAACTCGAGCATGGTGTTCAGCTCGTATGACCTGGGCGTGCCGAACTCGTCTACCTGGACCGAGTGGTCAATGACCAGTTCCGCAGGCTGGAGCGGATTGATCTTCTGCGGGTCGCCACCCAGTTCCTTCATCGCATCGCGCATGGCTGCAAGATCTACGATGGCGGGAACTCCGGTGAAGTCCTGCATGAGGACGCGTGCAGGCATGTAGGCGATTTCGCGCGAAGGCTCGGCTTTGGGGTCCCACCTGGCGAGAAATTCAATATCATCAGCAGTGACGCTCTTGCCGTCTTCCTGTCGCAGCAGGTTCTCAAGCAGAATGCGCAGGCTATAGGGCAGACGCGATAGGTTGATGCCTTTTTTCTCAAGCGCGTCGAGACGGAAGATTTCGTAAGTACGATTGCCGGATTTCAATTCTGACCGACTGCCAAAACTGTTTCCAACCTGGCTCATAGGTGTCCTTTCTTTCTTTGCGAGAAGGGAATTCCAGTCCACGCGAACGGCAGCACGCACGGCTGCGCCCGGTTCCGCGGGAAAACTTCTAACACTCAAGATTAGTCAGCGAATAAGCTGTCGTCCACGGTCTGGACGGCCGCGACGAAAACGCTTCAGGCATGGCGGGACGAGGTTCATGACTCTGCGACTATTTTAACGCGGCCGGATGTCCTCCCTGCTTCCATTTATCCCTGTCCCCAAAATGTCTGCCACAACAGAAAGCCGTTCAGGGCCAGGATCACGGTAACGGCGATCCAGCCGAGGCTGCGGGTGGTCCTGTGGTTGACAAATTCGCCCATGACCTCGGAGTTTCCGGTCAGCAGGAGCAGCGGAATGAGCGCAAAGGGCAGCGTAAAGCTCAGGCATACCTGCGAGAGGATGAGAATTTTGAGTGGGTCGAGTCCTGTGGCGATGACCACAATGGCTGGAATGAGTGTTAAGAAACGCCGCAGAAAAATGCTGAACTTAACGTCGAGAAAACCTTCCAGAATGACCTGTCCGGCCATTGTGCCTACAGTGGAAGATGACAGACCGGAGCACAGCAGGGCAATCGCAAAGACCACGGCCGAGGTATGGCCGAGCAGCGGCCCAAGTGTGCGATGGGCCTCTTCAATAGACATGCCGTTCTGCCAGTGGCGTCCGGCAAATGCCGCAGCGGAGACCACGATCATGGCTGAGTTTACGAGCCAGGCGCCATTCATGGCAGCGAAGACGTCTATCGTCTCAAAGCGAAGATGCCGAAGACGCGCCAGATATCTGCGGCGAGGCGTGTCAGTGGTCTCTTCGCGGACGCGTGGTTGCACCAGCGCGGAATGCAGATAGACTACATGCGGCATCACTGTGGCACCCAGCATTCCGACGGCGATGTAGATGCTCCTGCTGTCTATGGTTGGAATGAGCGTGTGATAAGCGATGGCCTTCCAGTCGGGATGAATGAAAAACATCTCCACGGCGTAGCAGATGCCAATCACGCAGACGAAGCCCATGATGGCCAGCTCCAGCTTGCGGAAGCCGTATAGCTCCAGAGCGAGAATGGCGAAGACACATACAGCGGAAACAATGGCCGCTGCCAGCAGGATTTCTGTTTTGCTCCAGCCAAAACCTGCCAGCCACGGGCCAAACAGCAGATAAAAGCCGAGCGCGGCGCCCAGAAACTCGGCCAGGTCAGTGGCCAGGGCGGAGATTTCTGCCGCCACCCAGAGGCCGATCGTTGCAGGCCGGGAGAAATGGTCGCGGCAGTTCTGCGGGAGGGTCCTGCCGGTGGCGATGCCCAGTTTTGCGGCCAGGTACTGGATGAGGATCGCCATGGCATTCGACCAGAGCAGCACCCACAGCAGACGGTAGCCGAAGCGCGCCCCGCCATCGAAGTTGGTGGCGAAATTTCCCGGATCAATATAAGCGATGCTGGCGACAAAGGCAGGTCCGAAGTAATACCAGAGTTCAGACGAACGAAGGCCAGGCAGTTTTTGCCGTGTTGTTGCGGTGGATTGTGCCTGGAGAGGGGCCATCGCCGTTTTCTGTTCCTGAGTATAAGATGGTTTCCATAATAAGTAAACCATAGTTAACTAAAATTCATTAACAATTCTTATTTTCCTGCTTTTCCCGTGCAAGACGAAGAGGAAGCCCTGGATGGGCAATCCGCTGCAAACCCTCACATCTCTCCGAGATGCGGAGCACCTGACACTTGTCTCTGAAAATGCGATAGCCTTTGAACAGAACACAGGAGAAAGATGAAGGTCCTTGTCATTGGTTCAGGAGGCCGCGAGCACGCGCTGGCCTGGTCTATTCGCAAGTCGCCCCGGGTCGCTGAGGTGGTGTGCGCGCCGGGAAACGGGGGCATCGCGCAGGTGGCGCGTCTGGCGCCGGCCAACCAGAAAGACATCAACGACCTGCTGCGCGTGGTTGCGACGGAAAACCCAGACCTGACGGTGGTCGGCCCCGAGGCGCCACTGGCGCTTGGTCTTGTAGATGAATTGCAGCGTCGCGGACTGTTCGTTTTTGGCCCGACGCGCGCCGCCGCGATGCTTGAAACGAGCAAGTCCTTCGCCAAGCGTTTTATGCAGCGGCACAAGATTCCGACAGCGAACTATGCTGTGTGCTCTACGCAGGCAGAGGCGCTGGCCTCGCTCGACCTCTTTCATCTTCCGGTTGTCGTCAAGGCCGATGGGTTGGCAGCGGGTAAAGGGGTCCTCATCTGCCAGACAAAAAAGGAGGCGCAGGAGGCGATCGCCGGACTCTTCAGCGGAAAATTGCTGGGCACGGTTGAAACCAGCGTGGTGATTGAGGAGTTCCTCGAAGGTGAGGAGCTTTCGTTTCTGGTGCTGAGCGACGGAAAGCACGTTGCGCCACTGGTCCCTGCGCAGGACCACAAGCGCATCGGCGAAGGGGACACAGGCCCGAACACGGGCGGCATGGGCGTATATTCGACCGATGCAATGCTCGATCCCCAGATGCGTGACTGGATCCTGCACCACATTGTGCAGCCTACCGTTGACGGAATGGCCGCCGAGGACACTCCCTTCGCGGGCGTGCTGTACTGCGGGCTGATGATGACGGCCCGTGGCCCGATGGTGCTTGAATACAACGCACGCTTTGGCGACCCGGAGACGCAGGCCATTCTGGTGCGGCTGGAAAGCGACCTTGTGGACGCGCTCGAAGCCTGCGCCAAAGGCCAGTTGAGCGGCACGGAACTGCG
>DASRBV010000304.1:0-5590 GCA_035653455.1 Pseudacidobacterium sp. | reverse complement strand
CCTTTTTGCGCAAAGACTATCAGCCGCATCTTTCCGCGCTCCATACCACTCGGGAGAGAAATCCGAATCTGACCATTGTATGGCCCCCGAAGCTTACCCACTTTGTGCAGCACACGGGCAACAGCAACGTTGGTGAGGGTGTGTCCGGCGTTTTCACCTCGCTTTACATCCGACATGTCCTGATCATCGGCGAGCACAGCATAAATGTCCGCGCCCTTTGCATCGGTTTCAGGAATACTCACCGTCGCCTGCAACTCACTGCCAGACCACGCTGCATCCTTTATTTCAATGGAAACGTGCTGCGCGCGCACAGCCGCTTTTTCAAGCGCATGCGCGATCGCTGGCCCGTCGCTCCCGTTGACCTGCTGCGTTCCGTCAATCACCATCTGCGGGGTATAGACACTTTGCAGATGAAAGCGCTCGTTGTAATTGTTCTGTCTTTGTGTCCAGTCTGGCGAAGAGAACGGGTCACGCCACCCCTCGTGGTCCCAGTAGTCCACGTGCTCGCTGAGAACGACGACCGGAATGCCGTGGTACCCCTTTTCACGGTCAAGTGCTGCGAGCAGATTGTCCGCCGGAGGACAGCTCGAGCAGCCTTCCGAAGTGAAAAGCTCAACGAGTACGGCGGGTTTCGTAGCTGTCTGAGCGGCCATGACAAGAGATAGTCCGGACAGACTGAAGACAGCCGCAGCAAGGACAAAGCGATTCATTGAGACGTCTCCATTTCTGTACAAGAAGCTACGCCCCATTGGACAGAAAATGGAATGGCAAGTCACCCCGGCCTGACGCAATCTTGCCACGGCTGGTCGTTCGGGACGGCTAAAATTTTCCTCAGCAGGCGAAAGGAGCGAAAAAAAAAGGAGGGACCCCTCCCGAATCACCCCATAAACATGCCGCCGTTTACATCCAGGACGTGCCCGGTGATGTAGGCGGCCTCATCGGAGGCAAGGAAGCGGACGGCATTCGCTATATCTTCATCTGTACCTGCGCGGCCCAGTGGCACCTGCGAGAGCATGGCCACGCGTTGTTTTTCATCGAGCACAGCGGTCATTGCGGTCTCAATGTATCCGGGTGCGACTGCGTTTGCCGTAATGTTGCGCGAGGCCAGCTCGCGTGCCAGCGACTTTGTAAAGCCGATGAGGCCGGCCTTGCTGGCTGCGTAATTGGCCTGCCCTGCCTGACCGGTTTCGCCTACAACGCTGGAGATGTTGATGATGCGTCCCCATCGCGCTTTCATCATGGAGCCGATGAGTGCCTGGGTCAGCAGGAATGTTCCGGTCAGGTTGGTGTTGATGACGTCGTCCCAATCGGAACGCTTCATGCGCAGCAAGAGCGTGTCCTTCGTGATGCCGGCGTTGTTGATGAGAATATGCACAGTGCCAAAATGATCGAGAACAGCTTTGGCTGTTGTCTTAATGGACTCTTCGCTTGCAACATTGAGAACAAAGGCCTTCGCCGCCCCGCCGTTTGCGGTAATCTCCGCGGCAACTTCGTTCAGCTTCGATTCGTTACGCGCGGCCAGTGCCACACTGGCCCCGGCACGGGCCAGTGCGATGGCGCAGGCGCGTCCAATTCCCTGTGAAGCTCCGGTAACAAGCGCAGTCTTTCCTTCTAACGACGGCATGATCTTCTCGACTTTCTTTTGAGGGGTGCAATGAAAGTTAAATTATAGAAGCGGGACGGTCATTACTGCTGATTCCTGATCTGCTCCAGGTCCTGCATTACAGACTGGATGAGTTCTTTGGCACCGTTGATCTCCCCCATGACCGTTTCAAGGTCAAGCGCAGGCCGGGACGGGTTGCGGTTCGACGTGCAGTAAACTCCGTGCTGGCCAATGAGAATGAGCGCATCGGTCAGCGCGTCGAGCGACACGGCGAGCCGCCCACGCGTCGTGCCCATCATAAATTCGTATTTTTCCAGTTCATCGCGGCGGTCATGAAAGATAGACATCTGTTCTCCCAAACTTCAGGATACTTCACAGCCGCAGGCTTTCTGGTTTATGGGTTTGCGTGAAAAAAGTCTTCGATCCGCGCAATTTCATCATCGCGCAGGCGGAAGGCGGCTGCGGGAAGGATGCCGTCTATCTGGTCAGGGCGGCGCGCCCCAACAATGGCTGCTGTAATCGCGGGATGCCGCAGGGTCCATGCAATGGCGATGACTCCCGGTTCGACGTTGTGTTCTTTGCCGATCTCCCGCAAAAGCTCAACCAGTTTCAGATTGCGCGAGAGCTTCGGCTCATTGAAGTTTGGGCTGCGTTTCCGCCAGTCGTCGGCAGGCAGACTGGCGATGCGTTCCCGCGTCATCTTGCCTGTCAGAAGGCCGGAGACCATTGGCGAATAGTTGATGACGCCTATGTTGTTTTTCTGGCAGAACGGCAGAATTTCAGCTTCGATGTTCCGGTTCAGGAGAGAATAGGGCGGTTGCAGCGAAGTGATGGGCGCAATCTTCTGTACGCGCTTCATCTGCTCCACATTGAAGTTGGAAACACCTATGTAGCGCACCTTGCCCTGTTTTTTGAATTTTCCTAGCGTCTCCCATCCCTCTTGAATTTCACCTTCCGGGTTGGGCCAATGTATCTGGTAGAGATCAATTGTTTCGACCTGAAGGCGGCGAAGGGAATTGTCCAGCTCTTCCTGAAGCGAGGCTGCCTTGAGGCTGCGGTAGATTTTGCGGTCTGCGTCCCAGCGCATGGAGCATTTGGTGAAGATGTAAGGCTTTCTGCTTACACGTTTCAGCGCCTGGGCGACGACTTCTTCCGAGTGCCCGAGGCCATAGACGGCGGCGGTATCAATCCAGTTGATACCGCTCTCAATGGCGCGCTCAATCGTCTGAATGGATTCGTTGTCGTCCTGCGCTCCCCAGGCAAATTCCCAGTTTCCTCCGCCAATGGCCCAGGCTCCATAGCCGATCGGGGTCAGATAGAGGTCAGAATTCCCAAGCTGTCGCGTTTCAAACTGTGTTGCTGTTGGCATAATTTTATGGATGCGCTGTTTCACTGTGGGGGCTTTATTTATGGCTGGGCAGAACATTCCAGATAGACGGATCTTCCTGTCCGAGGACCCATGAGCAAAACCCCTGTAGTCCGCGTTGTTTCACCAGATCATAGCGTTCGCGGAACGTATGTTCATCGGTGAAGAAGATCCATTCGCGCATGTCATCGCGATAAAACCAGGTCCACGCGGTGCGGTCCACCGGGTCCCATTCAATTTTTCCGCCGTATGCTCTGGCAAGATCAAGTGCGTCCTGTCCGCCAATGTATTCGGCGCTGGGGTTGGGCTTGTCGTTCTGCGGAGGACCTGCGAACCAGTGATACCCATAGAGCGCAATGCCGAGCGAGAGCTTTTCTTTGGGAACAACCTTCAGTGCGTAATCAAGATTTTCCGTTGTCCAGCCCCAACCGCCAACCGGTCCAGGAGCTGTCCAGCGCGTGTGCTGGTCATAGGTCATCAGGCAGATCAGGTCTACGGACTGCGCCAGCGCGCTCAGATCGTAAGCACCACGCCAGTTTGCATAGAGCCATGCGGAAAACGCGCTCTGTCCCGGGGCCCCGGGAGCATTGGGAACGGTCGCGATGGAGAGCTTCAGCCCTTCACGATGGAGCGCCTCTGCTGCCTTGGCCACTGCCTGACTCAATGTGTCGCGGTCGGTCCACGCGATGTTCTCAAAATCGAACTGGAAGCCAGAGTATCCGTTCTGCCTGCAGGCCGCAATTAATTGATCTACCATCCTGCTCCATGCTGCCGGAGTGGTAATCAGCTTATGGAAAGGGGCCTGCTGAAAACCACTGCTCGCCACAATGGGCATCACCTCAATGTGGTGCTGCTTTGCCGCGGCAAGTACCGCTGGATCAGGGCCGCCGGAAACAAGGCCATCGCCATCCACGTCGTACCAGGTGGGCACGAGAATATCAATCTTGTCTGCGTGGGCATAAAAGGAGCGCACGCCATCGGCGCTGCGCGTGAGATAGAGCAAGGCCTTCGGCTGCTGTGCATGCAATAGAGAACAAAAAAGAAAAACCGTGAGAAATAAGGCGAACTTCTTCATAGGTGCAACGATACCACGGTCCAGGCTAAAAACTACTCGTTTCAACGTTAAACTGGACATTGAGGAGCTGACATTTTGCCTTATCGCCTGATGTGCATTACTGCGCACCCCGATGACGAAAGCGGTGCATTCGGTGGCGCTTTGCTTATGGCCCATGACCAGGGCATAGAAACCAGCGTCGTCTGCTTAACAGAAGGCTCGGCGGGCAGCTTTCGCGGAGAGGGCGTGAGCGATGAAGAGTTGGCCCGTATTCGCCGCGCCGAACTTGAAGCCGCGTCCAGGGTGCTGGGCATTACGCACACTGAACTGCTCGATTATCCAGACGGCGCTCTGGACCGGCAGGACTTTTCCGAGATCGTGGCTGTGCTTGTTGCACGAATGCGCGCGCGCCGCCCTCATGTAGTGCTTACCTTTGGCGGAGATGGCGGCGTGAACCTACACCGCGACCATACGGTGGTCTCGCTTGTTACTACTGCGGCCTTTCACTGGGCGGGGCGGGCAAAGCTCTTTCCCGAAGCAGGCGCTCCGTACGCTCCGCAAAAACTGTACTATTCCAGTCCGCCTGTCATTTCTGTTTTCAATTCCAATGAAGGCGCCGATACGGCGCGTGTGCCGTATTCGCTCACGCTGGAGCTTGGCAGATGGAAGGAGAAAAAGATAGAAGCATTCCGCCAGCACGTAACTCAGCATGGCGTGCTGGCGCGCGTGGGCAGCTTGATAGACAAAGCCTTTGGTTACGAGCGGTATCTGCTGGCAGCTTTGCGGAACGGATCTCTTGCTGCGGACTCATCGCTGTTTGACGGGGTCGTAGGGGATTAACGAACCTCTGAAAAACTGTGCGATTCACAGTCTGATTGGATAAGTTTGTACGTGGAGGCCGAGAGCGCATGCGGCAGCCAACATTGGCATCGCAGACAGGCTTTGAGAAGTACGGGCGGAAGACGGCAGCGGGAGTTTTCGACGTGGATTTGGTGGACTCGCGGATGCGCTGACCCGCGAAGTAGAACTCATACCACCAGACACCGCCGCGTCGAAACAGACCTATTACTTTTCTCCTGCTTCCATGGGCTCAGGACATCCCATCGCCAGCTTGACGAGCGAAGCCAGTTTGCAAATCTTTGTGTTGGTGAGCGGACGCTGCCCTGGCTCCGGTTCCCTTAGGTGTGCGCGAAGGACTACAGCGATATTGTCCGCCTGGGCGGAACAATCCATGCGCAGTCCAGTTTCTCCAGCATGAAGCAAAAGATGAGCAGGACCTAGCTTGTGAACCGATGTCGAGAGCGGAATCACAAGAACCGAGGTGGCACGCTCATGTTGATTCCGCGCATTGGGCGAGACGATAATCACGGGCCGGCGTCCCTTCTCTGGCGGATCGGTATGGAAATCTGTCCACCAGATCTCACCGCGCTGCGGAAACCGCTGTGCCGTCGGCATGGTTAGCGCGCTTCCTTTGCGAGTTGCGACTCTGCGAATCTTCCCCATGCGCTCTCCTCAGCTACTTCGTCCTCACTAAGAGAATCGTAGTAATCCGCGTAGGCAGCTTCAA
>DASRBV010000303.1:0-20682 GCA_035653455.1 Pseudacidobacterium sp. | reverse complement strand
TATGTTCCGCCGTAGGTTACACGAACATTCGAAGGCAAATGAAGATTTTCGACCGCGCGCTGCACCTGCGCCATCGCCGTCCCCAGGTCTGAACCTTCCAGCCGCCCTGTGACCACAATCATCTGCTGAAGGTTCTCTCTTCGGATTTCATTCTGTGGAGGCAACTGCTGAATCTGCGCCAGCGATCCTAACGTGGCCGTATGCCCGCTGCTGCTGTTGAAGACCGTATTCTCAATCGCTTCAAGCGACGTGCGTGATGCATCACCCAGACGCACCCGAATCGTATATGGGCGATTGTTCGCAATCAGCGGATTTGCTGTCGCAATTCCATCGAGAATACTCGTCGCGTCCTGCGACACTTCCTGCGGCGTAAATCCAAGCCGCGCGGCTACGGTTGGGTCCACCTGAAAGCCGGTGGCAGGACCACTGATGGTGTTCTCTACGCCGTTTTGGACATCCACCACGCCCGGAATCTTACCGATTGTGTCGGCCACGCGTTCGCCAAGCTCATTAAGCAGTTTCTGATCATTGGCGAAAATCTTGATCTGGATCGGCTCCGGCGCATTCGACAAATCGCCGATCATGTCCTGCAAGACCTGCGTAAATTCAACGTCGAGTTCAGGTTCAGTCGTCTTGATCTTCTCGCGGATGTCGTTCATCACTTCATCAATTCCGCGGTCCCGGTCTTTTTTAAGCTTTACGGTGATGTCTCCGGTGTTTGCTTCCGTTACCGCGGCCAATCCCATTTGCAGACCAGTCCGGCGCGATGTGCTCTCTACTTCAGGTGTAGATTGCAGGATGCGCTCCACATGCTCCAACACGCGGTTTGTTTCTGTAAGTGAACTGCCCGCAGGCATTATGTAGTCAAGCACAAACCCGCCTTCGTCCATTTCTGGAAGCATGTCCGTACCGAGCGCTTGATAGGCGAACCACGTTCCGAGAACAAGAACTGCGCAGGCAACAGCAAGCAACAGCGGCTTTGCAAGCGACCATTCCAGCAGGCGGCTGTGCCAACCCATCGCGCGGCGCAACACCTTTCCCGGCCCGGCATGATGAACATCATGCCGCTCGCGCAGCAGAACAAGGCCAAGTCCAGGGGTCCATGTAAGTGCCAGCAAAAGTGAGGTCAGCAGCGCGGCCGTCATGGTCACAGCAAGCGCACGAAAAAAGCTGCCTGTGACTCCAGAGACGGAAATAAGCGGAAGAAAGACAACGACCGGAGTAATCGTGGAACCGATCAACGGCTTTGTAATCTCAGAGAACGCCTTGCGCACAGCTTCAATGCGCGTCTCACCTGAATCGCGATGCAGGACAATGTTTTCTACCACTACAATGGCATCATCAATGACCAACCCGATGGCCGCGGCAAGACCGCCCAGTGTCATCAGGTTGAAGCTCTCGCCGATCATCCAGAGAAAAAGAATTGTAACCGCAACAGTTACAGGAATGACCAGTCCCGCGATGATGGAAGAAGTCCAGTCTCGCAAAAACAAAAAGAGTATGACGCACGCCAGCACCAGCCCGATCAGAATTGCGTCGCGCACACTGGAAATGCTTTCGCGCACCAGCTCCGACTGGTCATAAAACGGCGCCAGCTTCACACCGGGCGGAAGTTTCTTCTGAAGCTGTTGCACCTCATCAGCCACTGCATTTGCCACGGCTACAGTATTGCTTGAAGGCTGCCGTGTAATGTTCAGCAAGACAGCCGGTTTGCCGTTCGCCGTTACGACGGTATAGACCGGCATCGTAGCTGGCTTCACTTCCGCAACATCTACTACGCGAACAGGCGCGCCTCCCGGTGTTGTCTTAATGACAAGCTGGCCCAACTCTGCCGCGCTATGCACCTGCGCGCCTACAAGCCCCAGAATCAATTGGTGATTTTCTTCATATAACCCTGGCGAATCAATAATGTTCGACGCCTGGACGGCATTCACAAGATCAGTAATGGTGATGCCTGATGCCTGCATCCGCGCCATGTCCGGAACAATGTGATATTCCGGGACCTTTCCGCCCTGCACCGTGACCGTGCTTACTCCGGCCACGCGGTTCAGCGGAGGCTTCAATTCATACGTCGCCAGCTCCCAGAGCTGCGTCTGCGAAAGCGTGTCGGAAGTCAGACTGTAGCCAAGTATCGGAAACGTGGCAAAGGTCAGACGGTTGGTGGTAATGCGCGCCGTCGGTGGCAATGTTTGCTCGACTTTGGCCAAAGCTGCATCTACCAGTTGCAGCGTGTGGAACATGTCCACATTCCAGTTAAAGAAAAGGCTCACCTCAGCCGACCCGCGGCTCGTAGTCGAGCGCACCGTCAGCAGTCCGGGAACGCTGTTCACCGCGTCTTCAATGGGTTTGGTGATGGTCACCTGCATCTGTTCAACCGGCATCACGCCGTTGTCCACGCCAATTACGACACGCGGAAAATTTGTCTCAGGAAAAACAGAAATAGGCACCTGAAAGGCGAGATAGATCCCCGCAACAGTCAGCACAATGGCAAAAAACAGGACCGTGCGCACCGAGCGCGCAAGCCAGAAGCTCTGTGTAGAGGGCTGCGTTATGGGAGGACTGGTAATCACTTCTCGTCCCCATTTTTGGCAGCGGCAGCGGCCAGTTTCACTTTCGTTCCATCGTCAAGACCATAGGCGCCTTCGGTAATCACCATGTCTGCGGGTGTGATGCCATTGAGGATTTGTACATCTTCTCCATCTCGGATCCCCACCTGAACAGGCTTTTTATGCGCTACTCCATCGGCCCCCATCACCATCACGGAAGTACCGCCATCCTGCGCAGTCAGCAGCGCGCTTGCCGGGACTTTTACGGCGTCAGGAACAGTCTTCGTCTGGATGGCGACATGAACAGGAGTGCCCACTTTCAACGCGCCATCTTTGTTCTCGGTCTTCACCCATACTTCGATGGTCGTACTGCCGGGATCAAGCGCAGGGCTGATGAGTGACACCTTCGCAGGGACGGGCTCCTCCATTCCAGGCACTGTGACTGTTGCGGAATCACCAATCCTTAGCTGCTGCGCCAGCAATTGCGAGATGTGCAGCTTCGCCAGCAGCGCAGAGGTGTCCATCACCGTAAGCAATGGAGCTCCCGCCGCCGCAGTCTCGCCCGCGAAAAGCGGCCGGTCTGTAACGACGCCATGGATAGGGCTGCGAATCTCTGAATAGCTGACCTGCGCCTCTGCGCCGAGATATTTTCCCTTTGCAGATTCCAGTTGTCCCTGCGCGGCTTTCAGCGCGGCCTCGCGGCTTACGGTCTGCATGGAATCCAGGTGCTTCTTCGCCGAGTCATACGCGGCCTGTGCCTGAACAAGCGTGGCCTCCGCGGTATCCAGATCGCGGCCGGGAATCGCTCCTTCGGCAAAGAGCTGCTTGCGCGCCTTTACGATGCTCTCGTTCAACTCAAGATTTGCCTTGGCCTGCGCAAAATCGAGCTGGGCTTTCTGGTAGTCCTCCGGGACCTGCGCCTTTGTCGCCGTTGCATAGGCCGCTTCCGCGGCCGTGTAGCTGCCCTGATTGTCGAGCGCAGCGGCTTCAAGATCACGGTTTTCCAGAACAGCCAGCAACTGGCCGGCCTTCACATGCGATCCGCGCTGCACATAAAACTTCTTCACCGGCGCGCTGATCTTCGGGGCAATCGCCGCCTGTGCCAGCGGGGCCAGCACCGCATCCGCGGTGATATGCGCTGCCATCGGTCCCACCTCAGGATGCTGTGCCTGCACCTCAACCTCGACCTGCGGCGCTGTTTCTTTTTTTCCGCATCCGGTTGCGAGCATCAGGCCAAGAGCCAACGCAGCAGAGCCATAGATTTTTCCTGTAATGTTCAGCATTTCGTTCTCTTACAGTGTTCCTGTCAATGTCTGTAAATTCGCAAGCGCCAGCTCATAACGGACGCGCCCGTCCTCCCGCGCATTTTCCGCCAGCGTCAGGGCATTCTGCGCGTCTACTACTTCCAGCACTGTGGCCTCGCCCGCCGTGTAGCGCAGCTTCGTTAGGCGCAGGCTTTCCGTGGCCGTCTGCACGCTTGCATCGAGTGAAGCAAGCTGATTGTGCGCGGCCTGGGCTTCTGAATAGAATTCGTCGAGTTCCGCCACGAGCCGCCGCTGTGCCGACGTCAATGCCACACGCGCTGCATTGCGTCGGATCTCGCTTTGCTTCACTTTGTGCTGCGTCGAAAGCCAGTCCCACACCGGAATGTCCAGTGTTACAGCCGCCGAATAGCCAAGATTGCGCACATGGTCCGGCCCGTTCGCCGCAAATTGCGGAGCATCAATGCCATAAGTGAAATTCAACCCCAAATCAGGCAGATAGGCCGCGCGCGCCGCCAGCACTTCTGCATCGCTTTGCCGCAGCGCGGCCAATGCGCTCCTGATATCAGGATTGTTCGCCGAGGCCGCCGTTTCCACTTCCGCCCGTGTGGGGAGGTTTTTTCGAATCGAGGCACTTTCTTCAACATATGGCGTCCGCGGATCAGGAAAGAGCAGAACACCTAATTCCAGCCGCGCCTTTTCCGCTGCAACCTTCGCGTCTTCCAGATCACGGTGACGCTGCTGCTGCTCCAGTTGCGCCTTGATAACATCGGCATGGGCCGCTTCCCGCGCCGTTTCACGTTTTTGCGTCAGATCAACGAACGAATCGGCTTCACCTGCCGCGCGCTCCGCCACTGCCACCTTCTTATCTGCCGCAAGAAGGCTGTAGTACAGATTGACCACTGTGGCCACCAGCCCGCGCCGGGCCACTTCCAACTGCGCCGCGGCAAACGCAGCAGCAGCATCGGCACGTTTTACCTCAGCCATTCCGGCCAGTCCCAGAGTTTCATTCACTGCCCCCTGACTCACATACTCGTGGACAGCGTTGTTCGCAATAAATCGCGGCGTCGTGCTTCCCGTGCCGCCCTGCGTATATAGATACTGATTGTGGTACACAACATTCGGCAGGAGTGCCGAACGCGCAATCCCGCGGTCGAGCGCAGCCACTTTGCTGTCTGCCATACTCGCCACGAAAGCCGGCTCATTTGCTTCAGCGCGACGAATAGCTTCATCCAGAGAAATCGTGACCGTCTGCTGGGCATAAACACCACACGCAGACAGAGACGCGATCGCCAGAACTACTTTTCCTACCCTGCGACTCAAGAGCATCACCTATAAGTTAAGTTCCGTAACCTTAATGCATCGTGAACGTTATAAAACGGAAACCATCCACAGAAAGCTTCGGTTTTGAGTGAGCGCCCGTTGCCTTCCATCTTGAATTTTGTCATCTCCCGGCTGACTTGACGCCGCTGGACTTTACTCCCATGGGCCACAAGTCTCTATGAACGACAAAGATTTTTCTAATCTCATCAACGAAACCTCTTGCCAAACCATAAACAAATTGAATAACTTGGCTCCCCAAGGAGATTTTTGCGATTGCCTGGAACCCTTGGGATTCTGCGTGAGACCTATCCTCAGGAACGCCGCGTAGCACTCGTACCCCGTCAATGCGAGGCGCTGAAGAAGGCCGGACTTGAGGTCATCCTTGAACAATCCGCCGGTGCCGCTGCCGGCTTTCCCGACGAGCTGTACATCGCCCGTGGCGCGCGCGTCGCCAACCGGGAAGATGTTTTTCAGCAGGCGGACATCATTGCCCAGGTGCGCTGTCTCGGCGCCAATCCTGAAGCTGGCCGCGCCGACCTCAGGCACCTTCGCCCCGGACAAGTGCTCATCGGCTTTGCTGAGCCGCTGACTGCCATCCAAGAATGCTCCGATCTGGCATCCGCTGGAGTCTCTCTGTTGGCCCTTGAACTCATCCCGCGCATCACTCGCGCGCAAAGCATGGACGCGCTCTCCTCGATGGCCACCATTGCCGGATACCGCGCTGTCCTGCTCGCGGCAACACACTTGCCCAAGATGTTTCCTCTTCTTATGACTGCCGCCGGGACCATCACTCCCGCAAAAGTTTTCATCCTCGGTGCAGGCGTAGCCGGACTCCAGGCCATCGCTACCGCCCGCCGCCTCGGCGCTGTTGTAAGCGCCTATGACGTGCGCGCAGCCGTCAAGGAACAGGTTGAAAGCGTCGGCGCTAAATTTGTCGTCCTGGACGTGGAAGCGCAGGCGGCGGAAGATAAAAGTGGATACGCCAAGGCCCTCGGCGAAGACTTCTACCGCAAGCAGCGCGAGCAACTCACCGAAGTGCTGCGCGAACAGGACGTCGTCATCACTACCGCCGCTGTCCCCGGACGCAAGTCGCCCGTGCTCATTACCGCTGAAATGGTCTCTGCCATGCAGCCCGGCTCTGTCATCGTGGATATTGCTGCCGAACGCGGCGGCAACTGCGAGATGACAAAGGCCGGCGAAACCGTCGTCCACAACGATGTGACGATTCTCGGCCCGGTCAACCTGCCGGCAAGCATTCCTAATCATGCCAGCCAGATGTTTTCTGCTAACGTAGCTGCAGTAGCAAAGCTGCTGATGAATGAAGGAAAAATCACGCTCAATCTTGAGGATGAAATCATCCGCGAAGCTCTGGTTACGCATGAAGGACGCATCGTCCACACGCGCGTCGCAGAGCTGGCAGGTTCAGGAGTCAGCAGTTAAAACGTTCTGCACTGCTGGCCACCTACAGCGTTTTCGATTCTGCTGTCTACTGAATGCAGGATGCCAGAGATGTGAACAAGTGAGTCGAAAACGCTCTAAGCACAGCGGTGCAGATAAATAGAACAGGGGAAATGCCCGTCTGTAATTCCAAGCCCATCGGTGAATTCTTTTGGCTTCATCTCCGGGAAGAACCGTAGCAGGTCGTTCCGGCGCAGGTGGTGCAGCATAGCCAGTGACGCCATCATCTCAAACCCTGGATTCATCAAAAGGAACGCATACAGCAATGCCGTTTCGTGCGGGAAAAACAGCGCTCCGGAAAGCGTAACCGGCGAATAATCATACGGAAAATATATGTCGTGAAAATGGATATATACGCCTTTCGCAAGCCTGGGCAACATTTCAAGGACAATGACGTTCACTTCCCCGGCCGGCGCCAGGGTGTGGCTGGAATCAACAAAGAAAAAATCCCCCGCTGACAGCCACTCGGCGCACATAAAGCCCACGTCCTGCAACTTTTTATCTACCAGTTGTATACGCCCGGCCTGTGCCTGGCCCTTCAAAAATTCGTCAGGATAAGGTTCGATGCATATGATTTCGGGGGTATAGCCTTCGTCCTCCGCGGCAAACAGACAGACCGCAGTGGAGACCCCGCAACCTACCTGAAGAATACGGGCTGGCCGCATGCGACGCACAAAACAGTACAGAAAATCCGCTTCGACTTGCCCGAAACCTGTATCCATGCCATTCAACTGCAATGCTCTCTTATGGAGATCGAAGTTCTGAAGCTTGTCCCGGAAATTCCTGGTGCACTGCTCTACCCAGTCCACCTGTGCATCCATATCGCACGGAATGCCGTAAAAACTTCGGGGCGCTCTCCATTGCCTGGAGTTTTTCAGGTCGTGAATGTCCGGTATCTCTGAATAGAAGTGCCGGGGCAGGATGTCCACCTTGCAACGCTGACCAAGTTCAAACGCTACGTGCAACAGATGTTTTCTTTCATTTTTCAGGAACCGCTTGATTTCGGGCATGGGTATTGCACCTCACGCGGGGAATGGCCGTGCGATTTGGAGACTGATGCTACTCCGCAAAAAGTGTCTCTGCTATGGGCTTTTCTTCTCAACTCCCCGCGCGAGACGGCACTGGGCTTTGCAACAGGTATGATGAAGAATTGCCATTTTATTAAGCATGAGACTGCTTTCGTTCATTCTCGGTTCCTTTGCCGCAGTTGCCGATATTTTCGGCGGCCTGGTCCTGGTGCGCTCCAATTGGGAAAAGCGCTATCTTCGCTATTTCGTGGCGTTAGGGGCCGGATTCATGCTTGCTGTAGCATTTCTTGAAATGCTTCCTGAAAGCATGAACTTCTCAGTGCGATGGGCCCCGTTATTGGTGCTTGTTGGCTATTGCATCGTCCATCTGCTGGAACACACCATCGTCCCACACTTCCATTTTGGTGAAGAGACCCATCACGACGAGTTTCTTTCCGCCCGCACCAGCTACTCGGTTCTCGCCGGACTGGCCGTGCATGCACTCTTTGATGGCATTGCGATTGCCTCTGGTTTTGTACTGTCCGCCACGCTGGGGTGGTTGATCTTTATTGCCATTTTTCTGCACAAGGTCCCGGAGGGATTCACCGTCGCCTCCGTCATGATGGCGTCAGGACGCAGCCGCAGCACTGCCGTTGTTGCCGCCGCTGTATTGGCAACCGCCACGCTGCTGGGCGTGGCCCTCATCAATGTCCTTCCTTCCTGGGTAGAAGCTGGCCTGCCACTTTCTGCTGGAGTCGCCATCTACGTCGCAGCGACCGATCTGGTTCCGGAGGTCAATCGCGAACCAGGCATTCGCATGGCACTGGTTTTCTTCGCTGGCGTTTTATTGTTCCTGCTGTTGAGGACGCTGCTGCCAACAGCATAGTAGGCGTGATAATCCAAAAATCTTCCTCGCTCTCTGTTTATGTATCACAGATACGCATCAGACCAAGTCTGACAGTACCCGTAAGTCTATAGCGACCGCAGACAGGAAGAATCTTGGTGATGTAAGGGTTTAATCAATACTGTTAAGATTTTGACCAGCCAGGACAATCTCACTTCAGGTCTCTCCAGTTCAATCCAACGCCACACTCTGCAACAACCGGAACTTTCAGCTCAATGACGTGCTCCATCTCCTGTTTCACCAATGCGAGTACCCCATCAGCTTCATCTTCCGGAACATCAAAGAGAAGCTCATCGTGCACCTGAAGCGTCATGACTGCCTTCAGCTTCTTCTCTGTAAGTTTGCGTTCTATGCGGATCATTGCCAGCTTGATCAAATCGGCAGCCGTCCCCTGCAAAGGAGTGTTAATCGCCGTGCGCTCTGCGAAGCCGCGCAGATTGGCGTTCCGGCTCTGAATGTCTGGAATAGGCCGCACCCGCCCAAAGAGTGTGCGAACACGCTGCTCGCGCCGCACATCTTCGAGCACGCGGTCAATGTAGGCCCGCACCCCCTGATAGCGCGCAAAGTAGGTCTCAATATAAAGCCGCGCCTCATGCTGATCAATTCCAAGCTGCTGCGCCAATCCAAAGGGAGAAATACCATACACAATCCCGAAGTTCACCGCCTTGGCGCGATTGCGTATGTCCTTGGTCATCTTGTCTACAGGGACACTAAAGACTTCAGATGCCGTCAGTGTATGGATGTCCTGCCCGGTCTGGTACGCCTTCACCAACAATGGGTCTTCAGAAAAATGCGCCATCAACCGAAGCTCAATCTGCGAATAGTCAGCAGAAATCAGCACGCGCCCGGGAGCAGCAATAAATGCAGCGCGTATCTCGCGCCCAAGCTCAGTCTTGACAGGAATGTTCTGCAAATTCGGGTTTGTTGAAGAAAGCCGCCCAGTCGCCGTGCCCACCTGATTAAACGTGGTATGCACGCGGCCTTCGCTATCGGCCAGCAATGGCAGCGTATCTACGTAATTCGATTTGAGCTTCGTAAGCTGACGGTATTCCAGCACCATGCGCGGCACTTCGTTGTGCTCTGCAAGTTCTTCCAGCACGTCCTGCGCTGTAGAAACGACCTTCCCCTTTCCATATTTCAGAGGCTTGGGAAGCCCCATTTTATTAAAGAGCACATCGCCAAGCTGCTTTGGCGAATTGATATTGAAGCGATGTCCCGACCGCTGATAAATCTCTTCGCCAATGCGATGGATCTCAACCGAAAGCCGCTCTCCAATCTCTTGCAGAACACCAGAATCAATCCGCACTCCAGCTTTTTCCATTCGCAAAAGGACCGGCGCCAGTGGCAGATCAATCGTCTCGTAGACTTCACGCGTCCTGAGAGTGTCCACTTCTTCACGCAGCATCGGAGTCAACGCATGAATCGCATGGACCGCTTCCGTAAGCTGCTTCTCGCCAGTTTCCTGCAAGGGATGATTGCTGAATCGCGCAGCAATATCGCTAAGCCGGTGTGAGGTATGTGTAGGATTAACCAGATATGAGTAGAGCATCAGGTCATCCTGTGCACCGCGTAATTCCACACCGTGGTTTTCAAGGGCGCGCATCGTGCCCTTCAGGTCATGCACATGTTTGGAAACCGAAGCGTCTTCCAGCAACGCTTTCACTGCATCGAGCGGGACCAGCAGCGCGCGGTCGGGCTCCGCGGCAACGCCAATGCTGCACACCTGTTTTCCTGGATCCGGTCTCTCTGCTTGCTCCGCAATGTCCAGCAGAGACATGGTCTTTAATTCCGGCTCTTGTTCCTCGGCAGATTCGGCCTCCATCTCGCTCACCTGCTCGGCAATGGCCGCAAGTTCAGATTCAGGGACCGCCAGAGCAAGGCCCTGCGCACGCGCCATCGCAATAAATTCTGCAATCTGCTCCTTTGTGGGTTCAAGAATGTGCTCGACTTCCTTCTCCTGGGCAGCCGGAGCAAGCTCCTTCAGCAGCGTCGTAAATTCCAGTTCACTGAAGAGCTGGCGGCACGCATTCACATCCGGCGGCTGCGTGCGCATCTCATCCAGATTCAGTTCAATCGGCACCTCGCAATGGATCGTTACCAGTTCCTTACTTAGCAAAATTGTCTCGCGGTTATTTTCAAGCGATTCACGATACGTCTTGCGCTTCACCTCTGATGCCCGGTCCAGCGCTGCTTCCAGGCTGCCGAACTGCTGAATCAGCTCCACCGAACCTTTGTCACCGATCCCCGGCGCACCAGGAACATTGTCAATCGTGTCTCCGCGCAGCGCCATCACATCAATTACCTTCTCTGGAGGCACACCTAGCGTCTCCTCGACTTTAGCGCGGTCAAGAACAAGATTGTCCTTCACCGGATTGAGCACCTTTACATGATCGTTTACAAGCTGGAGCATGTCCTTATCATTCGAGACAATAAATACGGGATGCCCCTTTTTTGCGGCCTTGTTCGCCAGCGTACCTATCACATCATCGGCTTCAAAACCCTCGGCCAGCAGAATAGGAATGTGAAACGCCTCCAGTGCTCGCCGGATATACGGTAGCTGCTGTAAGAGGTCAGGCGGTGTTTCTGTGCGGGTCGCCTTGTATCCTGCATAGGCCACTTCATCAAATGTCTGCGTTTTTATATTGAACTTGCGGATGGTCGTCATCGTCTTCGCGCGCTCATCACGAAAGACTGGAGTGCTGGGGTCAAAAATCGCTGCCAGATATTCAGGATGGAAGTCACGCCGCAGCTTGTTCAGCATATTGACGAAGACGTAAGTTGCTGCGGTCGGCACTCCCGTACGCGTGGACATGGGCCTCTGCCGCTGCATCGCATGGTATGCGCGGAAGATAAACGACATGGAATCGAGCAGAAAGACCGGGGCTAGGGTGGTGTTCGCAGAAGACATCAGGATTCAGTCTACCGCTTAGCGATGGCATGGGCCATTCTCCCTGCCGCGCTCCGGGAGGCGACAGGGAAAAGAGCATTTATCGCGATGAGAGTACAGCATATTGTTGGCGCAATTCGCGCGCCGCGGCACACATATTTTTGAGCGCCGCTATGACCTCAGGCCAGTTGCGGGTCTTCAGGCCGCAATCCGGATTGACCCAAAGCTGTTCTGGCGACACAACTTCAAGCGCCCTTTGCAGCAATTCTTCGATTTCAGCCTTGTCCGGGACACGCGTGGCATGAATGTCGTAGACACCCGGGCCAATCTCGTTAGGATAACCCGACTCCCTGAAGGCCTGGAGCAGTTCCATACGGGAGCGGGCGGATTCAATGGAGATGACATCGGCATCAAGTGCTGCGATCGCTGGAAAGATATCGTTGAACTCGCTGTAACACATGTGCGTATGGATCTGTGTGGCATCTTTTACGCTGGATGTTGCCAGCCGGAAGGCCGCGGCAGCCCACTCAAGATATTCTTTCCAGGCGGCGCGTTGCAGAGGCAGCCCTTCCCGCAATGCGGGTTCATCTATCTGAATGACACGTATCTGTGCCGTTTCGAGGTCCTGTACTTCCTTACGCAGCGCCAGAGCGATCTGGAAGGCGACCTCTCTGCGCGAAGTATCGTCCCGCACAAACGACCATTGCAAAATGGTGACAGGCCCGGTAAGCATGCCTTTCATAGGTCTCTGCGTGAGTGATTGGGCCTTTGCGCTCCAGCGCACTGTCATCGGCCCTGGCCGGAACACGTCCCCATAGATGATGGGAGGCTTGACACAGCGCGATCCATAACTTTGCACCCATCCATTTTTTGTAAATGCAAAGCCCGCAAGCTGCTCTCCGAAATACTCCACCATATCGTTGCGCTCGAACTCTCCATGTACAAGCACGTCCAATCCGATTTCTTCCTGAGTATGGATACATGCAGCCATTTCGTTTTCAAGGTAGGCCTCGTATTCGGCCGTCGTCATCTCGCCCTTGCGCCACTTCGCTCTGACCTTGCGTATCTCCGCTGTTTGCGGAAAAGATCCGATGGTGGTCGTTGGAAAAAGCGGCAGCCCAAGAGCGGCGCGTTGCGTTGCGACACGCTCACGGTATGCGGCAGCACGATGAAAATCCCTTTCTGTTAAGTCAGCGATCGCTTTGCGCACAGCGGGTACATGGGCCGAAGCAGCCTGGGCGCGTTCCTGCAAAATGCGGCGCCGCTCCAGAAAAACTTCAGGAAACATCTGTGGACCACCGGCAATCCATCGCACCTCCTCGAGTTTCTGCCTGGCAAAACTCAGCCACGGTCTGATTCCATCCGGTAGCGCATCTTCCACGTCCACATCTACAGGTACATGCAACAGAGAGCATGATGGTGCAACCACAACGCGCTCTTCACCCAGAGCGTGGACCGCGCGTTGCGCCAGAGCATGGGCCTTGTCCAGATCTGCGGCCCAGATATTGCGTCCATTCACACAGCCCAGACCGAGCACCTGCTCACTCTGTATGGCTTCTAATGCCGTTGGGAGTTGTTCCGGCGCACGCACCAGGTCCAGATGCACCCCGTCTACCGGCAGAGAAAATGTCAGGTCCAGATTTTCTCCCAGACCGCCAAAGTACGTGGTCAGCATGATCTTCAGTGGTTTTTCAGCAAGATACTCATACGCGGTCCGATAGGCCTGCTGATATTCAGGTGTGAGGTCCGTTACAAGATAAGGTTCATCTACCTGGATCCAGTCCACTCCCGCAGCGTGAAGGGAACCAAGCAACGATGCATAACTTTCCAGCATTGGAGGCAGCAGTTTGAGCGGGTCTGTACCATCTACAGATTTGCCCAGCAACAAAAGAGAGAGAGGCCCAATCAGCACAGGCCGGAGATGCAGCTCATGTTCCCTGCCTGCCGCCAGCTCATGCAGCAGCTTTGCCGGGTCCGTTTTCCAGGTAAGGTTGTTCGACCATTCGGGGACCAGATAGTGATAATTTGTATCCAGCCATTTCGTCATTTCCATGGGAGGTTGTTGCTGACTGTTACGCGCCATATCGAAATAGCGTTGCAGCGTCACCTCGCCATCGCCAAAGCGAACAGGTGTGGCCCCCAGCGCAACCAGCATGTCCAGCACATGATCGTAAAGAGAAAAGTCATTGCATGGGATGAACTGGATTCCCGCTTGCTGCTGTGTGGACCAATGATTGTGCTTCAGGGTATCTGCGACATGAAGTAAGGCCTCTTCATCGCTTTTACCTTGCCAGTGAGACTCGAGCGCAAACTTCAGCTCACGGTGCGCTCCCATGCGCGAATAGCCCAGATTTGCAGTTTTCAGAGACATAAAGAGTGGTTCCCTTTCCGGTCAAAAAATGGAACCATCTGCGCGCAGGGACCAAGGTCAGCAAGGCCCATTCCCCGAGGCCGTCTGACGAGTATACGCACAGGATGGCGCTTGCACAGGCCGGTATTCGGACTTTGGGCCATCTACTCAGCGCGGCTTCCCATTCATCATTGAACAGTGCCTGGCTTTCGCAGCCATGCGCCTTTCGCTCCCATCACCGCTGCGGGACAGTGCCGGATTCCCACCGGCTTCCCGTTTAACAGGGGCCACCAGGGCCTCTGCACCTGCACGTCTTGAGTCTACACTGGAAAGAAAGACCGGACTAAAACAAAGAAAGAATGCAACAACGTCTGGCTGTCAGTACCCGTTTGCAATCAGATATTCGAGCGTCAGCTCAAACCCGGCTTCTTCCTCCTGCTGCCGCCGCTGCTCAAAGAACTTTAGCATCACGTCAGCCTCCAGGTTCACAGGGTCGCCTGGCTGAAGCGTATGCAGATTTGTATGCGCATAGGTGTGTGGAATGATGGCGATGGTCAGCGTCCTGCCATCGAACTTTGCAACGGTAAGACTAATGCCCTCAATCGCAATCGAGCCTTTTTCAACCACATACCGGGCCACGCCTTCCGGAACAGAAATACGCAGCCACCAGTCTGTTGCCGCTGGATCGCCGCCGGGAGAAACCGGTTCCAGCGCAAGCAGCGTCCCGGTCGCGTCCACATGCCCCTGCACCACATGCCCACCCAGCGGAGTCCCCGAAGGCGTAGGCAATTCAAGATTCACAACCGCCCCTGGTTTCAACCTTGCAAGAGAAGTCCGCTCTACAGTCTCTGCCGCAAGGTCAGCGTGAAACACGGGTGGCTCTTCAGAAATATCGAGCGCCGTCAGGCACGTGCCACTTACTGCCACCGAATCACCTGTGCGCAGACGCCCGGCAATTCCCGGCGCAGAAACCGCAATGCGCTTCGTACCCGCGCGCTCTTCGATACTGAGAATTTTTCCCGTCGCTTCAATCAGTCCGGTAAACATAAATGTCTCCTACTTCCACGGATCGCGCAGATATGCCTCAAACAGCGCATCATTTCCTATCGCTTTCCACGAGATGCGCTGCATCTCCGGTTGAATTCTCGCACTTCCTGCAAACAAGGGAACCGCATTCTCGCCTAAAAGCTGCGGAGCATAAAAGAAGCAGAGCTTGTCTGCGATCTGTGCTTGCATGGCCGCGGTGTTTAGCTGTGCTCCACCTTCCAGCATGGCGCTTAATACCTGCAACTCTCCCAATCGTCTGAGGACGTGCTCCAAAGAAACACGTCTTTCGCATTCAGGAACTTGTTCAACACGAACGCCGCGTGCCTCCAGTTCGCGCTGTTTTTGAGCAGGCGCAGCAGATGTGCAAAACACCAGCACATCCTCCTTCGCCGTCTGTACCAGCTTTGAATTGAGTAAGAGCCGCAGCGATGAATCGAGTACCACGCGAAGCAGCGGCTGACGGCGCAGGCATCCGCTGCGATCTGTCAATTGCGGATCGTCTGCAAGCACCGTCCCAATGCCTGTAATGATCGCATCGCAGGCATGGCGCATCTGCTGGACCTGAAAGCGCGACATTTCGCTGGTGATGTAATACGGCTTCCCGGCTTTCTGGCTTCCCGGCGCGGGCGCAATACGGCCATCAAGCGAGACGCCGGCCTTGAGCGTGACGAACGGCAGCCCGGTGCGGATGTACTTCGCAAAACCATCATTGATTGCGCGGGCCTCATCGCAAAGCACTCCAACATCTACAGGAATACCGGCCTTACGCAACTTTTCGATTCCCTGTCCATTCACCGCCGGATTCGGGTCTCCCGTCGCTGCAACGACTCGCGCAATACCAGCGTGGATCAATGCATCGGCGCACGGCCCAGTCCGTCCACGATGAGAACAGGGCTCCAGGGTTACGTAAGCAGTTGCTCCACGCGCTTTTTCGCCGGCTTGTTTCAGAGCAACAATTTCCGCGTGGTCGAATTCCTCATATTTATGAAAGCCTTCCCCCACCACGCTCCCATCACTCTGCACAAGAACGCACCCCACGGCTGGGTTCGGTGAGGACACCCCAACGGACTGCTGCGCCAAGGCAAGCGCACGCTTCATCCAGCGGATGTCATCTTGCATGTGAATCAGGCTCCCAGCAACGAATCCACAAAAGCGCTGCTATCGAAAGGCAGAATATCTTCGAGCTTCTCTCCCACACCTACATAACGCACAGGCAGCTTCAGTTCCCGCGCAATTGCAACGGCGATGCCGCCCTTTGCCGTGCCATCAAGCTTTGTAAGCACGATGCCTGTCACCCCCGCGGACTCTGTAAACAGTCGCGCCTGCTGCAATCCATTCTGCCCCGTGGTCGCGTCCATCACCAGCAGCACTTCATGCGGAGCATCGGGAATAATTCGTTGCGTCGTGCGGCGCATCTTGTCCAGTTCCGCCATCAGGCCGCCTTTCGTATGCAGGCGGCCAGCGGTGTCTACAATCAGAAAATCATTTCCTCGCGCCTTCGCAGCCTGCAATGCGTCAAACAGCACTGCGGACGGATCCCCCCCTTGACGGCCTTTAATCATTTCCACACTGCTGCGCTGGCTCCAGACCTCCAGTTGTTCGATCGCTGCTGCGCGAAAAGTGTCCGCTGCACAAAGCAACACCGTTTTCCCTTGCGCGCGAAAAAACGCAGCCAGCTTGCCGCTGGTGGTCGTCTTGCCGGTGCCATTCACACCCACCATCATGATGACCGCAGGAGGCGCAGGAACAAACGGCGCCGGGCGTTGCTGCTCATCCAGAATGCCCTTGATCTGCTCCTTCAACAGCGACTTCAGCTCCGCGCCATCGCGTATCTGCTGCCGCTTTGCCCGCTCGCGCAGGTTATCAAGGATCTCCATCGTCGTTGTGACACCTAGATCTGAGGCAAGCAAACTCATCTCCAGCTCTTCAAGCGCCGATTCGTCTACCTCGCGCGTCATCGCCATGACGCTCTCGATCCGTTCGCTCAGGCTTTCGCGGGTGCGCGTGACCGCCTGCTTCATCCGGTCGAAGATACTTTTCTTTTCCGGTTCCTCAGCCTCTTTCAGGCTGCCAAAGAGTGTTTGAATCATGGAAAATACCGCTGCTTCAAGTGTAGCAATCTATTCGTCGCGCCCAGGACGGGCCATCAGCTCGCGCATCGCATTCTGCGGTGATTTTTCTTCATTCAGGATCGCGGCAACCTGCTCGGTAATGGGCATCTCTACTCCATAGCGCCGTGCCAGGCCCAGCGCCGCTGATGTTGTACGCACACCCTCGGCAACCTTGCCATGCAGTCCCGCAAGGATCTCCGGAAGTCTGCGGCCTCTTCCTAATTCGATGCCGACGGTACGGTTTCGCGAGAGAGCACCGGTGCAGGTAAGCACGAGATCGCCAATCCCCGAGAGTCCTGCCAGTGTCTCGCGTCGGCCGCCACAGGCAACAGCAAGACGGGTCGTCTCTGCAATACCCCGGGTAATGAGCGCGGCAACGCTGTTGTGTCCAAGACCAAGCCCTGCAGCGATTCCTGCCGCAATCGCAATGACGTTCTTCAAGGCCCCGCCCAGTTCCACGCCCACCACGTCATCGTTCGTATAAAGGCGCAGTGTCTGGCTCCCGAACTCGCGCTGGATCCGCGATGCCAGGTCAACATCCTGCGAAGCAATCGTAACCGCGGCCGGCAAACCCGCCGCTACTTCCTGCGCAAACGACGGTCCGCTAAGGACCCCAAGCGGCAACTGCAAATCGAAGCCGCGCAGCACACCAGTAATCACTTCACTCATGCGCAGCAGCGATTCATCCTCAACGCCCTTTGTGGCACTCACAAGAACCTGCCCAGGCCTGAGATGCGGCGCAAACTGCACATAACTTGCGCGCACATGGTGCGACGGCATTACGCTGATGATGATCTCCGCCCCACGCAGCGCCTCTTGAATGCCTGAAGTAGCGCGAACGTTCCCGGGCACTGGAAATCCAGGCAGAAAAATAGAGTTCTCGCCGCGCTCTCGAATGGCCTCGCTCACTTCCGGCGCATGGGACCAGAGCGTAATTTCGTGTCCGCCGCGCTTCGCCAGACTCAGCGCAATCGCAGTGCCCCATGCCCCGCTGCCCATCACAGCAATGCGGCTCATGCAGCGGCTTCCTTCGATTTTCCAAAGCGATATTCAGTGCCGTGCAGCAAACGGTAGATGTTCTGATGGTGTTTCGCAATCACGATGACCGGCACAATCAGGATGACGGCAATCATCCACGTGTTATAGGGCGGCTGATGTGGCAACAGAAACGCAAACACCGGAAATGCTGCCGCGGCAAAAATCGAGGCAAGAGAGACATAACGAAATGCCGCAAAGACGATGATGAATACCCCAAGTCCGGCCAGTGCGGGAATCCATGCAAGCGCAAGAAAGACTCCCAGCGCCGTCGCCACCCCTTTGCCGCCCTTAAAGCGCAGCCACACCGGAAAGATATGTCCAAGAATGGCAAAGAATGCGGCAAGTGCCGCTGCATTCTGCGCAGGAACAGAAGGGAAGAAACACCGCGCGGCCAGAACAGCAAAGGCACCCTTCAGCGCATCCAGCAGAAATGTGAGCGCGCCCAGGCCTTTCGCGCCGGAACGGATGACATTGGTAGCGCCAATATTGCCGCTTCCCTTCGCGCGAATGTCTTCCTTACGAAAGACCCGCACGAACACATATCCGAAAGGGACAGAACCCAGCAGATACGAGATCAACGCAATTACAAGGTATGGAACGACTAGCATTGCGATTCTGAGTGTAGCAGCTACATCAGCTTGCGGCGTACCATGTCGAGTGCCTGCTGGGTGGCATAATAACGGATGCGCTCACGGTCGCCCGCAAAGATCTTCTCGATGACTTCAGTCTGCGCGCCATCGCTTAACGCGATGTACACCAGCCCCACAGGCTTCTCTTCTGTTCCCCCGGTTGGACCGGCTATGCCTGTAATTCCCACGCCATAAGTACTTGAGCATCGCCGTCGAATGCCGTCCGCCAGTGCTGCGGCAACTTCCTTGCTCACGGCACCGCGCCTGTCAATCAACTCTTCCTGGACTCCGGCAAACTCTGTCTTCAGCTCGTTGCTGTAGACTACAGCGCCGCCTACAAACGAACGCGAGCTTCCACTGATGCTGGTCAGCCGCTGCGCCATCATTCCTCCCGTGCAGCTTTCCGCGACCGAGAGGGTCGCGCCACGCATCTCCAGATAATAAAGAACAATCTGCTCCAGCGATTCGTTCTGTGAGGAGTAGACGAAATCATCCAGCTCTTCTTCAATCCTGCTGGCCAGCTCATCTACGCGTGCCTGGGCACGTTCCGGCAGGGAGTGGCGGCACATCAGCGTTATCTGAATGTCCCCGGCGCCCGCTAGAATTGTCGTCTCCACGTCGGGATATTGCGTATAAATCGGGGCGATGCGCGAATCGCAAAGCGACTCGCCGATCATGGCGGCCTTCAGCGTGCGCGTAGCAATGTGGCGTACTGGCAGAATACTCCGCAGGCGCGGCATACACTGCTCGTCAAACATTGGCTTGATTTCTCTCGGAGGCCCCGGCAACAACATGCCCAGCTTGCGATGTCCCGCAAATACCGTGTCCAGCCATTGCCCGGGCGCACTCCCATGCGGATTCTCAAGCACCTCTGCGCCTTCCAGCATGTCGGCCTGCTTCAGATTGTTTTCCGTCAGCGTCCAGCGCCGCTCCGCTGCGCGTGCGTAAAGCTGGCCCACAAGATCACCATTCCGCTTGAGTTTGACTTCCAGAGCGTCGGCCCAGGCTTCGCGCGTCAGGTCATCTTCCGTGGGACCAATGCCGCCCATCGTAATTACGATGTCTGCCCGTCCCAGCGCCGTGCGGATGGCGTTGGTTAGGTCCTTCCGACGGTCGCCAACAATGGTCTTAAAAGCGACGAGCACACCGATTTCGTTCAGGCGTTCCGTCAGGTAGAGAGAGTTCGTGTCCTGCCGCCAGGGGGTGAGCAGTTCAGAACCAATAGCAATAATCTCGCATTTCATGAGCAGGCAGGGGTCAAGGACTCAGAAAGGCCGCAGCCCTTCCACTCCCAAAGCTAAATGATACATGGCCGTGTTCGTTGCCAGAATCAGGTCACCGCCAGGAGCAAACGCCAGACCCACAATTCCTGTTCCGGCAATGGCCAGCGAAGCCTCGCGGTCAGGCGTAATCCGCACCACACCGCGCTTTCCTTGCCAGGATGCCGCTACGTAAAGGTTTCCGCTGATGTCGAACGCCAGGCCCTGTGGTCGTCCCAGCCCGCGAAAGAAGACCGTCGTGTTCCCATCGCGGTCGATCGCGTGGATGCAGTCATAACTTGACGTTGTCGGGCCGGTAACGTAAAGCGTTTCATCCGGCCCAAAGGCGAGATGATAAGCAGAAACGCTCGGCTCCAGCGTGGCAAAGACAAAAATCTGGCGGTCCGGAGCAATTTTGAAGATTGTGCCGCTTCGGTCGCCAACAAACAGGTTTTGGTCGCTGTCAAATGCAATTCCCGTGGCGATCCCCATGCCCTCGGCAAATTGCGTATAAATGCCGTTCGGCGAAACTCGGTACACAACCCCATCGTTCCGCGACGAGACATAGAGAAAGCCTTCAGGGTCCACCGCCAGCCCGGTCGCGTTCATGATTCCGGTGACAAACGGCCTCATTTCGCCATCCGCACCAATGCGGAAAACCGAAACCGGAGTGCTCTGCCCGCGCGGACCAGAAAGCGTGGCATAGATGTTTCCCTCACGGTCTACGGCCGGATTCGCCACAATATGCAAATCTGTAGCAATCATCCCGGCCACCAGCACACGGGCATCGTTGCTCTGGGCGCCATTCTGCAGCACGCGCACTGGCCCAGTCTCAGCTTCATCCGGGACCTTGAGCTTGAT
>DASRBV010000302.1:0-2059 GCA_035653455.1 Pseudacidobacterium sp. | reverse complement strand
TTCGTCGCGTACAGCCCTTTCCACACTGTTCAGCTCGGCCTGTAATTCTGCAATTCGCGGATAGTTCGGTCCATAGCGCACCTTGTCCTGGTCAAGCTCTGCTTTGATGCTTGCTTCCTGTGCGCGAAGGTTTTGAATCAGTCCCAGAGAATTCGCCATCGAAGGCGCAGCGCCTGCGGTGTTTCCTGCCAGGCCCGAAATCAGTTCGGGATCGCCACTGCTGGCGACGCGATAAATGGATTCCTTCAGGATGCGGTTTGCTTCGGCCCCGGCCAGCGCCTGGTTCAGCTCTTCCAGGCGTGCGAGCACTACATTGTGCGACTCATCTTCGCCATATGTTCCGGTGTCGCGCTCAAGCTTCATGGCCTTTGATTGCAGGCCCTCGGTCTGCCTGCGCAGATCATCCAATTGCGCAGAGAGCCAGTTGGACGCCTGCGCTGTCGCCGAAAACCGCGACTGATAGGAGTACTCCATCAACGCACTGATCAGGTGGTTGACCACGTCAGCAGCGAGCTTCGGATCGGGGTTGGAATAGCGCACATCAATGAGCCGCGTCCCGGTTACCGGCTCAATCTTCAGATGGGAAGCAAAAATCTTCAGTGCGACATAGCGGCGGTCTGGGGCCTGCTCCAGCGGAACATTTAAAGGCTCGAGTGGTTTTTTCCAGAACAATGCTCTGTGCAATGCACTGCTTTTTTGGGGAGGAAAAAAGTCCTGTGTTGTTTCCAGATGGAGTTCTTTGATGACCTGCAACGCCAGCGTGTCCGACGACAAAATGTTCGCTTCTGTTTGCAATGTCACGTTGTAATCAAGCGCGTCAGATGCCTGCCCGGCGGCATCGCCCATCACGCTTTCATCCAGGCCAAAGGAGCCGATGTTCTCCTTTTGTATCTGAACCTGACCTGAAGCCTGATAGCGCGGCGTGGCCAGTGCGCAATACAAAGTGGCCAACAGGAGAAAACAGGCCAATACCGCATAGAAAGCGCGTCGCCTCTGCTTCAACACGGTAAACACCGTCCCTAAAGATATGCCCTCCTCGCGCGCGCCGCGCAGGTCAACAATCGGGCTTGGCGCTGTGCTCATGTCTTCTCACTTTCAGATGTTCCGCATCATGACAACGGAGCCGTCAAAATCAAAGCTGAATTCCATTTCGCTGGCACCGGCTTCCATCATGGCCGAGCGAAGCCGGTTGCGGTCCTGCGTGTGCAGCAGCAGAAATCCGCTGCCTCCCGCACCTACCAGCTTCCCTCCGGTCGCGCCGCCGCGCTTGCGCGCAATTTCATACAGTCCGTCTACGCGTTCACTTGTCATACCTTTGGAGCGCTCGCGCTTCCGTAGCCAATGTTCGTGCATCAGCCTGCCGAACTCGCCCACGTGACCGTCTTCGAGGACGCTCCGGATCTCGTGCCCCAGTTGCCGCGCAAAATGCAGGCTTTCGAGCATGGCCTGGTCCCGCTGCTCTGAGCGTTTCTTCTGGGTGTCCAGCAGGCTGGAGGCGCAGCGCGTCTGCCCTACAAAGAAAAGCATCAGCGAGTCGCGCAATTCCCGCAGCGTTGCATCACTAAGCCTTAAGGGGTAGACCTGCACCGAATCATCTGAGTGATACTCCTGGCACAGCAACCCTCCATAGGCAGCAATGTACTGGTCCTGCTTGCCGACAGGTTCCTGCAGCCGGTCCATTTCAATCGCGATGGCTTCACGCGCAAGTTTTTCGGCTGTGACGCGCTTTCGTTGCCACGCGTACAAAGCATGGAGCAACCCAACCGTAAATGTTCCGGAAGAACCAAGCCCTGTACCTGCAGGAACATCAGCAATGCTGACAATCTCCAGCGGCTGCGGCGCTTCGTGCAGCGTCAGCGCTTCACGAAAGAGAGGATGCCGTATCTCTTCATAGCTCTGCGCGTGCTCCGTTTCGGAATATTTCAGAAAATATCCCGGCAGGAAGCTCTTGTTAATGGTGATGTAGACATATTTATTGATTGCCGCCGAAATCACGAATCCGCCAAATTCGCGGTAATACGAGGGAAGGTCCGTGCCTCCGCCACCAATCGAAATGCGC
>DASRBV010000301.1:0-2778 GCA_035653455.1 Pseudacidobacterium sp. | reverse complement strand
GACCAGATGGGTCCACCGCAATCACCGCCAGTCCCTGCGTGTTGCGCGGAATACCAAGCTGGCTGGCCACATCCGGCGTGACCGGCGTGACCTGAATGCCGAGCCGTCCAGATGGTGCTCCGCGGCCTTCTCCACCGCGCTGCATGGACGCCGTCGCATTCGGGTTGAACTCGCCCAACTTCACGCGAATCTGCTGCTGTTTGCCATCGCGCAGAATCGTGAGCGTAACATCGGCGCCTGCTCCGGCAGATGCCACCTCATTTCGCAGCGTGTTCACATCATTGACTGCTGTGCCATTGAATTGAAGAATGACATCTCCCTGCTTGATTCCCGCCTTGTCCGCCGGACCACCCGCCTGCACACTGCTCACCAGCACACCCTGCACCTGCTTGAGCCCAAGACTGGCCGCCAGATCAGAGTTAATGTATTGCACCGTGACGCCAAGTTGACCACGCGAAACTTTGCCGTGTGCAATCAGTTGCTCCATCACCGTCTTCGCCATGTTCGATGGAATAGCAAACCCAATGCCGATATTGCCGCCGTTGGGCGATAGAATCTGCGAGTTGATGCCAATCAGCTCGCCGCGCGTATTCACCAGCGCGCCGCCCGAATTGCCCTGATTGATGGGCGCATCCGTCTGCAGAAAATCTTCGAAACTGCCATCGCTCAGGTCCGTCTGGCGTCCCTTGGCACTGATAATTCCCGCCGTGACCGTCTCTCCTATGCCTAGCGGATTGCCAACAGCCAGACAAACGTCGCCCACGCGCACCTGGTCGGAATTTCCCAGAGGCAGAACAGGAAGGTTGTTCGCCTCAATTTTCAGCACGGCCAGGTCGCTCGGCTTGTCGGCCCCCACCAGCTTCGCCTTGAATGTCCTGCGGTCCACCAGGTCTACGCTGATTTCTTCTGCGCCATCAATCACGTGGTCGTTGGTAAGAATGTAGCCATCCGGACGCACAATCACGCCGGATCCCAGTGCATGCTCTTCCGCAACGGGCGGACGCTGTCCACCAAAACTCTGCGGCCCTCCGCCAAACAGCCAGTTAAAGAAAGGATCGTTCATAAAAGGAAACTGCTGCGGCGCGCGTACCCGTTTTGCCGAACGCACCGTCACCACCGCGGGAGCAACGCGGTCCACCGTGTCCGCATAAGAAACAATATTGCCCGCAGGCTCTATGTGCCCGGCAATGTTCTGCCCCGGGGCCATTCGCCCTTCTGAAGCACCATTGGTATTTCTGTTTTCATTGCGGTTGCAGGCAGTCAGAAGCATACAAACGAGTAGAACAATGCCTTGACGGCGCATGCTCGGCACCTCGCTGAAAATGAAAGTTTTACAGCCCAGTTATTAGACTCCCGATTCCACCCGACGGGATGTATATAGAGGCGAAGACAGCCTTCTTCCACCATCAAAAGAGCACCGCGATCCAATTCATTCTGCTATGTTTTTTCTTTATGGATTCGATTGCCCCTCGCCTGTTGCGCCGTTCTCTCGCCCCTATGACTCTCGTCCTTGCGCTTTGTGCTTCTGTCGCCTGCGCACAATCGCTCGACAAGTATGTTGGCCAGTACCGCGACAACGCCGAACCTGAGATCATCTACTCCTTCTTCCGCGAAGGCAATCAGCTTGCGCTCGAGTCTGCTCGCATCGCGCACACTCCGCTCCATGCCGTTTCGCAAAATACATTCGCAAATGAAGGCAACAGTGAGCGCTACATCTTTACCATTGAGGGCGGCAAAGTCATTGGCGTCCATCGCATCACAGAAGGCCCACACGGTAAGGAAGAATCCACCGCCACCCACATCAACGGCCAGCCCCAGCACAACCACTTCCGCCCCTACAGCCGCGAAGAAGTCATGGTTCCTATGCGCGACGGTGTCCGCCTGCACGCCGTCATTCTGCGTCCCACGGACACAACCCAGCCGCTGCCGTTCCTGATGCAGCGAACACCCTACGGAGTAGATGGCTCAACCTCTGACTCCATCAACTCCCGCTACACGGAACTCGCCGCCAGTGGCTACATCTTCGTGATGGAAGACATCCGCGGCCGCTATGGTTCCGAAGGCCAATTCCTGATGAACCGCCCCATCGCAGACCATCACGACCCCAACTCGCCCAACGAAAACTGGATTGACGAAACCACCGACGCATACGACACCGTCGCATGGCTCATCAAAAACATTCCCAACAATAATGGACGCGTCGGCGTCCTGGGCATCTCCTACCCCGGCTTCCTCGCCATCGAATCCGGTATTGATCCACACCCCGCCGTGAAGGCCATCTCACCGCAGGCCCCCATGACCGACATCTGGATGGGAGACGACTTCTTCCATAACGGCGCCTTCCGCCAGACCTACGGATACGACTACGCCATCGGCCTTGAGACCAGCAAGGAAAACGCCTTCAGCAAACTCAATGAAGACGCCTACGATTATTTCCTGCAGGCAGGCTCCTTCGCCGGGGCCGTCAAAAAAGCCAACGTCGGCATTCTGCCCACCTGGAAGGCCTTCTTTGACCACCCTGCCTATGACCGATATTGGCAGGCGCGCGCTGTCGAAAAACACCTGACCAAAGTCAATATGCCCACACTCGAAGTCGGCGGATGGTGGGACCAGGAAGACATGTGGGGACCGCAGGCCGAATACGCCGCCCTCAAGCCGCATGACACGCAGCACGAAGTCTTCCTCGTCCTCGGCCCCTGGAACCACGGCGAATGGGCCCGCACCACCCGCTATCTGGGCGATGTAGACTTCGGCGCGGCCACCACCGACCAGTTCCGC
>DASRBV010000300.1:0-2837 GCA_035653455.1 Pseudacidobacterium sp. | reverse complement strand
CGCGATGCCCATGCACCAGGATGGTCTGCGGGTTGGAAGCCGAAGCAATCAAAGCAGCAAGAAAGAACGCAGAAAGTCGTAGCATATCTGCGAGTGTATTCTGCATCCTCCCCGCCTGACATTACAACTGTGTGACCGCGCACCTGATACAAATACTTCTATGCCGGCAGGCAAAAACATATACTGGTTTGTTCGAAACATTCCTGAGAAATGTTGACCATCGGCCATTCAACGCTTCCGATCGAAACTTTTCTGGCCATCCTCAAAGACAACGGAGTAAAGCGGCTGGTGGACATCCGCACAATCCCCAGATCGCGCCACAACCCTCAGTTTGCGCAGGAAAATCTGGAGAAATCTCTGCAAAAAGCCGGCATTCAGTATGATTGGCAGAAGTCTCTCGGCGGACTACGTCACGTACAGAAAGATTCCATCAACACAGGCTGGCGGAACGCCAGTTTTCGCGGGTATGCCGACTACATGCAGACACGGGAATTTGCCACCGCCCTCGATGAGCTGTTAAAAGCGGGCCCGCATGAGCATACAGCCATCATGTGCGCAGAGGCCGTTCCATGGCGCTGTCATCGCTCGCTCGTAGCCGATGCGCTGCTGGTGCGGGGCCTCGAAGTCGAGGACATCTATTACGATGCGAAAGGCCATGGCCGCCGCGAACCACACAAATTGACGTCTTTCGCGCGAGTGAAAGGCAAACATCTGTGGTATCCGGCAGAGGACGGCCTCTTTGTATCCGGTATAGAATCCAAAGCATGAAATCACGCCGTGCGTACTGGTACTGGCTTCTTCTGCTTCCTGCTCTCGCCCTGATGTTTCCAGGAATCTATGCGCGCAGCGGTCCGGAGCTGTTCGGCTTTCCCTTCTTCTACTGGTATCAGGTAGCGTGGATCATCCTGACCAGCATCATCTCTGGAATCGTCTACCTGGCCACAACGGAAAGGCCGTAACGGTTAGGATTTCCAACTACAGTCGGGCTTTTTGTCTGGCGCTTCAACCAGGGAGGAGGCCCTCCTCCCTGATCTTCGTCTGCTATTGCGGACCGTCTTCCTGCTCGACCTCAGGACCTTCTCCAGGGAACGGCCACTTGCGGTTGAGCGGTTGTGTTTCTTCACGCACGTCCTTGGGCACCTTGTTGATCTTCAGGTTCTCCAGCACATGCACACCGAGTTTTCCGGCGCTGGCAATGTCCAGGTCGCCATCTCCATCCAGGTCCGCGACAATGAACTGCGTGCCCGCGCTCGCTGTCCCGTTGACTGAGAGCGCATACCGCGTAAAGACCGGGTCCGCCTCCGGAGCAGAGACGCGCATCGTGTCCCCGATGCCTTTGGCGTGCGAAAATGTGGCCGTTTTTCCGGCATGGGCCTTTGCCGCCGCCAGTTGCTCTCTTGTGGGCAGCTTATAGGCATACACCACAACCGGATCATACGATCCAGGATCATTGCCCGAGTGCCCACGATACCGTTTTCCGGTGATGAGTTCCGGCTGACCGTCGCCATCAATATCACTCAATGCAAGCGCGTGCGATTGCGAGAACGACTCGTCAATCGTATGCCTGATCCATAGCGGATGGGCGGGAGTACCAGCCTGCTCCAGCCAGTAGAGGCCATAGCTGTGCCCCTGTCCATAAATCAGGTCCAGCTTGCCGTCATGGTTTACGTCATGGCCAAGAATCGGAAAACCCGTATCGCCCAGGTCCCAGTCGCCATGCCATTTCCACTCGTCTTTGTCTGCATTGATCTGCTCAAACCATCCATGTGTGGTGAGAACATCCGGTTTGCCATCGCCATTGACGTCCGCAATGCCGATGCCGTGGCCGTCCTGTTCGCGTCCGCCCAAATGATGCACGGCAGGCTTGTCCTTTGAAAAGTCCACCCAGATGACGCCCGCGCGGTTGTAGTGCGCAAGCGCAACATCAGGCTTGCCATCGCCATTGATATCAGCGAATGCGCCGCCTTCCGTATCGTAGCTGTCGGTGATCTTCTCCGCCTTCCACATCTGTCCGGCTTTGGTGGCCGCCGGACCGGGGTTCTTGTACCACCACAGCCCATTTGTGATCCAGCCCGCGGTCACCAGATCAGGCAGACCATCGTGGTCCACATCTACGATCCATTCGCCGCAATCAGATACAAATTCATTGTGGATTCCGACCGTGCGGAACTGGTGCTGCTTCCACTCGCCGCCCTGCGGCCCGGGATTCTCATACCAGTACGCGCCGCTGAGCAGGTCAGGATACCCATCGCCATTCATGTCCAGCAAAGAAATGCCTTCGGCATGGTCATTGCCCAGCCGGTGCGCCAGAAAGGCAATGCGCGGCTGCCCGCCCGGCCCATTTCCTGGATCGGGCTTGCGAAACTCCGTGGCCTTTCCCGGCTCCTGCGCGTTCGCGGTAGCCAGCACAGGCAGAACAAGCAATGGCAAAAGAAACCGAAAATGCTTTTTCATCTATGCCTTCTCCATCTTCATGGTTTCAGGGTTCCAGTGGACGACATTGCCCCGCTCAACACTCACATTGGCCAGCAGCGCGGCCCCGGCTGCGCGGAAACCAAAGACCGGGTCTTCCACTACTGGCGTGCGGTTGCGGACCGCGTTAAAGAAGTTGTGGAAGTGGTCGTAGCTGTCCGAATATCCTTCCGGCGCGGCAAACTTCTGCATCGCCGCCGGAGGCTCGCCCGTGAAATGTTTCCGCGGATACTTCTTCCGGTATTCCTCCAGATATTGCTGTTGCATCGCGTCGGCAAAAGTCGAGACCGTGTAGCCCGGCTCGGTTGCCGGAGGGACGCGTGTGACCGTAACGGTATTCCCGGCAATCGCCATCTGGCCCTCCG
>DASRBV010000299.1:0-6083 GCA_035653455.1 Pseudacidobacterium sp. | reverse complement strand
CGTCCTGAGAATCTAGCCCACTCCTCTCTTGCCTTTATCTTCGCCGAGCGTGCAAACGTGCGCACGGCGATCTCTTGAACTGCAATCAAGATTGGAGTCAGTATGAACGTGGTCTCAGTGGCCGCCACGCTTGTGCTTGCCGCTACACTTTCTGCTTACGGGCAGGAAACACTGGCGAGTGCACCCACACCTCTGTCCCAACTGTTGGCTGAGGCAGCAACCAGCAACCCTCAGCTTTCTGCTGCCGATCATGAAGCGAAAGCAGCCAGGCAAATGGTGCCGCAAGCCACCGCATTGCCTGATCCGAAGGTCACCTACCAGCAGTTCAGCGTCGGTAGTCCTAAGCCATTTGCGGGATACACGAATAGCGACTTCGCCTATGTCGGCGTCGGAGCATCACAGGAACTGCCCTATCCGGGGAAATTGCGGCTGCGCGGAGAAATAGCTGACCGCGATGCAGACACGAAGCAGGCCGAAGTCGAAGTGATTGGTGCGGGCATCGCCGACGCTGTGAAGGCCGATTATCTCCAGCTTGCCTATTTACAACAGGCACTCGGCATTCTAAGGCAAAACGAGGCTGTCCTCGACCAACTCATTCAGGACGCAACCGCCCACTACCGGGTCGGCCAGGGAATGCAGCAGGATGTGCTTGAAGCACAAGTGAACCGCACCAAGATTGTGCGTGAGATCACCATGCACTATCAGCAGATGGGGCAGATTCAGGCCCATCTCAAAGGACTGCTGAACCGCGACCAGCAATCGCCGGACATCGTTGCTGTGAACCTGACAGAAACCGCGCTGAAGACGACCTCCGATGAATTGCTGGCTCTGGTGAAGAAGAACAATCCACAAATTCAGGCGGACGCGAGTGCGATCCAGAAGCAGGACGCGCAGGTGGCATTCGCCAAACGCGAGGGCAAACCTGATTTTGAACTCGGCTATATGTACCAGAACACCGACCGCAAATACCGGGACTATTACATGCTCACCTTTGATGTCCGCTTTCCGCGCAGGAAGCGGGTCAATGCGGAGATCACTGAGGCGCAGGAAAAGCTCATCGCTTCGCAACAGACGCTCAATACCCATCTTGCACAGCAGCTTTCGCAGGTGCAGCAACTCTATGTACAGGCATCGAGCGATGAAGAGCAACTGAAGGAATTCCGCGAAGGTTTGATCCCTCAATCCGACGCGGCCTACCGGGCAATATTGAGTGCCTATGCCTCGAACAAGGACCAGTTCACACATGTGCTCTCGTACTTCACCGATCTGCTCAATCTGAAACTCGAATATGCCGAAACGCTTCTCGACCACGAGACTGCGTTGGCCCATCTTGAATCCCTGACAGGAGTGACACTGCGATGAACAAGTATGTCCTGAGAACTTCTCTGGTTTGGTTCGTGGGGTTGGCCGTTCTTGCGGGGGTTTGGGCCTACCGCGCTCACTGGAATCAACCCCGTGCGATGAATATGCCCGGGGCCGCCGATGTGCAGCCTGTAGCCGCCGGTCCATCCTCCGACATGACCAAACCAGACCCGTCAATGCCGGGCATGTCCATACCAGAATCAAAAGATGCCGCTCTTGCCCCCGTACAGCTCACACCGGAGCGAATGCAGAGCATCGGTGTGAAGACTGGTACGGTCGAATATAAGCAATTGAGCGATGATATCCGTGCGACTGGAACAGTGGATATTGATGAGCGTCTGCTCTCTTATGTGCAGATACGCTTCCCCGGTTATATCCGCAAGGTCTTTGCGAATGCGACATATCAATACATTCAGAAGGGTGAGCCGCTGTTCACCGTGTACAGTCCCGATCTGGTGGCAACGCAGCAGGAGTACCTGCTTGCGAGGCAGAATCAGAAGACGCTTCAGTCGAGCAGCGTGGATGGCGTAGCTGCTGGGGCAGATACGCTTTCGGCTGCGGCTGAACAACGATTGGCGCAGTGGGATGTTCCGGCAAGCGAAATTGCCAGGCTCAAAGAAACGGGCAAGCCTGTCACCGACCTGACCATCTATTCGCCGGTTTCGGGATACATCACGGAACGCAACGCGCTGCCCAATCTTTACGTCGAGCCATCGACGCGGCTCTATACCGTTGCCGATCTCTCACGCGTTTGGATCAATGCCCAAATCTTCCAGGACGACATCGGACGGCTGAAACCCGGAGATGCTGTTGCCATCACGGTGGACTCCTATCCTGGACGCACCTTCACTGGGCAGATCGAAGAGATTCTACCGCAGGTGGACATGGCGACGCGCACCGTGCGGGTGCGTCTGGAGATTGCCAATCCCGGACTCAAGCTGAAGCCGGGTATGTTCGTCAATGTCGATGTAAAGAGCAATCTGGGCCGCCAACTCGTCGTTCCCGCTTCGGCTGTCTTTCAATCAGGAACGCGGCAGATTGTCTTTGTGAACCACGGCAACGGCAGCCTGGAACCGAAGGAAGTTGCAATTGGGCCACGCGTAGGGGATGACTTCATCGTGTTAAAAGGCTTATCGCCTCATCAATCCATCGTTACTTCGGCCACTTTTCTTATCGACTCGGAGAGTCAGTTGCAGTCTGCCGCGGGCTCCTTTGCTCCGCCGCCGCCCGGTGCAGGCAGCAACGCTCCTCAAAGCGAAGTCCCTACTGCCACCCAGGCGAAGATTGATTTCACCACCGATCCCAGCCCTCCGCACAAGGGAGGAAATGTCTTTCGTGTGAAGCTAACGGATGCAAATGGCGCGCCCGTGGCTGGTGCGCAGGTCATGGTCAGGTCCTATATGGCTGCAATGCCGGCAATGGGTATGGCCGCAATGAATACGAGTGCCATACTCACGGACAAGGGCAATGGCCTTTATGAAGGCAGCGGATCGCTGGGCGCGGGCGGCACATGGCAGGTGACGGTCACGGCACAGAAGAACAGGCAGACTATCGCTACGAAACAACTGCGCGTGAACGCGACGGGAGGCATGTGATGCTTTCCCGAATTATTGAAGCTTGCGCGCACAATCGCTTCCTTGTGTTCGCCTCAGTTCTGATGCTGACACTGGCTGGCATCTGGTCATTGCAGCATATTCCACTCGACGCATTGCCGGATATATCGAATGTCCAGGTCATTGTTCATACCAACTGGATAGGCCAGCCGCCCGATGTGATCGAAGATCAAGTGACGTACCCCATTGTAACCAGCCTTCTTGCCGCGCCGCATGTCAAGGCAGTGCGCGCGCAGACAATGTTTGGGGATTCCTACGTCTACGTGGTCTTTGAAGATGGCACTGACCTCTACTGGGCCCGCTCGCGGGTCATTGAATACCTGCAACAGATCAGCGGAAGGTTGCCTGAAAATGTACATCCTTCGATTGGTCCCGATGCGACGGGAGCGGGCTGGGTTTATGAGTATGCCGTCGTTGATAAGAGTGGCACACACAGCCTCGCTGACTTGCGCAGTTTACAGGACTGGCGTTTGCGCTATGCGCTCGAAACTGTTCCCGGCGTTGCGGAGGTCGCAAGTATCGGCGGTTATGTCCGCCAGTATCAGGTACAGCTCGATCCCAACAAACTGTTAGCTTATGGAATTTCCCTTTCCACGATCATAGACCGCGTGAAAGCAAGTACCAATGAAGTCGGTGGACGTGTGCTCGATCTGAGCGGCGCGGAGTACATGATCCGTGGTCTTGGCTACTTGGCCTCATTGGATGATCTCGCAACGGTTGCTGTTGGCAGCAAGAACGGCACGCCGGTTCTACTGCGCGATCTTGGAACCGTGAGCTTCGGCCCTGACATCCGCGAAGGGGTTGCGGAGTGGAATGGTGAAGGTGAAACGGTGGGCGGCATCATTGTGATGCGCCAGGGGATGAATGCCCTCGATGTGATCAACGGCGTCAAGAAGAAGCTCCGCGAGATTGCGCCGTCGCTTCCCGCTGGTGTAGTTATCATGCCGGGATATGATCGCTCCGGCCTGATTGATGCCTCGATTAAGACGCTGCAACGCGATTTGCTCGAAGAGGCCTTCGTTGTCAGCGTCGTCATCATCATCTTCCTTTTTCACTTTCGCTCTGCGCTGATTGCTATTCTTGCCCTGCCCATCGCCGTGCTCGCAGCCTTCATTCCAATGTATTGGCTTGGCGTCACCTCGAACATCATGTCCTTGGGCGGTATTGCACTGGCGATTGGCGTGCTCGTCGATGCCTCGATTGTGATGGTCGAGAACGGCTTCCGCCATCTCTCGGAGCGTCAGGAGAACAACGCGGAGCCGGTATCTGAACCAGAGCGAAGGACGCTCCTCATCTATGCAGCCAAACAAGTCGGGCCTGCACTCTTCTTCTCGCTGTTGATTATCGTCGTATCCTTCCTGCCGGTCTTCCTGCTCGAAGCACAGGAAGGGCGAATGTTTCGCCCTCTGGCCTGGACGAAGACCCTGGCGGTAGGATGTTCGTCCATTCTTGCCATAACACTGGTTCCGATCCTGATGGTGATGCTGATTCGCGGGAAGCTGCGCCCGGAACGGACGAATCCCATTTCACGCATCACACAGGCCGTCTATCTACCGGTTCTTCGCTGGTGTCTGAGACATCGCTGGCTCACCATTGCGGTCAATCTAATCTTCCTGATCTCCACATTCCCGCTGGCAACCAGGCTGGGCAGTCAGTTCATGCCGCCCCTCTTTGAGGGCTCCGCGCTCTATATGCCCACTGCGCTGCCCGGCATCTCAATTGGCCAGGCCAAGGTATTGCTCCAGGAACAGGACAGAATTCTTCGTAGCTTCCCGGAAGTAGCAAGTGTTTTCGGAACGGTTGGCCGCTCAGACAGCGCCACAGACAACGCCCCCCTCGACATGTACGACACAACGGTGATGCTTAAACCGCGCGAGCAGTGGCCTGCAGGCATGACCTACGAAAAGCTCATTCAGGAGATGGACGACAGACTCCAGTTTCCCGGCCTTTCGAATACCTGGACGATGCCCGTCGAGAATCGTTTGGATATGGAATTGACCGGCATCAAGACACCACTCGGCCTTAAGGTGCAGGGGGAGAATGTAGATGGTATCCAGAAGCTCGCTTCGCAAATACAAAACATTCTCTCCGGCTTGCCGGAGGTGCGGTCAGTCTTTGCAGAGAAGGTCGCGCAAGGCTTCTACGTCAATGTTGAGGTCAATCGGCCAGAGGCTGCGCGTTATAGCCTCACAGTGGCGGATATTCAAACTGCTGTTGCTTCGGGCATTGGCGGCAAAAACATTGCAGAGAACATCGAAGGCCGTGAACGCTATCCCATCAATGTTCGCTATCAACATGACTTCCGCGGCAACATCGACAAGATGCGCGGCGTTTTGATCGGTACGCCATCAGGAGCGCAGATTCCATTAGGACAAGTTGCGCGTGTGTCATTCAGCCGTGGACCGGCTATGATCCGCGATGAAGATGGTGCGCTCACCGGCTACATCTACATCAACCTCAAGAACACCGACTATGGAGGGTTCGTCTCAAAGGCGGACAAGCTGCTCCACGATAAGCTCACTCTACCTCCGAACTACTCATTCCAGTGGTCGGGTGAGTATGAGCTGGAACTGCGCGCAAAGCAGCGTTTGCAGCTCATTCTTCCGGTCGTCTTTTTTGTCATCTTCCTGTTGCTGTACTTGGTGTTCAAATCCGTTGCTGAAGCACTGGTGCTTATCTTCCCGACCATCTATGCCATGAGCGGCGGTTTGTTGCTGCAATGGCTATTGAAGTACAACTTCAGCGTGACTGTCGCTGTTGGTTACATCGCGCTTTTTGGTATCGCGGTGGAAACTGGGGTGGTGATGGTGGTCTACCTTCATGAATCGCTCGAGCGTAAATTGCAAACTGGAAAGCCTCTGACGAATGCAGACGTGGAAGAAGCTGCTATCGAAGGAGCGGTGCACCGGCTGCGGCCAAAGCTCATGACGGTTTGCGCTGTCCTCGCCAGCCTGGTTCCAATCCTATGGGAGTCCGGCATCGGCTCCGACGTTATGAAGCCGATCGCGGCACCCATCGTCGGCGGCATGATCACTTCGACCATCCACGTTCTCATCCTCGTGCCTGTCTTCTTCGTCATGATGAAGGAACGGGCGCTGAAACGAGGGA
>DASRBV010000298.1:0-8736 GCA_035653455.1 Pseudacidobacterium sp. | reverse complement strand
GGAGATGCCAGTCTTCTGAAAATCACGAAAACCGCTGTAGGCGACGGTAAGGATGTATTTGCCGGGCCGGACAGAGGGAAAGACATAGTATCCGGATGAGGAGGTCTTCCCCTGATAGGTGGTTCCGGCATTGACTTCAGTCAGTGTCACGTTTGCGCCAGCGATGACGCTGCCACTGGTATCTGTGACAGTTCCGTCGAGGGAGCCTGTATCGAGCTGGCCTGGGCTGGAGCGGGGAGAGAAGAGAAGCAGAGCTGCGAGGAAAAGCAGGGCAAAGTCGTGGAAACGTATTCTTGTACTGTTTGTCATATAGTGCCTCCTGAAAACTTTGAAGGAAATTCTCAAGTCCTTGGGTATATGAGTAATCGTTTTCTTACATGAGCTATAAAAACGTCTTTTTCCAGCGAACGAAGACTATCGAACCTGAAAAACGCTTGTCAAGAAAATTTCAAATGTCCTTGTGGCATGGAGAGTGCAGGCATGAGAAGGGAAGAGCAATTGGAGATGGGCCAGGTTGTCGCAACAATAGTAAACGATTACTTGACCGAAGTTCCTGCTGAAGTGGCGGACTGCTGCGCTTTCAATTGCTTCAGTTGAGCTAAAGCGCGTGCGGCGTCCTCGGGGCGATGCAGGCGCTGATAGAGGCGGGCCAATTGGAAGCAGGCGCCTTGTTTGACAAAGTTTGAAGGATTGCCGGCGAGGGACTTTTCAAGCCAGGTGACAGCTTCGTTGTCCTGGCCGAGTTTTGCGAGCCCCAGGCCAAGATAGAAGTACCCGGGCGCTGGTTCCTGCAGCAAAGGAGCAGCTTTGCGCAACATGGTCACGCCTTTGGCCGGGTCGCCATTTTCCACCTGAATACGACCCAGGTTATAGAGGGCAACGGGATTGTTTGGACTAAGCCTCAGCTCGCTTTCATAGGCCTGTTCGGCTTGTGTGAACTGGCCTAGTTTCTGGTATTCCGCGCCAAGCGCTTCGTATAGATCGGCATTATTGGGTTGTTTGGCGATAGCTGCCTGGTATTCCCTGATAGCTGCCTGGGAGTTGCCCATGTCCGCGTAGTTTTGGCCGAGGGCGCGATGCACGTGCCAGGAGTCGGGATCGAGTTCACGCATGCGCGAGTAGCTTTCAGCCGCTACAAGGTTGTGTGCGCGGCCGCGGTAATCCAGTACATTCACATCATTGGGTGCGAGCTTTGCGGCCTGGTCGAGCGGGGTGGTGGCCGCTTCAGCATCACCGGCAGCCAGTTCTACGATGCCGAGCCAGGTGAGGGCCTCGACGCTTTTGGGAAACTGTGCAATTTCCTGCTTCAGGGCAGTACGGGCGTCGTCGAGATGGCCGCGTTGATACTGTGCAATTCCGAGAAACAAGTGCGCACCTTGCGCTGTAGGATCAAGTTGAATGGAATTGTTCAATGCCGACGCTGCTTGCTCCGGCTTGCCTTCGCGCAGTAGAGCAAGACCGAGATCGAGGTGCGCGGGAGCAAACTGCGGATCGGCGGCGATGGCCATGCGAAAGGCCTTTTCTGCTTCGGCAGCTTTTCCCTGGCGCATGGCTTCGGTCCCTGCCTGGAGGTATTGGACGGCTTGTGCGTCCTGCGCGCGCAGGGGGACGGCGGCAGCAGTGAGGCTGAGGAGAAGGCAGAGAGACAATCGTGGGTCCACGCAGACATAATATTTGAAACAACTGTGAGCATGCCTGGAATCAATCACCGGTATTTATGGGCCGCGTTAATTGCTGTTCTTTTGGCGTGTGGGGCTGATGCGCAGACTGCTCCGGAGGTGAATCCGCAAAGCGCGCAGATGGATGGCTATGAGGCTGTCCTGAAGAACAACCCCGAGGATGCAGCGGCACGCAAGGGTGAAGTGGAGACCGGCATTGCAGAGGCGCTTGCAGCGCGCAAAACGGGACAGAACGATCTGGCGCTGGCTTATCTTTTGCGCGCAAAGTACTGGGTGCCGGACGATGCGGAACTGCTGCGGGACACAGGCGTCCAGGAAGAGGCGATGAAGCTTTATCGTGACGCAGACGACACGCTTGCACAAGCGCAGAAGCTGCAGCCGGATGATTTGAAAACGCTTTATGCCGTGGCACGCGTGAAGATGGACCTGGGCCAGATGCAGGCCTCAGAAGAGGCGTGGAAGCAGTACCTGGTGTTACGTCCGGACGACGCCAGCGCCCATTATGGTTACGGAGTGCTGCTGCAAATGCTGCAACGCAGGGACGAGGCGCGCGCACAATTTCAGAAGTCAGTTGAGCTTGCGCCGGACCAATCCGAATCTTATTACCGGCTGGGAGAAATTGCGCGCGAGGCCGGTGATGCTTTGCAGGCGAAACAGTTTTATGAAAAGGCGATTGCTCATGGCCCGGCTCATGCAGGAGCGTGGACAGGCCTAGGCATTTTGGCATTTCAGGCCAAGCGGTATCAGGATGCGGAAGTGGATTTTGAAAAAGCCGTGCAGTATGCGCCGGATTTTCAGACGGCACGCTACTACCACGGACTGACGCTGGCGAAGCTCGGACGCAAGGAGGAATCGACGAAGGAGATGGCGGTGGCGGTGCAACTGGCGGATGAGCAGAACGCCCACAACGGCCAGTCGCGCAGGCTCTCCGACCAGCCGTATCGGCCACAGTAGCCAGCTAATCAGGCCGCTACATATCCATGCTGCTCGAGAAAACGAAGGACCCTTTCAACGAGTAATTCCTTTTCGACTTTTGGAGCGTTCGCAACTGTATCGTTTGGAGACAGGCTCCATAAAAATAACCCTTCAAAGGACAGGGAATCCTCACGTTCTTTTTCTGGACCTAAAAATGACATTCCTCTTCCTCAGCGGTAATAACGTTAGATGCAGCGAAGAGAAACCAGGCAGTTTCAAGCAAGATTTTCGTGGGGGAAATAACATTCTTTTATCCCGATGGTGATACAAAACTGCGGGACGTTACACAAGATCAGAAGATATGAGAAACTTACGCCCCGCCGTAAAGCTGGAAAGTGGCCCAGTAGAGCGGTTTTCTGAAGACCCCTTGTGAATGCAACAGAGACAACTTGGCATCGCGCAAAGCAATGCCCGGAGAGTGTCCCTGGGCCAGTTCCTGATACATGCGGTCCATTAATTGCGGAGCGGCCGCGTCGCTTGCCTCCCACAAAGACCCGATGACGTAATGCGCTCCTGCGCGTAAAAACGCCCAGGACAGGCCAACCAGCCCTTCACCGCCATAGATGCGGGAGCCAGATCCGTAGCAGGCCGAAATCGTGACCAAATCAGCATGGAGCGGTTGCTGGATGATGTCGCGCGCGTACAGCTTGAAAGAATCAGGATTGGATGGTTCGCGTGAAAGCACGATGGCTGAATCAAGCGGCTGCGCACTGCTGCTGGTCCCATGGGCGACAAAGTGGATATAGGAGAACTGTCCGGGGCCAATCTTTGTATATGCGGAAGGGATGGCGTCTTTCTGGGTCAGGATGGTCTCAGATGCGGCAGAGAAGTGACTGGCAATGCTTCCCACTTCTGTTCCCGCATTCAGAAGGGCAGGGAATTTGTCATCGGGCGAGATTGGATCGCCCATGATGAGCAACTTCTTTGCTGCCTGTTCATGTGCTTCGGGATGAAACGACGCCAGCAGCTTGAGTGAGCTGGCCTCTGTGATCAGAGCATCTTCGATCCAGTAATGGACGCCGCCACCGGGAGCGAGTAATGTTTCAAAGTTCAACGTGGCCAGATTTCCGTCGGGGACAATATAGACAGCAGAGTTCTTTGGGATGAATTTCTCCGCAGGTTTTATCAGGATGTTGTAGAGGGCCAGGCCGTCGGCGTATGAGTCGGCCAGTGTGTCTCTGGAATCGAGAATGGCCTGCTGATATTTCCTGATGTGCGCGTCAATTTCGTCCTGAGGTGGCAGCTTGAAAAAATGCGTTCCGGTAGAGGTGATGGCCCACAGATAGGACTCCAGGGGGGCGAGGCTGTAAACCAGAATGGTGCCGTGCACGCGCCGGGCGATAGCACGCGCGTCCAGCGGCGTTTGAGTGGCCGACTTGAAGTCCGGAGAAGCGATGCCAAGTCCCTCTTCCAGCGTGCGAGCCCGCCCCAGATCCAGCCATTGGAGGGCCTCATCTGTTCTCTTGTGATTTGCGAGAAAACGAATGTAATCGTCGTAGAGCTTTTCGGCATTGGTGGAGAAGGGCAGTTTCGATTCTTCCTGTCTGATGGTGGCGCGTTGGGTCTCAAAAGTAGTGATGGATTGGCGGTACCACTTATCGGCCGACCGTGGATTGTTCATCTCAGCATAAAGGTCCGCCAGAGCACCCTCTACCTGCCATTGCAGAGAAGGCCGGATTGCAGGATCCTGGTCGAGGCTTTTCAGAATCTGTATGGATTGGGTCGTATCTCTCTGACGGGCCAGAATCAGGCTCTTCAGAAAGAGAGCATCCATTGCATCAGAAGTCCGGCCTGAGGAGTGTGCGAGATCGAGGGCTTTCTCTGTATGCAGGTTTGCCAGATCGAGATTGCTGGCCTGCTGAAAGAGTTCAGCAAGAGCAAGATGTGAGGAAATCTCCTCTTCTACGTCCTGGTACGTTCTGGAAATCTCCAGTGCGGTATTGTAGTAACTCTCTGCCTCCTCTGGCCGCCCCAGGCGATACATGCACAAACCTATGTCATTCAGCCATTCCATCCGGTCTGAAGCGGCATTTAGCTGTTTGGCTTCTTTCTCGGCAGTCTGAAATTTCTTTAAGGCTTCTTCAAAATTTCCCAGTTTGTAATAGGCCCACCCAATATTCCCTTCAGCTTCTTCGAGGATTACGGGTGCGTGGATAGGGCGAGCAGCTGTTGCGGCAGATTGTGACCAGTCCAGTGCGGCATCGAAATGCTCCTGTTGCAGCGCGACTACGCCGAGGTTCAGCAGGATGGGAGGTTTTTGATAGGAACCGTTTTCTGTACGTATCAGATCCAGGCCTTTATGAAACATCTCTTCGGCATGGACCAGATCGCCGCGTTCAAGGTAGACCGTGCCCCAGTTTCTGAAGAGTCTGGCGTCAAAAGACGGGTCGTCGTTCGAGGAAAGGTGATTATTTCTGAACAAATTTTCAGCTTCGCTGAGGAGCTGATTTGCTTTGGCCTGCTGACCGACTGAGCTATAAGCAAAGACCTGAAGCAGCTTTCTTAAAAGCGCGATATTCGATCCAGCCAGGGTGCGCGGCGGTTCTTCAGAAAGCAGGGCGAGCGCACTGTTATTCTTTCCCTCCTGTAGAAAAACGCTGGCGTCAATCAGCCGGAATTTCCAGGACCATTCAGGATTTCGATGGGAAAAAAAGGCGATTGCCTTCTGGGCATCTTTATGGGCCTGGTCGAGATCACCATGAATGATAAGGCCCTCTACATGAGCATAAAGGGCCTCAGGATCTGCCATCTTTTTTCTGCAGCCGGAAAAGGCAGCTATCAGAATGAGGCATGAAGCTAGTGTCTTCGCTATGGCCCTCCTGGAGGGTATGGTTTTCCATTCGAGCTTGCCGTGGCCGCCGTAACGGCCCCTCCAACCGGAGACCCCAATTGTGCCCGCACCATCGAGAGCCGGAACTGGTGGTTGGTGACGATCAGTTCTCCGAAAAAGACCTTTCCAAAGCCAGGAACATAGATGCTGTGGCCGCAGATGGTTCCGGGAAAGTTTGGAATTTCCGGCAACTGGTCTATCAGAGAACATACTACGAAGTCTCTGCCTTTCAGCCCAGTATCCAGGCCGTGAAAATAGTGCCTGATCCATTCAGGAATGGGCGCGTTATCGTACTTTTGGGCATAGGTGTCCTTCGCGCCGGCCTTTTGCGCCCGTACCTTTTGGAGGAACGCCTCTTGCTCCAGCCAGGGACGCTTTGGGTAGCGTTTCTTTGGATCGCCTTCCGTTGAGCCGTCGTGATCGGTAAAGAAATCATACTTGATGACAGGCTCGATTGGCGTGCCGCTGATGCGCAGGTTAATAAACTGGGAGCCCACTACGGAAATCACAGGCTGGCCGCCGTCATACGGGTGGGCGACGGAGAGCTGGGCCACAATCCGGTCAGCGGTAATGACATCGAGGATGTTCAGCCCTTCAATGGTCGTGCTGACCTGCGTAGTCCACGGGCCTCCGTTCTCCTCGTCCTTGCGGCTGCCGGAAACGTGCGTGCCCTCGCTCGTGTAGCTGACGATGTTTTTCCATTTGCGGCCTGTGCGCTGCTTCTGGATAAAGCCGCCGACCATCGGCAGAGAAACAGAGGTATGCGAGGGGACAAAGCCCTGAAATGGGCGCGTAATATAGCCCCCGATTGCATTGGCGTCAGCGTGGTAGTAGAAGGTCCGTACTGGTGTATCTGCCATTATCTTTCCGTTCTGTGAATTGTTATCAAAGGGGTGCCTTATCGCACCTGCAATAAAAACCGGTATTTCACCACGTCTACGGGAGGGCCATCCGATGGAACTCCCTGTATAACGAGCGTATTCACGCCTGCTTCGGCGCTTTCTGCCGGGACCTGGATGGAAACTGTGTTTGCTGCTTGCACGGCCGTTATGGGAAGCTGCCAGATCATTTTGCCTGAAGGAGAGTAAAGCAGGCACTGATAGCTGTTGAAGCGTGCTTCTGTGGGGACATCTACAAACAATAGAAACGGCCGACCTGAGCGGGCGGCGATGGTGCGAATCTCGGCCCCGCGGCTGCCTCCGTCTACGAGATTGATGGAAGGTAGAATCTGCGGCTGCAAGGAGACGGCTGCCTCGTGCTTCAGGCGCGGCAAAGTGACGAAGTGCTGGAATCCAATCTCGACGAGCAATACTGCCATGACAGGTACGACAAAAGCCGGGCGGAAAATAGCCGCAAAACTGAAAGTCCGCCGGGACATTTGAGGAACAGATGTTGAGGAAGTGCGCGAGAGTTCTTTTTTCGCGTGCGTGATGAATGATGCGGTTACGCGGAGGTCTGTGGCGCATTCCTCGCAGGTGAAGTAATGCTCCTCGAAGGCGTCACGCTCTTCCGGGCCCAATTCTCCCAGCAGATATTTTTCAACCGCAGACTGATTGGCAGCCTCTGTATGGTCCATGTTTGAGCCTCAACTCAATAGTGCAGCGAAAATCCAAACGTATCGCATCATCTGGCCGCTTTTGTCGCGAGAGGAGCTGGATGAGGCTGTCTGCTTGATATAGAAAGACTTAAATGATTGCTTGGCGCGATGCAGCAGTACCCGCAGATACTCGCGGTCTACACCAAACTCATGGCAGACCTCGTCCTTGTCGCGTTCGTCCAGAAAGATACTCTTGAGCAGCTTGCGATCCCGGTCGCTGAGCTTGTCCAGGATGCCGCGGACGATCTTCTGTGTGTCCTGGGACATCATTTCAGAGACAACGTCGGCGCGGTCTGACTGAATGTCCATTTCGGAGGCGTCTTCCATGGCCTCACTGCGGGAGTGCGAGCGGTAGTGCTCAAGAAGCACGTGATTGCAGATGGAGTTGACGAGCGCCCCGAGCGCCGAAGCGTTGCGAATGCCCTCGTCTCCTCGCAACAGAGCAAAGACGCGGGCGAAGGTTTCCTGACGTACATCTTCAATCGCTTCTCTGGAACGCAGGCGGGAGCGCAACTTAAGGTGGATCAACTCGCTGAAATAATGGGTGAAATGTTCTTCAGTGCGGGGATCACCCCTGCGTAGATTTTCAAGGTACTCGTTATCAAACTGCTGGAACTGCAACCGATCATCCTCGAGATAAAGTCTTTCAACTCAATACGAACGGACTGCCAATGTTCAAAACTATACATCTATGGGGTGGTACTGAGGGCAAAATTCATAAAAGATTGTCAGAGATGTGGCAAGAATGTCTCAGTAGCGCCTGAGTTTACTTTACTGGTTCCAGTCCCCGCTGGGACAATTCTCTCCCGACCGGGGTGGAAAGCAGGAAATCCAGCAGGCGTAGCGCATCGGATTTATGAGAAGAAGATTTTAAAACGACTGCTCCCTGCAGAATGGGCGGATAGGAACCGCGGGGCATGATGAAGTAGTGTCCGGTGGCGCGAAGGCGATCGGAAACGGCAGAGGTGAGGGAAATCAGTCCGACCTGGGCATTGCCGGATTCCACATATTGCGCTGTCTGCGCGATGTTTTCTGCGATAACGAGCTTAGACTTGAGCTGGTCATAAAGGCCGAGGTTTTTGAGGGAGGCTTCGGCGGCGCGTCCATAAGGAGCATGTTGGGGATTGGCAATGGCTATGGTCTTGAGCGCCGGGTTTCGCAGCGTGTCTACAGAAAGGTCACGGAAGGGCGAGTCATTGCGTGCCCATAAAACCAAAGTGCCGCGGGCGTAAGGAATGGGCCTGTCGGTCTCGCCCAGTCCAGCAGAGATCACATGCTGCGGGAAGGAGAGGTCTGCAGCGAGAAAAAGATCAAAGGGCGCGCCGTTTTCAATCTGCGTAGCGAGCGTGGCGGAGGACTGATAGGAGGCATCTACATGGATGTGTGTTTTTGCCTCAAACTCAGCCAGGATGGGCGGCAGCACGGGCTGGAGATCTGCTGCCGCGGCAACTCGCAGATTTTGCGCGGCGGCGATGGGGGCGAACAGCAAACAGAGAAGTAGTCTATACACGCAGCACCATGACCTCAGTGGACTTGATTAATGCAGCGGCCGTTTCTCCCACCTGAAGGCGCATTTCGCGCACGGCCTCGGCAGTGATGATGGAATGAATGATCTGCCCACCGATGGACAGCTTGACCTGCGCCAAAAGGCCGTC
>DASRBV010000297.1:0-6623 GCA_035653455.1 Pseudacidobacterium sp. | reverse complement strand
GAAAGCCGCCAGCCGCCGGGTAAGGGAGTTGTCTCTGGTGGGTCATGCGTTGCTTTCGACAAGGCATCCGGTGATGGCGCAGATTGTTCCTATGCGCCGGTGCAATCTTTCGTGTGCCTACTGCAATGAGTACGACGAGGTCTCAAAGCCAGTGCCTCTGGAGGAGATGCTGCGGCGTATTGATCATCTGGCGCGGCTGGGAACGAGCATTATCACCATCTCGGGCGGCGAGCCGCTGCTGCATCCAGAGCTGGACCAGATCATTGCGCGTATCCGGCACCATGGACGGCTTGCAGGGATGATCACAAACGGCTATCTGCTGGTTCCGGAGCGCATTCAGCGCCTGAACAAGGCCGGACTCGATCACCTCCAGATTTCCATTGATAACGTGCAGCCTGACGAGATTTCCAAAAAGAGCCTTAAGGTCCTGGACAAGAAACTGCAGTGGCTCTCAGAACATGCCGACTTCCACGTGAACATCAATTCCGTGGTCGGCGGAGGCATCAAGAACCCCCAGGACGCGCTCACCATTGGGAGGCGCGCGCTGGAGCTTGGCTTTACCTCGACCATCGGCATTATTCACGACGGCGATGGCCAGCTTAAGCCCCTGGGCGGCGATGAACGGGCGGTATGGAACGAGATGCGAAGCTGGAAGAAGAAAAACTACTCCAAGTTCAACCAGTTTCAGGAAGCCATTGCCAATGGCCAGCCGAATGACTGGCGCTGCCGGGCCGGATCGCGTTACCTCTACATTTGCGAGGACGGGTTGGTACACTACTGCTCGCAGCAGCGTGGATACCCGGGCAAGCCGCTGGCCGAGTACACCAAAGAAGACCTGAGGCGCGAATTCTTTACCGAAAAAGCATGCGCGCCGCACTGCACCATCAGCTGCGTGCATCAGGTTTCTTATATTGACCACTGGCGCGCTCCGCAGCGCCGGAATGCCACTCCGGGCAACGCTGCCGGGCTGGTGAACATTCAGCTTTAATTTTTCTGTAGCAGTTCGTGCGCGAAAATATTACGTAACTGATATAACTGCTGTTCTGTGCTGCCCGTACTCTCGTGTTGCTGAGGCCCACATCGTTTGTGTTTTCCGTGTGTAAGACCGATGTGAAATTTTCCTGAGTATGAGGTCCAGTATGCTTTCTCTTCTTTCCCGCAAAAGCTGGCATTTCATCTATGCAGCCGTTTTTCTGATGCTCAGCGGAACATTTGCTCTCCACGCTCAATCGCAACAGCCAGATGTGGTGGTTTTCACCAACGGCGACCAGCTTTCAGGAAAGTTTGTGCGCGCCGTGGGTGATACGGTTGTGTTCCATTCCGACATTCTTGGCGATGTGAACATTGGATGGGACAAAATCAAGGAACTGCGCACGGCGCAGAAAGTCGCTGTTCTGGAAAAAGGTGTGAGGATCAGGGACCGTCATCTGCCGCCGAACTTCCCTGTCGGTACAGCCTCGGTTGAAAACCAGGAAATAACGGTGCAGTCAGCCACAGCGGCCATTGCGCCGATTCCGGTGAAAAATGCGCAGGTGGTGGTGGACGAAACAACATTTGATAAGCAGTTTCGCGGACATCCCGGATTTCTGCAGGGATGGAATGGAGGCGCCACAGCCGGAGCGACGATTGTTTCTGCCACCCAGAACCAGTACACATTTTCAGGCGCTCTGAACCTGACCCGCGTTGTTCCCACGGTGAGCTGGCTCGATCCGAGGAACCGCACCACGTTTAATTACGCACAGTCTTACGGGAAAATCACGCAGCCCTCTTACCGCGCTGCCGATGGAACGATCGTCCCGTCTACTTATACGAAGAGCTCGATTCTGCATGCTGATGCCGAACGCGATGAATACTTCTCGCCACGGGTGTATGCGCTGGGAATGGTGGCATTTGACCACAACTACAGCCAGAGTCTCGATCTCCAGCAGATTTATGGCGGCGGTCTGGGCTGGACTCCCATCAAAGATGCAAAACAGCAGCTTGATCTGAAGGCCACGACGCAATACGAGAGGCAGACATTTTTCAACGTTGTGCCTCCGGCAAAAGCGGAAATCAACCTGATTGCTTCGACCTTTGGCGCCAACTATAACCGGAAATTGCCTGCCGGGATGGTGTTTAACCAACAGCTTCTGTATATTCCCGGATGGAATGATCTGCACGCCTACTCGGTGACAGAGACTGATACGCTCAGCTTCCCCACCTATAAGAACCTGAGCTTTACCGTTGGCACGACAGACTCATACCTGAACGATCCGCCGACAACGCTTCCGCCAACGAAGCGGAATTCATTCCAGTTCATCATGGGCATGACGTATAACATCAAGTCTTCGTATTAGGACTTTCTGCGAAGAAGCGGGCCGCAGCGATGTTTATGAGCGCACCGTTACGGCCCCTCTTCACATCTTCCGCACTCTTGCCTGCAGATGTGATTGTGTTTTCCGATGGCGACCAACTTAAAGGGTCTGCGCGAAGCGCCTGGGGCGGTTGTTTTCCAGGGTGATATTGCGGGCGAAATCTATGCCATTCGCTCGAAGTATCTCAGAGTGATTTCTTTGCAGGAAAAAGCTTGCTTGCTACTGCAAAAATCGCCAGTGTGACCAGGATGACAACCAGCGATACAGTGACGGGGACCTCGATCCAGCGAGCGAGCAGCATCTTCAACGCAACAAAGGCGAGGACCACGGCAAGCCCATAATGCAGAAAACGGAGCTTGTCCAGAAGTCCGGCAAGCACGTAGTACAAGGAGCGCAGTCCGAGAATGGCAAAGATGTTCGATGTGTAAACAATGAACGGATCGCGCGTGATGGCCAGCACGGCGGGAATCGAATCGAGCGCGAAAACGAGGTCCGTGGCTTCAACGGCAAGAATTACAAAGAAGAACGCGGGCATTTCCAGCCTTACGCCCTGAATCCCATTGTCCCGGATGCCGCGCAGGTTGCGGCGCTGGAGCCAGGCCAGCACTCCGGGCGCGGCCTCCTCTCCAGGCTTCTCGCGCATCAGCCGGAAGGCAGCATAAAGCAGAAATACGCCAAAAACATAGTGGATCCATGCAAAGCGATTGAGTAGCGACACGCCCAGGGCAATAAACAGGGCGCGCATGACAATGGCGCCGAGCACTCCCCAGAGAAGGACGCGATGCTGCTCTTCGGCATCCAGGCGCAAAGCGCGAAACATCACGAGAAAGACAAACAGATTGTCAATGCTGAGGGAGCCTTCAATCAGATAACCTGAGAAGAATTCCAGCCCGTGCTGATGGCCTTGTGTTTTGGAAAGAAAGATGGCGAAACCGCAGGCCAAGGTCGCCATGAAGATGGTCCATGCCCAGGCCACGCGTAACCGGAGAGAGTGATGGCCGCGGTGCAGTATGGCGAGATCCACAAACAGCAACGCCGCAACAAACACATGAAACCATATCCAGTAAGAAAGGGTGGCGCCAGCAATCATCAGCGCTGGTCCAGCAGCCGGATGGTTTCCAGCATCGTATTGCCAACAATGGAGAGACTTTTCGCGCTGAGCTTGTCCATGGTGTCCTGCGCTGTGTGCCAGAAAGAGTTGTGGTATCCGTATTCGAGATCAATCACATCAGCGGACGGAACGCCGCGCCGGACGAATGGGATGTGATCGTCGAAGTCGCTGGTGCGGTCTTCAAAGAAATAGGACTGGTCGCCATATTTCGCAGCAGCGCGCTGGATGAGGTCCAATAGCCATCCGGTGGAATTGGAGTCGCGCTGGATGTTCAGGTCTTTGTCGCCGATCATATCGAGCACAATAAATGCTTTGATGCGCTTCAGGGTGCCGTCATTCTGCCATTTTGCGGCCAGATGCCGGCTGCCGTAGGTGCTGTCAGAATCAGACCACTGTTTGAAGGCCTCTTCGCCATCAAGAAAGGCGAGCCAGACGCTGTATCCATCGAGGGTGCGTCCGCGGAGGTGGTTGGCCATCTCAATGAGAAGCCCTGTAGAGGAGCCGCCGTCGTTTGCTCCGACGTAATTGATGTTGCGCAGCGGATAGTTTGTCTCATAATGCGAGGCCAGCACAATCACGCCATCTTTTTTGCCGGGAAAGCGGACGATATAGTTGGTCATCTGTTGCGGGCCAGCGGGAGTATTGGAGACAAATGTGTCGGCTTCGAGATTGTCTTTTGCGAATTGCTTTTTCAGAAAGGCTTCGGCTTTGGCGTGACCCGGGCTTCCAACCCAACGCGGGCCGATGGAAACGAATTGGCGTGTGTATTCAAGGGCGCGGATGCCGTTGAATGGACCTTCAGCAGCCCGGGCGGTATTCAGGCAGACAAGCATCAGGCCCAAAAGCAGCGCGAATGAGAAAATCCGTGAGCTTTTCCTGATGCGAAACCCATATCTTCTGGAGATGCGGGGCACCCCGCTCCGTATAAATGTCATGCTGCTTCCGCCTTCTTCCTGCGGCGCGAAGGATGGACCAGATAAGCCACAACAATGCTGATGAGGTACAGGACCAGCATTGGCGTTGCAAACACACACATGGTCAGCACGTCAGGAGTGGGCGTAATGATGGCCGCAATGATGAAGATAATCAGGATGGCATAGCGAATGTTTTTGAGCAGAAATTTCGCGTTCACGATCCCGAAGAGCGCGAGAAACATGACCAGGATCGGTAACTCAAAGGTGACCCCGAGGCCGAGAATCACAGTCAGGAAGAGGTCTGTGTATTCATTGATTTCAATCAGAGGGTTAAAGTCTTTGTTGAAGGTAAAGAGAAAATCGAGAGAGCCGGGAAAGACCCAGCGGTATCCGAAGTAGGCCCCAGCCAGAAAAAGGCCAACCGTGGAGATCATGAAAGGCGTCACATAGCGTTTTTCATGTTTGTAAAGTCCGGGCGAGATGAATTTCCATACCTCATAGAGCACAAAGGGCGAGGCGATGATGCATCCCGCCATAAAACTGATTTTCAGATACAGATTAAAGCCGTCAATGGGATTGTGATAATTCAGTTGCGTGGGCAGGTGGTGCCGCTGCAAGGCAAAGATAATCGGCTTTTCCATGTAGCCATAAATCTTCTCGTGGAAGCCGTAAGCGACAAAAAAACCGCCAATGAGATAGAGGGCGGCGCGGATGACCCGCTTACGCAGCTCCTCCAGATGTTCCAAGAGGGTCATGCCGGGGAGTTCAGCGCGTTCTGATACCGCAGCCCGTGCGCGGTCCACAATATCAGCCATGATGGATTGGGGCCTGCTCGCTTTCCTGAGATGTTTCTGAGGCGTGGCCGTTCATAGTGGCAGCCTGCTTTGCCTGCTCTTCTTTTTCCAACGCTTCAAGGTATTCCGAAGCAATTTCTGACTTTGGCATATTGACGTAAGGAGATTCGGCGGTGACCGTCACTCCGCTGGATGGAGGCATGATTGCCGGCGTCTTCTCTGTCTCAGCCGGAAGCTGGTTTGCGGCCGCTGATTCGGCGGCAGCTTTTTCCAGTTGCTTCTGGCGCTCCTCGTGCTCCATGGCGCGAAGCTCTTCATCAATCTGCATTTTGAATTCATTGCTGGCGCGGCGGAACTCGGCCAGCAATTTGCCAATCTGACGGCCAATTTCCGGCAATTTTTTGGGGCCGAACAGGACCAGGGCCAGCAGAAAGATGAAGATGGAATCGCCGAAATGCATTCGTTGTTCTTTATGATACTCATCGCAGGGGACAGGCCACAAATGGAGGCTTGTCCCTCAGAAAGATGCGCCCACGGACAGAGCGCATACTTTATACGCTCACTGTGGTGAAGAAGGGGTGCCCGTGTTTGGTGGATTTGGCGGATTGGATGAGTTTGTTGTCTTCTTCCTGTGTCGTGTCGTTGATTTTTCTGCTGTGTTATCAACGATGACGGTCCTGGGCGGGGCCTGCTTTTGCGCGGCGGCTGCTTTCTGGACCGCAGCCTGCAAATTGGCCAGTTTGCTCTCTGCATTTCTGGAGTTCGTCAGGATGGAATCCGCCAGTTGGTTGCGCGCCGATTCCAACTTGTCGAGCGCAGAGACGATACTGACCGCCTCATTTTGCGGCGCAGTCAAGTTGGCGGTTTGAGAAATACGCAGCAGCACATCGTAAAGAGCATCAATGTTCCGGTACACAGGGAACACCGCTGAAGCGGATCCAGGAGCTGCATCTGCCTGGGCCAGCAGACCGGGCAGGACCGAACTCAGGTCACGCTGAATGGAATCAGCATTTTGCTGTGTTGAGGCGCGTATCTCCCCGGGGGCCTTCCAGCGGGAGATATTGATGTCTGCCATTGCCTGCTTTACCTGGTCAAGCGATGGATGGAGTATTTCAGATGGTCTGGGGGCAGAAGCGGCCGGGGGCGTAGCCGCTGCCGGCGTCTGGGCAAAAGTGGCGATGGTCAACAGAAGAGCACATCCAGCACAAAGAAGATGCGTTTTATATTTTAGGCAGCCATGCCGGGGAAACATAACAACTCCCGATGCAAAAGCGCAATCAATGGTTGTAAAATACTGTTAACAGCATGGTTTGACGAAAACCCTTTTGTCAAAGAGAATGAATGAAGACCCCTCCTGAAATGTGGGCCTGTGGCGCAGCTGGGAGCGCGCTTCCATGGCATGGAAGAGGTCGTCGGTTCGATCCCGACCAGGTCCACCAATCTTATCAAT
>DASRBV010000296.1:0-3743 GCA_035653455.1 Pseudacidobacterium sp. | reverse complement strand
TTGACATTCAGATCAAACCTCTGCGGAGTCTCCGTCGCATTCACAACAGCCAACTCAAGAAATTTGCGGTCTGGAGACAGCGCCGCAAACATGTCGAGCGGATACGTCGGGCTTCCTGAGTTCTCCCTGGGCTGGTCCCCGCCGGGAGGATATTTCGGCGCGGGCTGCGGCGAGCTTCCGGTAAGCGCAACCGGAATGGAGCCAACAAAGTGCTCGCCATATAACTTGAACAGAAGTCCGGTCGTGTTCATAGTTGCAGCCACCGGGTTGTAGTCCAGCGTGGAAACGCCCATCGTATGGGCAGACATGGTGAGGAAGTCCGTGTGCCGAAGCATTTCATTAAAGATGAAGGCATAGGCAAGCGCGAGCTTTAGATTCGGCCCCATGCCTCTGCCTCCGCCGAAGTACGCATACTCATCAATCGAAAGAAACGTTTTCTTCTGGAGCATAGCGGGAAAGCGCTGCTGATACCTCTGCCATTCCTCGGCTTTCAGCCGCACAATGTTCGCCGGATACCGCGCAAACTCAAGCGGGGTTTGTTCCACATTCACGTAACCGGCACTTGTAGGCGCATCCAGCGGAAGACTTTTCGCTTTCTGCACATCGAAATGGTGCCCAGGCTGCGCGTACCAGTGCTCAGTGATTCCGTCAAAGTTCCCCCAACAATGGGCAAGCAGGCCACCGGTCCAGTCTTCCTCTGTGCCTTCGAGTGCGCGAAGATTGCCAACGTATTTGGCACGCGCTTCTCCCGTCAGGTTCATGTCCTCCAGCATCGAGCCTGATGCGAGCAGAGTGATGGAGGGGTCCGCCTGACGCATCGCTTTTGCGAACTCGTTGTGCTTCAGGACGTAATACTTCAAATCTGTGCGGCCGAGTTGCCATGCACCATAAGGTTCGTTACCGATGTCCCAGTACTTGATGTGGTAAGGCGCAGGATGGCCATTTCTGGCGCGCAGCGCGCCCAGCCGGGTACTGACCGCGCCATTCATATACTCGACTTCTTCCGCCGCCGAGTGCGCGTCTCCGAAACCCGCATTCACAGTGATGTATGGCTCGGTGCCTATCAGTTTGCAGAGCGTCATGAACTCATCCAGGCCCACATCATTCGTCTGCATCGCATTCCAGGCATAGTCAAACATTGGCGGACGCTTATCAATGCCGCCAACCGAGTCGTACCAGCTCCAGTCGGAGATGAAGTTCCCCCCGGGGAGCCGCCAGAAGCCTGAATGGAGGTCGCGCAGCAGCGCGATGGTGTCAGGCCGGAACCCCTGCACGTTATCTGCAGGCATAAGCGACACAGTGCCGACGTGAAAATTGCCGCTGCCCGTTCCGGTGATTTCGAAAGCGGCATCTTTCGTGTCTGCCTGGGCGGTAAAGCTGAGAGGGAACTTCCGGTACTGGCTTGTAAGTCCGGTAAACGAAAGCGTCTGCCTGCCGCTGTCGCCCTCACCCCAGACCAGCGCCACCGTCACTTTGCTTCCCGGAGTACCGCGCAGCCAGATGCGGCCCACATATTTCCTGCCTTTGACCAGAGAGATTCCAGACTGGCGAATGCCATGCGGAATTGCAGGGTCGAGTTGAATGCGCGGACTCTGGTCGCCAACAAAGGGCCTCTCTTTGTCCATCACCACGGCTGCATCAGGCCCCACTGGATGCCATTTTCGCAACTGCACCCGCGGCGGCCCTCCGGGTGTTTGCGCTGGGGCTTCCGGCGCCTGTGATGTGATCGGAAAATAAAATTTTCTGTCATCCAGCATCTCCGACCACAGGCTGCGATACACAAGCGGTCCCAGGTGCTCGATAAACATCCCGAATTCGTATTTCGACACCGGCGCAGACGTTTGCGACAGATCAACATTGACTGCGATCGGCCCAGAAGAAGCTGCCGCGCCGCTTTGGCCAAATGCCGCTGCGCAACTGAATGATATTGCCGCAGACAGAATTACGATTCGCGTCATCATCGTCTTGCATGCCTCCTACTTGCACTCAGGTTGAAAGCAGAGGTTCTTCGAAAAGAAGGGCATCACATGGTTCTGAAAACGGTCGGCCACTGCGCTGGTGTGCGTGCCTTGATAGATTTCAAAGCTGTTTGCGATTCCGTACTTGTCCAGCACTTCGTGCAATTTGGCCGTGTCGAAGCGCAGACCATCCTGGTTTCCCACATCGATCGCAATGGCGCGATACTGACGCAGATTGTCAATGTATTGATCTATAAAGGCCAGCGGCGCGTTCGCCGTCCACTTTGCGACCACATCCTCCTGCACTTCGCCGTTTTTCGTTGGCAGGTCAAGATACAACGGAGGATTTTTCGGATCAGGCGACCACGCCGCGGCTGTGGCAAGCTGTGCGCGCGCAAAGAAGGGCAGCTTTGCCTCGTCTTCTGCTGTCCTGATCGCCTCCAGACTTTTATCAAATTCCGGGTTCGAACGCACAGGCCGTGGCGAGAGGCAGCACGGGCTCATGATGTAGAGGCTGCCAAAGACATCGGAATGTTTCATTCCGATGCGCGTCGCGCCATAACCTCCCATGGAATGGCCCACAAGTCCGCGGCTCCTGCGGTCGGGAATCGTCCGGTAGTGCGAATCCACATACTCCACCAGATCATGCGAGATAAATTTCTCGAAATCGCCCGTCGTCACAGAACTCGAATACATCGAGCCGTTGTGCAGGGTCTTTGCATCGGGAAGCACCACAATCATCTCTTTCGCGCCCTGAGCAAACGCGCCTTCGATGGTCTGTGGCACATGGATCTCGTGCGTCCACTGCTCGGCCCCAATGGAATAACCATGCAGGGCATACACCACGGGGTAACGCCGGTGCTTGTCCTTTGCATAGCCTGGCGGCAGAAACACAATCACGTCGCGGTCTACGGCATCGCCCTCCAGATTGCCTTCGAGACTGGCGCCATGCACCTTGATGTGTTCCACTGTGACGGGCTTTGCCCCGGGAACAACCGGGGGCACGATCGTCTGCACCTGCGCGCGGGACAGCCCGCACAAGAAGACGTTTACCAACACTAAGAAAATCGCCGGGTTCTTTCTCTTCATCTTTTCAGGTCTTCTCCAAACCGGAGCCAATATAAACGTTTGACTCCATGGCTTGCAACAAAATAAATCGCTTTTCTTAAGGGTAAGGAGGCTGTTATGTTTGGGACTGTATCTTTATTCTGGCGTCGTGCCGTCTTTATGCTCAGGCCAGCCCCGATGCTCCTGGCGCTTCCGCTCCGGTGCCTCCGCTCGCTGCGCAACAGGACAATTCTCCATCCCGTCAGGTCACTGCGGACATCCAAAAGTCGGTCTTGAAATTACTGCCCGGTATATTTCTCCAGCCACTTCAGTTCTTCGCGGACTTTGATGTATCCGTGCCAGGGGTTTTTATCCAGCGGATGTCCTTCTCCTGGAAACACGAGAAACTGATGCGGAATACCAAGCTGGTCCAGAGCGCGTTCCATCAGCACATCTTCGAGATAGCTCACGCGAATGTCTGCATCTCCGCCCACCAGATGCACGGGCGTCTTTACTTTGTTGAATTGAAACAGGGCGGCCTCTGACTGATATAGCTCGGGATCGTCCCAGGGTCTTCCGCCCAGATACCAGGCATCGTCATATGTCTCATCATCATTGCCCCAGTTGGCTGCGTGTTCCACTGCGCCCGCGCCGGTGACGGCGGCCTTAAATCGCGTAGTCTGCGTGATGAGCCAGTTGGTCATGTATCCGCCATAGCTGTATCCGCCAATGGCAAGA
>DASRBV010000295.1:0-11114 GCA_035653455.1 Pseudacidobacterium sp. | reverse complement strand
GAGACATCAAGTTCCGGACCAGCCTGCGTCCAGTCATCACCGCGCGCAAGATGGGCCGCTGCGGGTGAGAAGATGTCGCGTCCATGAAACGTCGAGGAGAGCTTTGCGCCAATCATCCACTGCGAATTGGTGATTTCGCGCGCGGCCTCAATCCCGTCGCGGTCCTGGACCAAAGTCAGCAGGCCGTTGTCCGGAAGGACAAAATACTGGCCCGCTTTTGATTTCGCAATGATGGCCTTTCGCGTGCTGCCCACGCCCGGATCAACGACAACAACAAACACTGCATCTTTGGGGAAGTATGGCGCAGAGCCGGCAAGAAAACGCGCTCCTTCTGCAATGTCAAACGGAGTGACCTGATGTGTGATGTCAATGATTCTCACTCCCGGAGCGATTCCTTCCATCACTGCTTTGCAAATGCCAACCGCATCATCACGCACGTCGAAATCTGTCATGAAACCGATGGTGCGCAATGAAGGGGCAGGGGTCGCCGCCGGTTTAACGTTACATCCGGAGAGAAAGAGATTTAACCCAAACCCGATAAGAAGAACGGAAACGCATTTGCGAAAGGACATGAACATTGAAATATCTCCCTGAAGGAATGCTGTTGTTGGTAAGACTTTATCAGCAGTGTGCGGCTGCATCGGAAAAACAGCGACAAAACTGGTCTTCGTTTTTTCATGCTTACATAGACATAAAAGGACACGAAGCGCTTCTGTTTTTCAAGCGAACAGCACAAGAGTTTCGAGGAGAACTCATTGAAAAGAAATTGTCTTTGGCGAAAGCTGAAATACGGGCATTGTTGCCCTGTTTATGCTGCGGTCTTGTTTCTGCTTTTGCTTGTGGTCCGTACAGCGATGGCCCAGGACAATTATGAAATCCAGGTCTACGGTTCTGATACCGTGGCCCCGAAAAATACGATGCTGGAGCTGCACAGCAATTTCACTGTGAACGGATCGAAGCCTCTTGCCGGATCGCAATATACAGCTGATGATACATATCCAACCAACCATGCAGAGCACGAGACGGTAGAAATCACGCAGGGGCTGACCAGTTGGTCTGAAGTGGGTTTCTACATTTTTACCAGCGAGCGCAGCGGCCAGGGCATCCAGTGGGTCGGCGACCACATTCGTCCGCGCGTGCGCGCGCCAGACAGTTGGCATTGGCCCGTCGGAGTCAGTCTTTCTACAGAGCTCGGTTATGTGCGACCGCGCTTTTCAGCCGATACATGGACATGGGAGATACGCCCTATTGTAGATAAACAGATCGGGCGCTGGTATTTCGCATTTAATCCTGCACTGGAGCGGTCGTTTCATGGTCCTGGTGTTTCCAAAGGCGTTGAATTTTCTCCGAACGTCAAAGTCAGCTATGACTTTACGCGCGTGATTACGGGCGGTCTGGAATACTACGCTTCGTACGGAAGACTGTGGAGCTTCGACAGCTTTCATAATCAGCAGCAGCAGTTCTTTCCCGCGATTGACCTTAATGTGTCGCCAAACTGGGAGATCAACTTTGGCGTGGGTGTCGGGCCAACGGCGAGCACAGATCATCTAATTGTAAAAGCCATTCTTGGCAGAAGGTTTGACTGGTCCGGTCACCACGAACCGGGCAGCTCTGCGAGCACGCAATGAACAGACGCAGGTTTCTTCAGGGATGCGCAGCCATGGGCGCTGCTTCGGCCCTTCGTCTGAACGCAAAAAGCCCGGGTGCCGATGTGACGCTGACGATTGCGCCAATGCAGTTGGAGATTGCTTCAGGAAAGACCATTCACACCGTCGCATACAACGGGCAAGTGCCCGGTCCGCTCATTCGCTGGCCTGAAGGCAAACCCATCATCATTGATGTTCATAATCAGACCGGCACTCCGGAGACTGTTCACTGGCATGGTTTATGGGTCCCATCCAACGTGGATGGCGCCATGGAAGAAGGTTCGCCGATGATACAACCGCAAGGCAGCTATCGTTACAGCTTCACGCCCAGACCGGCTGGGTTTCGCTGGTATCACACGCATACATTTGCGGGACACAATCTGAAGAAAGCGACATACAGTGGCCAGTTTGGCTGCTTTTACATTGAGCCGAAAGAGAACCCAGGAAATTACGACCATGAGATTTTCCTGGCACTGCATGACTGGAACGCCTACATGGGCGGAGGCGGCGATGCCTCTATGGATGTAGCCTATGACTATTCCACCATCAATGGCAAAATGCTCGGAGCGGGCGAGCCAATCCGGGTGCGTGAAGGCCAGCGGGTGCTTTTTCATATTCTGAATGCCAGCGCCACGCTGACGCACTGGCTCGCGTGCTCGGGTCATGTTATGCAGGTAATTGCGATGGACGGCAATCCTGTTCCGATGGTAAAGAGCGTTCAGGCCATTCGCCTTGCGCCGGCCGAACGCATAGATGTTGTCATTGAAATGAAACAGCCCGGTATTTGGATATTCGGCGAAACGCGCGACGATTATCGCAAAGCAGGAATGGGCATCGTACTGGAGTATGCCGGACAGCAAGGGGAGCCGAAATGGATGGCCCCGCCGGAAGTCCTATGGGACTACAAGCCATTTGCCAGCACAAAGAGGGCGGTCGAGGCCGATGAGTTCATTCCGCTAGTCTTCCGCTCAAAGTTTACAGGGCACGGTGATTTCGACCACTGGCTGATTAATGGAAAATCATTTCCCAAAACAGACACAGTCAGCCTGAAGGAGGGCAAGCGTTATCGCCTGGTCATGAAGAACGAAAGTATGGACGATCATCCAGTGCATCTGCACCGTCACAGCTTTGAGGTCACAAACCTTGATGGCGTTCCTCTCAGCGGATTGATGAAAGATGTAGTCGTAGTCAGGGCGCGGAGCACGACAGAAGTAGATTTTGTTGCATCTAATCCTGGGTTGACGCTGTTTCACTGTCATCAGCAAAGTCACATGGATTTTGGCTTCATGATGTTGTTCCATTACGTTTGAACCAATGAGTACGAGAATTGAAATTGGCCGAAATGAACGCGTTTTCGTTTTGACAGGCGCTGGCATCAGTGCCGAGAGTGGCCTGCCGACTTTCCGTGACAGTAATGGCCTGTGGAGCGGGTACCGCATTGAAGAAGTAGCCACACCGGAAGCATGGGAGGCGAATCCTGAATTGGTATGGCAGTTTTATTCCATGCGACGCCGCGATGCAATGAAGGCCGCACCCAACCCCGGACACTATGCGCTGGCCTCGTTGGAATCGCAGCTTGGCGAGAACTTTTTTCTCTGCACGCAGAACGTAGATGATCTGCATGAGCGTGCAGGTTCGCACCAACTCATACATATGCATGGAGAACTGTTCTCCTCGCGCTGCGAAGCGAATTGTGGCGAGCCTGTTTTTGAAGACCGCAATTTATATGAATCGGCAAAACAGATTCCGCGCTGCAAGTGCGGGGCGAGAATACGTCCGCACATTGTCTGGTTTGGCGAGTACCCTCTGGGGATGGACCACATCATGCTCGAGATTGACCGTAGCGATGTGATGATTGTGATTGGCACGTCTGGCAATGTGCATCCGGCAGCCAGCTTTGTGCAATGGGCCAGACAAAAAGGTCCGCATGTGCGTACATATTATGTCGGCCCGGAAGCACCGCTGAACGCAAGCGCGTTTACCGAGGTCATTCCGGGCAAAGCCGGCGAGGTATTGCCCGGTTTGTTTGGGAAGAAATAATCCATGCCGAAGCGCGCGAAAAAACAGCTTTCTCCTGCTGAAGCCGTGGACGAGCAGCTTGCCCGGTATCGTGCCATGCGCGATTTTTCTGTGACCGCGGAGCCGAGCGGCGGCGCGCTAAAGGTCTATGCGGGAGAGTTGCCTTTTGTTGTCCAGAAACACGCGGCCACGCGCCTGCACTACGACTTTCGCCTGGGATGGCGCGGCGTACTCAAAAGCTGGGCCGTTGCCAAAGGCCCCAGTTACTACACCGGAGACAAGCGCCTTGCCGTCGAAGTGGAAGACCACCCCATGGAATACGGAGGTTTTGAGGGCACGATTCCCAAAGGCCAATATGGTGGCGGGACGGTGATGGTCTGGGACCAGGGGACATGGGAACCGCAGCCGGGCGAGGATGTAGATGAAGGATTCAAAAAGGGACGGCTGAAATTCATCCTGCATGGAAAGAAATTGAAAGGCAAGTGGACGCTGGTCCGCATGGGAGGGCGCGCCGCGCACGAATCCAAATCAAACTGGCTGCTGATTAAAGAACACGATGAGTACGAGGCCTCGGCAGATGATCCACCTATAACGGAAACGGCCCCGAACAGCGCGGTTACAGATCGCAGTATTGAAGAGATTGCATCGCAGGAAGACCACGTCTGGCAGAGTAAGCCGTCAGAAAGAAAACAGAACCGGTCGCGTTTAACGCGCACACGAACAAAAACAGCAGAAGCACCGGACCGCGAGAGCGCACTGCACGAGTTTCCAAAAGAAAAGATGCCGAAGTTCATTTCACCGGAGTTGGCGACATCTGTACCAGAGCCGCCGAAAGGCGACGACTGGCTGCACGAACTGAAGCTGGATGGATACCGCATTCAGCTTCGTGTAGAGCAGCAACCGAGTGGCAAGCGTAGCGTAAAGGTCCTCACACGCAAGGGGCTGGACTGGACACACCGCATGCCGAAAGTCGCACAAGCCGCAGCACAATTGCCAGTAAAGACAGCATTGCTGGACGGAGAAGTTGTAGTGCTGGATGAGGCTGGTAAGACCAGCTTTGCCGAATTACAGGCGGCCTTTGAGGAAAACAGGCAGGAGCAGCTTAAATATTTTGCATTTGATTTGCTCCACCTCGATGGACATAGTCTTCGCGGGTTTGCTCTTGTGCGGCGAAAGGCCATGCTTGAGGGACTGCTGGGCGAACTCGACGAAAACGACACACTGCATTACAGCGAGCACATTCGCGGACACGGCGATAAGACTTTCCGCAATGCATGCAAGCTGGGTGCTGAAGGCATTGTTTCCAAGCTGGCTGATTCAAAATACGAATCCACACGCGGTAGAAACTGGGTGAAAGCGAAGTGCGTCCATCAACAGGAATTTGTTATCGGAGGCTTCACGCCTCCTTCGGATGGCAGTTACGGAATCGGCTCATTGCTGCTGGGCTACTATCAGGGCGGGGAATTGATCTACGCGGGCCGCACTGGAACTGGATTTACGCAGGCATCGCGGCGCGCTCTGCGCAAACGTTTGGATGCACTCCACCAGTCAAAAGCACCGTTTAAGGCAATCAGTCGCGAAGAGAGCAAAGACGCCATTTGGGTGAAACCAGAGTTGGTCGCTGCGGTCCAATTTGCTACATGGACCGGGGACCACCGCGTAAGGCAGGCATCTTACCAGGGACTCAGAGAAGACAAACCGCCAGAAGAAGTACAACGCGAGGAACCCGTGACCATGCCAAAACCTGCGCGAAGAGCAGGGAAATCGCGTTTATCTGAAAAAGAAAACGGTGGCGCTTCGGTGCCCTCTGCTAAACCCGCTGAAAAAACATCTGGCGTTTTGGGCATCCGCCTAACGAACCCTGACAAAGTGCTCGACGAGCAAAGCGGCATGACCAAGCAGCAGCTCGCCGAATACTACGAAGCCGTGGCCGAGTACATGCTGCCGCACATTGAAGGTCGTCCACTGAGCATCGTGCGTTGTCCGGAAGGCAGCGGTAAACCATGCTTTTTCCAAAAGCACACAAGCCCTGGTCTTCCGAAAGGAGTTGAAGGAGTTGAGGTCCCCGAAAAGGACGGCGGAACACAGGAATATGTCACCGTTCCGGGCAAGGAAGGACTGGTTGGACTGGCACAGATGGGCGTGCTCGAAATCCACCCGTGGGGGGCGCGGAACGATTCACTGGAAACGCCGGACAGAATCATCTTCGACCTTGATCCCGATCCTGCGATTGAATGGAAGGTGCTGGCGGAAAGCGCCCGTGAAGTGCGCGATGTTTTAAAGCAGCTTGGTCTAGAGTCATTCGTGAAGTCCACCGGAGGCAAAGGGCTGCATGTGGTTGCGCCCATCACGCCAAATTACGAATGGCCTGAGGTGAAGCAATTCACACATAACGTGGTACTTGCCTTGGCGCACTGGCGCCCGGACCGTTATCTGACGAAGATGACCAAATCTGCGCGCAAAGGCCGTATTTTTCTTGACTATCTGCGGAACGATCGAGGGGCAACTGCGGTTGCGCCGTGGTCTCCGCGAGCAAGGAAAGGTGCGCGGATCGCGATTCCGCTGCGATGGGAGGAGATTGGCAAAGGCAATCCGGAAGACATCACCGTTGCGAATTTTCACGTGTGGAAGAAGCGGCTTGCGCATGATCCCTGGGCCGAACTTGTGAAACTGAGGCAGCCACTCACTAAAAAGGCAATGCGGGCGGCAGCGTCGCTGGCCCATAAGTTGAGATAGGGTCTTTTCAGGACAGCAAAATTTTTGAACAATCGCGGCTGGAAAGGCGTCTAATAAAGGTGAAGGGGCTGAATATGCGCGGCCTTCTGATCTTCGCTCTGGTTGCTGGCTGGACTTCTCTTCCGGTAAATGCGCAACGCACCATGCACGCAGGGCACGCTGGCGGATTTGCTGCTCCCCGCATGGGCGGAGGCTTTCATTTTGCCTCTCCACCATCTTTCACTCAGCGTAGCTATCCTTTGCGGTTTACGGGCGTGCCACAATATCGCAATCGCACTCCGTACAACAGTTGGCATTATCCATCTGCTCCTGACTGGAGCCACGGATACAGGCCACCTTATCGTGATCGCGGCCATCGCTATCGCAGACCATACGTGCCATATTTCTATGCCAATTCCACATATCTTGTTCCAGGCCTGCTGAATTCCTGGTTGGACTGGCCCTACTATGATGATTTCGATCATGATGCCGGTACGTCTCCTCAGAACTACAGCGATCAAACTCCTTCTGCCGACTACAGTAACGAAGAGCAGCAACAGCGTCCGGAATACAGCGCGGAGAATGTTCCGCCTCCGCCACCCGCTACCTCTGCTCCCCAAGAGCCATTGAAGCAAGCCGCTGTCACGCTGGTTTTTAAAGACGGACATACCCAGCAGGTGCGTAATTATGCGATGACCGCAACGACGTTATACGTGCTGGATGAGGTAGCATCTTCAGGCCGCAGGCCGGAGATTCCCTTGAGCAGCCTTGATTTTCAAGCTACGCAGAGAGCAAACCATCAGGCTGGAGTAGATTTTGCCCTGCCCGCGAATTAACAGGTGTGCTCACTAACCACAGTGGACCGAATGACGAGACGCAGGGAATAGCGCCTGGAGATTATTGCCCAGACGCTGCCCATGTTACTTCATTGCCGTCGTCACGAAAGGAACCAGTGTATTGGCTCCTGCCCTGGCAAGTGAAAGGGCCTGGCCGGGAACAATCCCGAGTATCAGCGTAGCGGCAACTGTAAGGACCAGAGCAACCAGCAGAGGTATAGTCGGACGGGGAATGCCGTCAAGCAGGTCGGTATGTATTGGTTTGGAGTAAACCGATGCCAGCAGCTTCAGATAATAGTAAGCTGCGATACCACTATTGATGAGGCCGATGATAGTCAGCCAGACCATTCCCGAATGCAGCGCAGCGGCAAAAACATAGAACTTGCCAAAGAACCCGCCTGTAAAAGGGATTCCGATGAGTGAGATCAGAAAAAAGGCCATTGCCCCGCCCAGCAGAGGCGAGCGGTAGGCGAGGCCGCGGTAGTCCTGAATCAGCGTGAGACGGTCGCCGAAACCTCCGGCATGACTGACAACAGCAAAGATGCCCACATTCATCGCTGCGTAAGTCATAGCATAGAAGCTGGCGGCAGCGATACCTTCCTGCGAAAGCGCAGCAAAAGCAGCCAGCAGATATCCGGCGTGAGCGATGGAGGAGTAGGCCAGCATGCGCTTGACGTTTTGCTGTCGCAGCGCACCCAGATTGCCGACGCACATCGAGAGTACGGCCATCCACCAGACCAGCGGCTGCCAGTGGTTATGCAGCAGTGGGAAGGCGACGTAAAGGATACGCAGAAGGACGGCAAATGCCGCGGCCTTGGGCGCAGTAGACATCAGTCCGACGACGGGCGAGGGCGCGCCTTCGTAGACGTCAGGTGTCCAGACCTGGAACGGGGCGGCAGAAATCTTGAAGCCAATTCCGATGAGGATCATGGCCAGGCCAACAACGGCGAGAAGCGGCGCCTGACTGACGGTGAGCAGTCCGGCAATGGCGGCAATCGCTGTGGTGCCGGTTGCGCCGAAGACAAGTGCAATTCCGTAGAGAAAGAACGCTGTGGCGAAGGAGCCAAGCAGAAAGTACTTGATGGCCGATTCAGGGCTTTTGGCGCTGCGGCGGCGGAAGCAGGCCATGATGTAGGTGGAAATGGACGAAATTTCGAGGCCGACGAAGACCAGCAGCAGTTCGACGGCGGAGGTCATCAGCATCATGCCGACTGCGCCAAAGCAGATGAGTGCAAAAAGCTCGCCAACGCTCTCGGCATCACGGTCAATGGAATCCAGCGAGACGAGAAGAGTCGCCAGCACGATTCCGGCAATCAGGACATGGAAGAAGACGCTGTAAGCGTCGGTCTGCACCGTGCCGAAGTAGGCCGCGCCATCGGGCAGGTGCAGTTGCCACATGCTGGCAAAGAGCGCCGCCAGGGTGCCAAGAACGGCGAACCATCCGAGCGGCTTGCGGCTGGCATTCCTTGCCAGCATTGGCTCAGCCAGCATGATGATGACACCAGTGATGGTGAGGATGACTTCGGGGAGAATACGGGCCAATTGCATGTTCATTTATCGCTTCTCCGCCAGTGTGGTTGTGATGGTCGAGGTGATGTGCGCAACGTTCTGCGCCAGTCCGCTGACGGCGGTGTTAATGGCGCGAATCCAATAAGGCGAAGCGACGCCGAGCACCAGCATTAAGACGGCGGCAGGCACAAGCGCAAAGCCTTCGCGCGCGACCACATCAGAAGCAGGCCTGCTGGCAACCAATACTGATTCCTGTCCGTAAAAGACGCGCTGAATCAGCGTGAGCATGTAGGCGGCGCTGAGAATCACGCCTGTGGTGGCAGCGGTGGTCCAGCCGGGATGCACTCCGTAGCTGGAGCTGAGAATCAGAAACTCGCCCACGAAACCATTCAAAATGGGCAGGCCGACGAGCGAGAGCGCGGTGATGACATAGAGTGTCGCCATGCGCGGCAGTTTTGAAGCAAGGCCGCCGTACTGGGACATTTCGTAAGTGCCGTAACGCTCATACAGAATGCCAAGCAGGATGAGGAAGGCCGCTCCGGACAGTTCGTGGTTGATGATTTGATAGACCGAGCCGTTGAGTCCGACAACGGTGAAGCAGAAGATGCCAAGCGTTACAAAGCTGAGGTGCCCGACGGTCGAGAAGGCGATGAGGCGCTTCATATCTTCCTGCACGAGAGCAACGAGCGCTCCGTAGATGATGCCGATGACGGCCAGCGCAATCATCAGCGGCGCAATCTGCCGCGACTGTTCCGGGAAGAGTCCAAGATTGAAGCGGATGATGGAATAAAGGCCCAGTTTGCCGGCCACCACCATTGCCATTGCTGTGGGGGCCTCGGAAAAAACATCGGAGAGCCATCCATGGAGCGGAAAGACGGGGACCTTTACTGCAAAGGCTACCAGGAAGGCTAGCGAGGCCCACCACAAAGATTGCGGTGAAAGCAATGCGCCATATTGCGACAGGAATTTTTGTGTTTCTGCAAAATCGAAGGTGCCAGTCTTCGAGTAAAGCCACAGCAGCGCAACCAGCAGCAGCGCCGACGGAATGAATGTGTACAGGAAGAACTTGATGGCCGCCTGTGGTCCGCGGTTGCGTCCAAACATGGCGATAAGGATGGCCATGGGCACCAGAGAAAGCTCCCAGAAGGCGTAGTAAAGGAACATATCGAGCGCCACAAATACGCCCAGCATCGCCGTCTGCTGGATGAGAAAGAGGAAATAGAATTCTTTTGTGCGGACAGAGATGGCATTCCAGGAAGCAAGCACGCCCAAAGGCCCGAGGAACCCAACCAGCACGACCAGCCACATCGAAATGCCGTCCACACCGAGGTGGTAACGGATGTTGGGGCTGGAGATCCAGGAGCGGTCCTGCTCAAACTGGAACCCTGCCTGCCCATAATTGAAGTGTGCGGGCAGATGCAGCGTCAGCACAAACGTCAGCAGCGCAACCAGCAGCGTGAACCACTGGATGGCCTTTCCGCGCCTCGGCAGGAAAGCGACGACGAATGCGCCCGCAGTAGGCACAAACGTAATCAGCGACAAGATGGAATCGTTCAACACGAATACGTTCCTTATGTATTACGTTGTCATTCTGACGACCAACGGGAGAAAGAATCTTTGCGAGGTTTCCAGGCCGGTATCGCTTGGATTCTTCACTTCGCTACGCTCCGTTCAGAATGACAAATTAAAGTGAGGGACGCACTTATCGAAATGAGAAGTGCATTCCAAATCCAAAATACGTAAGCAGCAATAGCGCTGCTGCACCGATGGCAAGCCATCCGGCATAGGAGCGGATATTGCCTGACTGCCAACGCTGCAAAATTGAACCAACGCCCTGTGTTGTATACGCTACTGCCAGGCTTCCTCCGGTAATTACCCCAGTGTCGAGCAGCCCTTTTAATACGTAGCGCGAGATGAGTAGCACAGGCGTAACAATCAATGCTCCGTATAGCTCATCTACCCAGTACTTATTGAGCAGCAGTGTGTAAAGTCCGCGCAGTTTCGCAGCAAGCTGCTTCGGCAGACCGGGTTTCATGAAGTACAACAGGTGCGCGAAGAACCATCCGGTGCCTGCGACTGCGACTGAGACGATTGCCAGCATCAGTTCGAGAGGCTTGCTGCCTTCGGGGGTCTCCTGTGGTGTCGGGTTCACGACAGTCTGCGGCTGTGTGTTCAGCGCCACGCTGACCTGTTCATAGGAGAGCGACTGCGAGTGCATGACAGGAGAGAGGAAATGTTCAATCTCATTGTGTCCGCCGAGCGCAGCCGGAACGCCGACCCATCCGCCGATGACGGAAAGAATGGCGAGGATGATGAGCGGAATGGTCATCACGGCAGGGCTTTCATGTACAGGATGCTTGTGCTCTTCTTTTTCTGCGTGGTGACCCGG
>DASRBV010000294.1:0-6203 GCA_035653455.1 Pseudacidobacterium sp. | reverse complement strand
GGCTGATCACATTGTGTTATCAGGGGTCTTTAAACAGGAGAGCATTCCTGAAAATGAACGCCTGCATCCGGAAACGATCGTCGCCGCGCTGAAGCAGTCCGGCAAAAGCGCCGCGCTCTTTGCCAATGCTGATGCCATCGTCCGTTCCATCGTTCCCCAGCTACGCTCCGGCGATGTGGTGGCTGTCCTCTCCAATGGCGGCTTCGACGGAATCTATGAGAAACTGCCGCGCGCGCTCGAACAAAGAACATTCGTACGTTCATAAACCATGTCTTCTACCCTTGCAGTTCTCTTCACCTATCTGCTGTTCGGCATCCCGGCGGCCATCATCGGTCTGCCGTGGACGCTGCTCACCAGCGACATCTCCATGCTGTACCGCTGGGCCATGTGGATCGCACGCACCGGCATCAAGGCCGCCGGAATTCGTGTAAAAGCGGAAGGAGTGGAACGTCTCGGTCCGCGGCAGCAATACATCTTCATGTCAAACCACGTCTCGAATCTTGATCCGCCCATTCTGCTGCCGCTCCTGCCCGGACGCACATCGGTTTTTCTGAAGCGCTCATTGATGAAAATTCCAGTGCTGGGATATGCGATGCGTCTCGGCGACTTCATTCCCGTAGACCGGGACGGGCGCGTGGAGACCGCCAAACAGAGCGTCGAGAAAGGCAGGGAAGTACTTGCCTCAGGATTGCACGTGACCACTTTCGTTGAGGGTACACGCTCCCGCGATGGCCGCTTGTTGCCCTTCAAAAAGGGGCCGTTTTATCTGGCAATGGAAACCGGCGCTCCGGTCGTCCCGGTCTCTATCTGGGGAACGGAAAGCATGATGAAAAAAGGCAGCATCCGCATCACCCCGGGAACAGCGCATGTCGTCTTTCATCCACCGCTCTGGCCGCGCGATTATGCGGCGCGCGAAGACCTGATGGCCGCAGTCCGCGCCAGCATTGCCTCAAGCCTGCCGGAATGGATGGTGCAAACGCTTTAACAGGGACCTGCGCTGCTATACCTGCGAAGCGGGCGTCCCGTCCCTTTTGGCGGAAGCGAGGGGTTGGAAATAAGTACCGGAAAGATGGTCGAAAAATCGACTTTCATTTTCGCCTTATCTTCGCTTATGCTGGAAGCATGCAGCCTCCCGTTTCCGGACTTGTGCGCTGGCTTTACCTCGACCTGAACTCCTATTTCGCATCGGTCGAGCAGCAGTTGCGTCCGGAACTGCGGGACAGGCCCGTGGCCGTCGTTCCCGTGGAAGCTGAAACCACCTGTTGTATCGCGGCCAGCTATGAGGCAAAGGCATATGGCATTCGGACAGGCACAGTGGTCAAAGAGGCGCGGCGGCTGTGCCCTGAAATTGTATTCGTGCTGGCAAGGCACCGGGAATACGCGCGCTTCCATCATCTTGTACTGAAGGCTGTAGACCGCTGTGTCCCCGTGGATCGGGTGCTTTCCGTAGACGAAATCGCCTGTCGGCTGGCTGGCAGCCAGTGCAAGCCGGAAAATGCTCTTGCTCTGGCGAAAAAGATCAAGGAAACCATCAGGGAAGAAGTAGGCGAGTACCTGCGCTGTTCGATTGGGCTTGCCCCCAACGAACTTCTGGCAAAAATTGCAACGGACATGCAAAAACCAAACGGGCTGGTCCTGCTTGATGCAGGTGATTTGCCCGATCTGCTTTATCCGCTCAAATTGCGAGACATTCCCGGAATCGGCAGCCGCATGGAAGTACGCCTTCGTGTGCAGGGCATCCATTCCGTGCGCGGACTTCTCGCCCTTGAGGCAAAGCAGATGCGCGCAGTCTGGGGCAGCCTGTATGGCGAACGCTACTGGTATTGGCTCAGAGGATATGACTTCGATGGACCGGCTTCTGTCCCGCAGAGCATTGGACATCAGCATGTGCTTTCACCGGAACTGCGCACGATGCAGAAAGCGTTTGCCGTTGCTCAGAAACTGCTCGACCGCGCAACAGCGCGTCTGCGTGGCAGAGATCTCTGGGCCCGTGGTCTTTCTGTCTATATGAGCTTCAGCGTGGGGCGGGAGAAAAAGATCTGGGAGTGCCACACGCGCATGGTAGAGTCACAAAATATTTTTTCAGCTCTGGAAACATTGAAGAAAATGTGGGCCGGCTGCCCGCACGGAACGCCAACATTTATCGGAGTGGAGCTTTACGATCTGGTTCCAGGCAGCCAGCACACTGCGGTCTTTTTTCCCGAAGAGCAGCGCCGCCAAAAACTGGCCCAGGCCATGGATGCCATTCATGCGCAGTTTGGAGAGAAGGCGCTTTATCTCGGCGGAACGCATGCCGTCCGCAATGCGGCGCCTGTCGCAATCGCATTCGCTTCCATTCCGGAGAGTGAAAGCTTTCCGGAAAGCAAGCCAGTTAAAAACACTCCTGTGGAATGGAAGTCAGCAGAACAGAAAACAAAACGCCCACCCGCATAGCACGCCGGTGTTTAAAAATCTGTAATCGGCGTTGTCAGCAGTGGAAATGCAGGAGCATTTACCGGCGCGCTCAATGTTGCAGAAGGCAAACGTCCGGCTTGTTTCGGATCAAAGGCAACGAACCCAATGCTGAACGCTGGTGAGTTGGATTGCAGCGTATAGTTGTCGGTTCCCGGTGTTGGATCAACAAAACGCGGATCGGCAAAAAGCGACTGCTTATCTTCGCCCTCGTTTTGCCATTGCTGAAAGGTCAGCCGCGTAATGGGGGGCTGCTGACCTCCATTGGCGGGGAAGTATGGCGTTTTGAAAAATGGCTGTGCTGGCTCTCCGCCGCTTACTGCTTTGTCAAAATACAGGTTGTTATCAAACTGGAAGTAGTTTGTGCATACGGGTTTTCCTTCGCAATACCAGTAGCCATACTGAATAGAGGCCTTGTCGTAATAGAAGATATTGTTTTCATAAACGATGGAAAGGAAGCTGGTATCGTTGTGGCGGTCCATCATGCCCATTGCGCCATACGCCAGAATGTTGTTTTTGAAGATGCTTGGTGGAGGTGCAGGGCTGGGCGGTGGACTGGCCCATGAATTCACATGCAGGCTTGCGTCCGTCGTCCGGTAGACCAGATTGTTCTCAACCAGAACACCGGTTGAGCCAGCATCAAGGTAAAGGCCCCATCCTCCATATCCCACAGGGTCCTGGTCCATGTCATGGACGACGTTGTTCAGAATCTTATTACCCGTATTCACACCGGAGAGATAGTAGACCGCCCCAAAGTCGCTGGTGATGCCCTGCCCTAAATCGTGGATGTAGTTGTACTGCACCACGTCATCATGGGCAAAGTTGCAGGAGTAGCCCCAGTTGAAGCCGACACCGACGCCCACAGAATAGAAATCCGATATCTCATTGTGCTCAACGAGAATATTGTGGGCATCGCCAATCATAATGCCAAAGCCCACAACCGCAACACGGCCACCCCCGGTAATCAGGTTGTTGCCGATATAGATGTGCTGCGGCACATTCTCGTCTGTATGAGGATAACTGCCAGCACAAGTTGCCGGCCCACCGACGCGGATGCCTCCGCCGCCCGTGTCGGTGATCAGGCCATCGCGGAACTGCGCGAGATAGGGTGAAGCGCCCCCGGCAATGCCGGTGCCTTCAAATTCGATTCCGTAAGCGCCAGTATGTTCAATGGTATCGGCCTCAAAGACAACACCCGTGGAATTGGTGAGGCTCAGCGCGGCGGGTGTACCATTGTCCGCTTGTCCGGACAGATAGCCGTTTGTGCCCGGATGCCAGTCGCTGTAGGCAAAGGTGAGCCCCTGAAACGTGACATCACTCAGGTTGGTGGCGCGGAGTATCTGCTGCAAGTGTGGGGCGACGATGATTGCCGTGCTTAACGACTCGCCTTTCTCAGGAATATAGGTAAGTACAGAAGAGGGGCGGTCGAGATAGAACTGGCCGGGCAGGCGGAGCGCTTCCTTCACGTTTTCCAGAAGGAAGCGGTGGCCTGGAATGAATCCGGTAAAGAAGCTTTGTTTCGGAAGGGAAGCGGTGGTCACAATGCGTTTGTTGGTTGTGTCCACTGATGCGATGCGCATATGAGGAACGTCCCATGCCTCAAAGTTAATCAGCTCCACGTCTCCGAGGTTTGCCATGCTAGCCGGAACGCCATTGGTGGCATGGGTCGAATAGGAAAGCTCATTTACTGTGGTGGTGCTTCCTGTTGTGCTGTATTCACCGGAGATGTACAGATATCCGTAAGGAGTGGTGCGTGGGCGGTAGCGGCGCGATCCATTCACCCAGAGCTGCGTAAAGTAAGTTCCGGATGGAAGCGTGGTCTGCCACCAGCCATTCGCATTCTGCGTCCAGCCTGTAAGTACCTGGCCGCCGCTGATGACGGGCGTTTCATTGGGGTAATTGGCGTATAAGACAGGAGTATTGGAACTTCCGGAGTCCTGCGCAGTGAATGTCCAGGTAGAGGGAAGATAGTAGACGCCTCCGCGGATGAGCACCCTGATGGTGCGGCCACTTACGTGTGACTTTAACGATTGGACGGCAAGCCGTGCGCGGTCTACCGTGCGGAACGGTTGCGACAGAGTTCCGGGCCATGCGTCATTTCCATTGGTTGCGACATAGAAATCCGCAGATGGATTGGTATTTGGGCCGTTCGGGACAGACTGGGTGGAAGACCATCCTGCCAATGTAACCAGGAGAGTTACAAAAACGGTCCAGAGTCTATCAGGGCGGGATGAATGGTTTGCCATAGGAGTCCGGCAGCGTGATGAAGGTACGCTGCCGGGCAATGGCCGTCAATGGGCGCCTTCTCTCATGAAAGATGTGACGCTATGATGGCGTGATGCGAGTTCTTCTGGAGCGCGCCCTCGTCATCATCCTCATAGCACTGCTGGTGCTCCTGGCCGCAGACTGGCTGGTCTATCGCATCCGTTTCGCCCGGGGCAGCGCCTTTGACACTGTGAAAATCAATGCATTCATGGCTGTTCCCTTAAAAAACGGCAAAGAGGAACTCGACTATGTCAGCTCGCAGCAAGTGACGTGTGTTCGCTCCATGTTTCCCTGGGCCGGAGACCGGCCTTGCTGGTGGGTAAGAAGGCACACTGAGAAAAGAATCGCGATGTAATGTCATAGATTGACAATGTTCGTTATCATAATATGCAAGGAAATTGCGTCATGAATGTTTCGCTTACCCCAGCACTGGAGCGGTTTGTCAGCGGAAAGGTCGCATCGGGCCGCTATAACTCGGCAAGCGAAGTGGTGCGCGAAGCGTTGCGTCTGCTTGAAGAGCAAGACAATCAACGGGCGACCCGCCTTGAAGCTTTTCATCGTGAATTAAAGAGACGCATAACATCGCTTGATCAGGGTGAGAAGATTGGGCCCGATGCAGCACGCACCCGTTTTAAAAAGAAATCTGAGACTCGCAGGAAGAAAAGTGCTTGAGCAGATATGTTCTCGGCAAAGATGCTGAGTTGGATCTTGATGAAATCTGGGAATATATCGCCAGCGATAGCATTGACGCGGCGGACCGCTGGTTGAATAAGCTTTTTGATGCCTTTGAGGTCATTGCACGAAATCCGCGCATTGGGCACCACAGGAAAGACCTGACATCACTACCCGTTTTGTTCTGGGCGGTTGAGAACTATCTCATCATCTATCGCTGCAATGATGGAGAAGTGCAGATTATCGCGCTTACCCAGGGTTCTCGCGATGTTCCAATGTTTCTTCTGCGTGAGGGCCGCTAAGCCTGCTTTTGAAACAGCGGCTGAAACTCAATTTCCACAGAACTGTTCAGCACCCGAACCTGAACATCGTCCAGTGACTCGATGATCCAGTCGGCGTCCTTAAGGTCTTCTACTGTATGCGAAAACAGGGTGGCCAGGACTTTGCATCCGGCGGCATGGCCGGCCTTTGCGCCTGAGGCTGAATCCTCAATCACGAGGCAGTCTTCCGGCCTCTGGCCAAGAAGTTCCGCGCCTTTCAGATACGGCTCGGGGCCAGGTTTGCCATACGTGACTGCATCGCCCGTGATGATGCGGTCGGGTATCGGCACATTGGCCTGCTTCAAGCGAACACGCGCCAGCCGGTCCGTGGCCGAGGTGACAATCGTCCAGTACTTTTGCGGCAGTGCATCGAGGATGCGGCACACTCCCTTGAGCACCTGAATATCTTCCTTGTCTTCGATTTCAATCTGCTCAATCAGATTCAACTCTTCAACGTCATTCAGGTCGGGGCGCAACAGCCGCACCGTTTCGATC
>DASRBV010000293.1:0-3681 GCA_035653455.1 Pseudacidobacterium sp. | reverse complement strand
TAAGTAGCGTGGAAACCGCGATTTTATTGGTTTGTACGACAAATATACAACCCGGGAAACACAATAACAACTTTTGTAATCAGGACAGGTTGTGTGTTGGTTACCAAGGTTGGCAGACTCAGGCCTGCTTTGAAAAATCCCGCTATTTGCTGCCTACAATCTGGTAGATCAGGAACCCGAACACCGAAAAAACAAGCAACAGGAACATCAGCAAAGACCCGCCAATCACTAAATTTGCCTGACGCTGCTGGTCCGGTCTGGGGCGGGTAATCCCAAAAGTAGAGATGAACATTTCCGTGAGATAGGCAAGCAATTTCATAGGAAAGCCAGTGCAAGGTTGTTTATGGGGAAGTGTAATGCTATGCGATGCAGAGGGCCACTTATTTCTTCCGCTTGTTTTTGCCGGAAGACTTTTTTGCTTTTTTATTCTGCCGTGTGCTTCGTTTCTGTATCTTTTGCCTGCGCGGTTTCTTTTCTGTTGTCCGGTCACCGCCCTTTGTAGTGGGCACGGTCTGTTCATCCAGTACGGAGAACTGCAATCTGCGTTCTCGCGCGTCCACACGATCCAGCACGACGCGCACATTCTGTCCGAAGGTAAACTTACGGCCCCAGCGCTGGCCAATGATTTCGCGAGTGTTCTCGCGATAGGTGTAGTAATCGCCATCCATCTGGCCCAGGCTCTGGATGGGTACGAGTCCTTCGATGAAGAGATCGTCTAATTCGACGAAAAGGCCGTATTTGGTTGGAGTCAGGACCATGGCGCTGAAGTCTTCTCCAACGCGGTCCTGCATGAATTTGACCTTCTTCCACTCGACCAGCTCACGCTCGGCATCAGCAGCGCGGCGCTCGGTCTCGCTGGTTTCCTGCGCTACGTTTGCAATGGACTGGCCGTCCAGGCCCCCACGCGCAGCACGCTCCTGTGCGGGATTCTGCCGCGGACTTTTCCGGTCAGTTGCAGCATGTGGCTCGCCCGGGAGGAGCTTTCCCGCGCCGCTTACGCCTTCCGCCAGCAGCGCCTTCGTGATGCGATGCACAATCAAATCCGGATAGCGGCGGATGGGCGATGTGAAATGCGTGTAGCAGGGCGCAGCCAGCGCGAAATGGCCTTCATTCCTTTCGCTGTAGCGGGCCTGTTTGAGCGAGCGCAGCATCAGATAGGAGAGGATGCGCTCCTCTGGCTTGCCTGCGATCTTTGCCGTCAACCGCTGATACATGCGCGGCGAAACGTGGATGTCTTCCGGTATTTCATGCTGACGAGGGTTGCGCCCGCGCCCATGCTGCTCGCGGCGCTCGGACTTCATCTGAAATTTGCGCACGGGCAGGTTTCCTACTCCCAGCGAATAGCCAAAGGCCGCGGCTGTTTCTTCAAATTCGACCACACGCTTCGGTTCCGGCTTTTCGTGGATGCGATAGATGGAAGCGACGCCCTGCTGCTCGATCCATGAGGCGATGCACTCGTTGGCCGCGAGCATGAACTCTTCAATCAGGCGGTGCGCCCAGTTGCGCTCTGAGCGCGAGACGCTCTTCATCGCGCCGAACTCGTCGAATTCAATGATCGGCTCCGGAAGGTCGAAGTCAATCGAGCCGCGCCGCGCGCGCTTTTTGTTGAGGACTTGCGCGAGCTGATGCATACGCTCGAACTCCGGTACAAACTCGCGGAACTGCTCGCGTGTGTCCTCGTCGCCTTCGAGAATGGCATGGACCTGGGTGTAGGTCATGCGTCGCGCTGAGCGAATGACGCCTTCGGTAACCTCATAGCCAAGCACATCGCCGCGCGCGTCAATCTGCATGATGCAGGAGAGAACGAGGCGGTCTTCATCCGGACGCAGGCTGCAAATATCAGTGGAAAGCTCCTGCGGAAGCATGGGAATGGCGCGGTCAGGGAAATACACGGAGTTACCGCGCAGACGCGCTTCGAGGTCGAGCGCCGTCCCTTCGCGGACATAATGGGCCACGTCGGCAATATGCACCTGTAGCTCAAAGGTGCCGTCGCCGTTTTCACGCACCAGGACGGCATCATCGAAATCGCGGGCTGTCTCGCCGTCAATGGTCACGATAGGCAGATGTCGAAAGTCGCGCCGCCCGGCCACCACTTCCGGATCAAGAAAAGCAACGCTGCGCGCTTCTTCGAGCACCTTTTCCGGAAAGACATGCGGCAGATGATGTTTGCGGATGATAATCTCGACATCCACACCGAAATCGTCTTCCGCGCCCAGCACTTCAATGACGCGCCCGCGGGCCGCGCGCGACATCGTGGGCCATTCGGTGATCTCAACATCTACGATCAGGCCTTCCAGATCATCGTAGCTGCGCTGCTTTGCTTCTTCGCCCAGAACGCGATGCGGTGTGCGCACCGTCTGTTTTTTCTGAGGTAGTTCCATCCCAAAAGGAATGAGGATGGGCTGAGTCATGCGCTCATCGAAAGGCGTAACGAGATGTCCCTGTGCCCGCTCACCGCGCGCATAGTGGAAGACGCCGACGACAGTCGGGTTCTTTCGTGTGAGCACGCGCAGAACGCGTCCCAGCCTGCGTCCATCGGCGCGGGGAGGAAGCAGTTCCACCAGCACCTGGTCGCTCTGCATGGCGCCGCTCAATTCATTGGGAGGGATGAAGATGTCCTCATCGCCCGTGCGGCTGCGGTCCTGCGGGCGGACAAAGGCGTATCCATCGCGGTGCAAATCAATGCGGCCCGCGACGAGGTTGTCGCGCTGCGCTGGAGCGCGAGGAATGCCCCAGTGGTCGCGGTCGAGTTTAGTCAGCTCGCCGCGCGCAGTCAGCCGCGCCAGTTGTTCGAGCAGCAGCCGGCGATCGCGCCCTCCACCCAGGCCGAACTCGCGCACAAGCTGTTTGTATCCGGCCTTTTGGCCAGCAGAGCGTTCGATCTGGCGCAGGAGTTCGCGGTCGGTCATACAATGAGAGTAGCGCCTTTTGACCTCAGGACATTCTCAGCACATTTTTCGAGAAAAAGATTGAGAATGGGGTGCATTTTTTACCCAACCCTGTTTAAGATGCAGACAGCAGCGCCGACTGCGCGGATTCGGGGATTTCGAGGATTCCTCGAATGGGACAAGGTTCGACGTTCAATACCTCCGGGGAGCCCTGAACAAAAATGGGCGAGGGATGCCCGGAGTGAGCTTCAGAGGAGAAGAAAGGAAACTTTAGTCAGATGTGGAAACCAAACCAGACCGGAAATACTTCCCCAACCCCAAGTGAGCCAGTTCGCCCGGCCGCTCCGGCAACCCCCAGCTATGAATCAAACGTGCGCAGCACGCCCGCAGCGCAATCTGCCTCCGCCGACCAGGCCACGATTGGCAAAAGCCTGATTATCAAGGGCGAAGTCACTGGTTCCGAGTCGCTGTACATTGATGGCAAAGTAGAAGGGTCCATCAATCTTCCCGGCAATCGTGTGACCGTGGGGCGCAATGGACAGGTGACCGCGAACATCTCGGCCCGTGAAATTGTCGTCCTCGGCAAAGTGCGCGGCAACGTCAACGCCAGCGACCGAGTGGACATCCGCAGCGAAGGCTCGCTCTCGGGCGATGTCGTAGCACAGCGCATTTCGATTGAAGATGGCGCCTTCTTTAAGGGCGGCATTGATATCCGCAAGCCCGGAAATGAGAAGGCCGAAGTCAAGCCGAACTCTGGCGCTACGCAAACGGAAACAGCCAAGGCCGTTACGGT
>DASRBV010000292.1:0-31227 GCA_035653455.1 Pseudacidobacterium sp. | reverse complement strand
AGGCTCGTCGGCGATGCCTCACAAGCGCAATCCGATTACTTCTGAGCAAATCAGCGGGCTTGCCCGTGTTGTACGCTCCAACGCCCAGGCTGCGTATGAAAATGTAGCGCTTTGGCATGAGCGCGACATCTCGCATTCATCAGTCGAGCGCGTCATCTTCCCCGATTCAACCATCCTGACCGACTATCTGCTTGCCAAAACCACGAACCTGCTCGAGAACCTGCTGGTTTATCCGCAGCGCATGTTGAAAAATCTTGAAAGTACCGGCGGCCTGATCTTCAGCGGACAGTTGCTGCTCGATCTTGCCGAGGCCGGAATGCTGCGCGAAGACGCCTACCGCCTGGTACAGAAGCACGCCATGCGCGCTTGGAAAGAAGACCTGGTCTTTCGTGATCTGGTGAAAACCGACCCGGAGATAACGGCGAAGCTTGCCCCGGAAAAGCTCGAAAAAACTTTTGATTTAAGCCGCCAGCTTAGAAATGTGGACGCGATTTTTGATCGCGTGCTGGCGAGTTGATCATTTTTCAGCTATAGCATTTTCACAGACAGTCTGAACGATGCCAGAAAACTAAGTCGTCGCCGCCAACAGAGACCGGGCGGCACGGCACTGTGAAAATGCCATAGCCCTCAGAAGCGGACCAGGTTTAACCCTCGCCTGCTCCGTGGCATTTCTTGTATTTTTTACCGGAACCACAGGGGCATGGGTCATTGCGTCCGATCTTGTCGCCTGTTCTGCGTTGTACGGGAGCGGCACTATCGCCGCCAGTTCCGGCCATGCGGGCATGTTCGAGTTCGCGCTGCTTTTTGCGTTGGAATTCGCGCTCGATCTCGTCAATCGTAGTAGAAGGCTGACGCACCGGAATGGGCACTGCCGGAGGCTCTGCTACCGCGACCGCTGAAGATACGTGTTGCGGAACTGCTTCTGCCGAGGCCACCGGAGGCGCTGCCGGAACAGACGGACGCGGACGCGATGGCACCTGCAACGGGCGGCCATCCGGGCCGACGATCTGCATATGGAAGAGGAACCGCACGGTGTCTTCCTGGAAACGCGCCATCATCCCCTCGAACATATCGAAGGACTCCTTCTTATAGGCCACCAGCGGGTCCTGCTGGCCGTAGCCGCGCAGTCCGATGCCTTCCTTCAGGTGGTCCATGTTGTAGAGATGGTCCTTCCACAGACCATCCAGCACGCTGAGCATAATCATGCGCTCGTGGAAACGCATCTGCTTGTCGCCGATGATTTGCTCTTTGGCCTCGTAGCGCTCTTTCAGGCGCTCGAAGATGGTCTCGCCGATCTCGTGACGCGTCATCTCGCCGAGATTGATACCCTCGGCCTCTGGATCGAAGCCGAAGTGGCTGATGAGCTTTTCTTTCAGACCCTTCAGGTCCCACTGCTCGGGATGGATCTTTTCCGGCGTGTGCTCATCCAGTAAATTACTGAGGATGGTGGCAACGTAGTCCTCAATAATGAGCTCTTTCTGGTCTAGTCCCTCAAGCAACTGATGGCGCAGCCCATAGACGGCCTCGCGCTGCTTGTTCATCACGTCGTCGTATTCGAGGAGGTGCTTGCGGGCCTCAAAGTTCTGTGCTTCGACGGCCTTCTGTGCCGCCTCGATACGTTTGGAGATCATGCGCGACTCAATCGGCACCCCTTCTTCCATGCCGAGCCGCTGCAGAAGCGTCCCTACCCACTCTTTGGCGAAGATACGCATCAGGTCATCTTCGAGCGAGAGATAGAAGCGGGATGCCCCCGGGTCACCCTGACGTCCGGCGCGTCCGCGAAGCTGGTTGTCAATGCGTCGCGACTCGTGCCGCTCGGTGCCGATAATGTGCAGACCGCCCGCGGCGACGACGGCATCGTGTTCTTCCTGGGCCTTTGCAGCGTGGACCGCGTAAGTCTTGTCCCAGTTTTCCTGGGAAGTCTCGAACTCCTGGCCCTGATAGTAGAAGCGCAGCATACCGGGAGCGGCCATGGGGTTCAGCGCGCCTTCTGCCACGCTGATGGCGCGGGCCAGGCCTTTTTTCACCAGCTCCTGTTTGGCTACAAATTCCGCATTGCCGCCGAGCAAAATGTCCGTGCCACGGCCTGCCATGTTCGTGGCGATCGTGACCATGCCCAGCCGTCCAGCCTGCGCCACGATCTCGGCTTCACGTTCGTGATATTTCGCATTCAGGACGACATGCTTTACACCTTTGCGTTGGAGGATCTGCGAGAGCAGTTCTGACTTTTCAATCGAAGTGGTGCCCACCAGCACGGGCTGGCCTTTTTCATGCAGGCGCGCGATTTCGTCCGCCACGGCAAAGTACTTTTCTTTTGCAGTGCGGTAAACCACGTCCGGATTCTCAATGCGCAGGAGCGGCTTGTTCGTTGGAATAACGACGATTTCCAGCTTGTAGATTTTGTCAAACTCGGCCGCTTCTGTTTCCGCCGTTCCGGTCATGCCGGCGAGCTTCTGGTAGAGGCGAAAATAGTTCTGGAAGGTGATGGTCGCCAGCGTCTGGTCTTCGCGGCGGATGTTCACCCCTTCCTTGGCTTCGATGGCCTGATGCAGACCGTCAGACCAGCGGCGTCCAGGCATAAGGCGGCCCGTAAACTCGTCTACGATGATGACTTCCTTGCCCTGCGGACCATCCTTCACTACGTACTGCACGTCGCGCTTGTAAAGCGAGTGCGCCTTGATGGCTGTCTCGACGTGGTGCTTGTATTCCCAGTTTTCCGGGTCGGCAATATTGCCGATGCCGAGCAGCTTCTCGATTTTTTCCCAGCCCTCGTCGGTCACGCTGATGGTTTTGTGCTTCTCGTCCACTACGTAGTCGCCGGTGAGGATTTTTTCCTTATCTACGCCCTGCTCGATTTCTTCGCCTTGCACAAGCTGAGGGATAATGCGGTCTACGCGGACATACTTGTCGGTCGTCTGGTCAGTAGGGCCGGAGATGATGAGCGGCGTACGTGCCTCGTCAATCAGAATCGAGTCCACTTCGTCCACGATGGCGAAATAATGGCCGCGCTGCACGCAATCGGCCAACTCGAACTTCATGTTGTCGCGCAGATAGTCAAAGCCAAACTCGTTGTTCGTGCCGTAGGTGATATCGGCGGAGTAGGCCTGCCGGCGCTGATTGTCATCGAGATCATGCACGATGACGCCGACGGTGAGGCCAAGGAACTCATAGATTTTGCCCATCCACTCGGCGTCGCGCTTGGCCAGGTAGTCGTTTACCGTGACAACGTGGACGCCATGTCCGGCGAGGGCATTCAGATAGCAAGGCAGCGTGGCAACCAGCGTCTTGCCTTCGCCGGTCTTCATTTCTGCGATCTTGCCCTGGTGCAGCACCATTCCGCCGATGAGCTGCACATCGAAGTGGCGCATATTCAGAACGCGGCGGCCTGCTTCGCGCACTACAGCAAAAGCTTCGGGCAGGACTTCATCAAGTGCCCGCTTCTCAGCGGCCTTTCGTTCCTCGGCATCTTCGATGCCTTCCAGGGCCTTGGCAATGCGCACCTTGAACTCGTCTGTTTTGGCGCGAAGCTCGCCATCTGAGAGCCGCTGCACGTCCGGCTCCATGGCGTTAATGGCCTGGACAACAGGCATCAGGCGCTTTACCGCGCGTTCATTGCTGGTCCCAAAGACTTTTGTAAGAGCACTACCGATCAAAGCAGGGTTTCCTCAACCTATAGTGTAAATGGTTTGGAGGAAGGGTGCCGGACAAACCGCCGCCTGCCTGTGTGATTTCACAGAGTTTGCCCTAAGCAAAGTTCCGGGACCAGAAAACGGGCATGGCAGGAAGACGGCCTTACCTGGCTTTGGCGCCGAACACCAGCAGCGCGCCTCCACCAACGATAGCGATAACGCCAAGCACGGGTGGCAGCGGGACGTTGTGCGTTTCTTTCTTTTCAGCCTGAATCGGGCCCATGTCTATCACTTTTTTGTGGGTTGTGTAGGTAATGCCGCCATAAATCAGAGCGATCACTCCAAGAGCAATCAGAAGTATGCCAATGATTTTCAAAGTACCCTCCGCATAACTCTTTATCAGAGTCCCGGAACAATGAAATGCGTTGTACGCTCTGTTCTATTTTGGCGAAAGCCTTATTTCCGGAATGCTTCTGTTGATTTCAGGATTTACTTCAGAAAGTCGGGGTGCGGACGCGCAGCCAACTCGTGCGCGTTCCGTTTGAAAAGCATCTGCCGGCGGGCCCGACAACAAATATGAGGTTCAAAAGTTAGCTGCTCTGTCCCCTGATTACAATGCGAATATGTCAGATCAAATTCTCTCTGCTGAAGACCGCGCCAGACGTATCAAAATTATCCTTTTTGACGTAGACGGAGTGCTCACAGACGGCGGTATCTGGATCTTCCCTGCTCCAGCACCCAGCCAGACAACTGCTGCCCATGCTCAGGAAATGGAAAGCAAAGGTGGATACGCCATCCACTCCGCCAATATGGTCGAAGCCAAGGGCTTCAACGCGCACGATGGCTCCGGGGTTTCGCTCGCCCGCCTGGGCGGAATGAAATGCGGCATTATCACCAAGCGCATCTCTGAAACAGTTGCCCTTCGTGCCCGCGACCTGCGGCTGGAATACGTCTATATGGGACAGGCATTTAAGATGCAGGCCGTACGCGAAATCATGGCAAAGGAATCCGTCACGCTCGAAGAAATTGCTTACGTGGGTGACGATGTAATTGACCTGCCCGTCATGCGTGAAGTCGGGCTGGCGATTGCCGTGGCCAATGCCCGCAAGCAGGTAAAGGATGCGGCCCACTACATCACGCCAAATTTTGGCGGACATGGCGCCGGACGCGATGCAGTTGAATTTATTCTTGAAGCAAAAGGAATTCTGGAAGAAGTCATCGAAAAGTATATTGACGAGCGTAACCCCATCGCCAAAAGCATGGACATAGGCCAAGGCGGAATGTAACCGAGGAGGACATCCGATGACTGCGACCAAAACCATCTCTGGTGCCGCTGCCGGGACGCTTACTTTAGGAGGCGATCTCACCATCCATCGCATGGGCTATGGCGCCATGCGCATTACCGGACACGGGATATGGGGACCTCCAGCGGACAAAGCAGCCGCCCTGGCGACGCTTCGCCGCGCGGTTGAGCTGGACGTCAACTTCATAGATACAGCCGACTCTTACGGCCCCAATGTCTCTGAAGAATTGATTGCTGAAGCACTGTATCCCTATCCCAAAGGTCTGGTCATCGCCACCAAAGGCGGATGGCTCCGGGTCGGTCCAGGCCAGTGGATCCACAACGCCAGCCCGAAGCACCTCATCGAAGCTGCTGAAGGCAGTCTGAAGCGCCTTCGTCTGGATCGTATAGATGTGTACCAGCTTCATGTGCCTGATCCCGCAGTTTCTTTTGACGCCTCAATGGAGGCACTCGCCCGCCTGCGAGAACAGGGTAAAGTCCGCCACGTTGCGCTCTCCAACGTCACGCTGGAACATATCGAACGCGCGCGGAAGATTGTGCCCATCGTGTCTGTACAGAACCGCTACAGCTTTGCCGACCGGGAGTGGGATTACGTCCTCGACTTCTGCGAACGGAATGGCATCGCTTTCCTTCCCTGGGCGCCATTAGGACAAGGCCGCAAAGCGCATGAAGCCATTGAGAAAGTTGCCGCCGAACTCGGAGCAAGCACACGGCAGGTTGCCTTGGCCTGGTTGCTGAAACGCTCCAGCGTCATGGTCCCGATTCCGGGAACTTCGTCGGTTGCGCACCTCGAAGAAAACATTGCCGCCGCAAGTCTCGAGTTGCCGGAGGACAAATTCGCCGGGCTTTCAGCCGTGAATCCACCCCCAGCCAGTCTGCGCGGTTAGAAGAATATGGGTGATTGAGTGCCTCATTATGTGTGGAGTAGTTTTGGAAAGATGCGATCTCAACGGCTCACTTCCTCTTCCACCACAATGGGCACCTTCGGTTGAAGAATGCCAAGCTGTTCATAAATTGGCCGCATCTCTTTCCGGACGTCCTTCAGATGCGACCAGAACCACAGCGCCCCTGCCATGCAGGCAATGCCGCTGATAACGACCGTCTCCTGTGCTCCGATTGCATGGGCCAGTCCTCCAGCAAGCAGGCTTCCGAAAGGAGCCATGCCAACAAACGCAATCGTGTAGTAGCTCATCACGCGGCCACGCTTGTCTTCGGGCACGAGAGTCTGAATGATGGTGTTGCTGGCTGTCATACCCTGCATCATGCCGAAACCGGTGAACAGCATCAGCAACAGAGAGAGCCATTGGTTCGTGGAAAAGCCGAAGGCGATCAACCCCGCGCCAAAGACCGCAGCAGCAATCGGAATCATCTTCGACAGACCACGTACAGATTTGCGCACTACAAGCGAGAGCGCAGAAATTAAGGCTCCAACGCCGAGCGCGCCCATCAGAAAGCCCAGCGTGTGCGGCCCTCCATGCAGTACCTGCGCTGCAAAGACGGGCATAAGAACAACAAAAGGCATCCCCATCAGGCTGATAAGAGCAAACAGAAGCAAAATCATGCGAATGGGCACGAAGCTGGACACATACGCCCAGCCTTCTTTTAATTGCTCAATCATCGAAGCAGCCGCTCGCTTCTCCTGGCCTGCGCGCATGCGCATAATCAGCAGCGAAGCAATCACCGCGATATAGCTGATGCCATCTATCAGAAAACACCAGCCTTCGTTTGTAGCCGCGATGACCAACCCAGCCAGCGAAGGCCCGACCAGGCGCGCCGTATTCACCATGGACGAGTTGATAGCAATTGCGTTGGAAAGGTCCGCGCGGTCTTCCACCATCTGAACCATAAAGGCCTGGCGGCCTGGCATATCAAACGCGTTAATCATTCCCTGAAAGACACTCAGCACCAGCACTTCGCGAATATTGATCATGTGTGCCAGCGTAAGCCCAGCCAGCGCCAGAGACTGTATCATCGCCAGCACCTGCGTCCAGACCAGCACTTTACGGCGGTCCATCCGGTCCACCAGAACACCTGCAAAAGGCGCAAGCAGAAAGGTAGGAATCTGCCCCGCGAAGCTGACCGTGCCCAGCAGCAGAGACGATTTCGTCAGCCGGTACACCAGCCACGACGTCGCAATGCGCGTCATCCAGGTGCCAATGAGCGAAATGCTCTGACCGCCAAAGAACAGGCGGAAATTGCGGTGGCGCAGCGCGCGCCACGCATGGGAAAAATCTTTTATGGATGTTTTTTTCTGTTGATTTGCAATTGCCATCAATGGGTTCTGTTATTTCGATGCCGCAGTCCACATGAGGGCTTCATTTCCCGCTGGGCCGCAGACGCAGAAACACAACTACCCCCATCGGGTCAGTTCCGTAGACAGGTTGAAGACGGGATCCAGGACTGTACACCGACACCTGCGCCCCTAATGCAGTCGCCCAGTGCGGCCATGTCCTGAAATCACGGTCATAACCAAACGTATAAGCCTGAACGCGTCCCGCCGGCTCCTCTGGGCCTGCGTCATGCAAAAGCTCAGTGGTCCGGTCTACATTTTCCATGCGCGTCCATACGTAATTTGTCTTTGCAAATTGCAGCGTGGACTCGAGCAGATAGCTGTTCTGAATTACGTTGTCTGTCAGTGCGCGCGTCCTGCCCCACGCCAAGGTGCTGGCCCAGTTGCCATTCTTCAGCGGACGGTTGTACATCACCGATGCCGTCATGCGCTCCTGGTCTTCAGACGGGAAAAGCGCCTCCGGGCTGTGAATGCGCCCATACGAGTATTGCCCGCTCCAGTTTTGTCCGGGTTGCAAGGTCAGACGCGTAGACCATGAATCCATCGCCCCTTGCTGCACCTGCCAGCGATGTTCATTTGGCTCTCGCCCATGAAATCCGCTGGCCTCGATGCGCGCCAGACCATGCGTAAATCCGGCCGTCACCACATCATCAGCAATGTGCGTCGAATCTTCCTGATGATGACCTAATGTCCCTACAGGATTTTCAAATGCAGAAGCGCGGTGCGGATACGCCGTAGGTCCAATCGCCGGATCACCTACAGGCGCAGCATAAAACGTAAGCAAAGTTTTTTCGCTGATCTTCCAGTCGTAAATGGCCGCCAGCTCCATCAGAAAATTATGCGGATGCTGACCGTCTACAATCGCCTTGCCATAAGCTGTTTCGCCCTGCTGAAAAAGCAGCGGATAGCGCCGCTGTGTAATCGTCGCCGGTTCCAGGCTGAACATTCCGCGCAATGTAAGATATCCTGGCCCCATCTGGCGTTGCGCCATAGGCATAAACCAGTTCGTTGAGAAAAACTTGTCCCCACCCCGCGGACTTGTCTGCTGCTCATCCATCACAAATGCATTGGCGTGGAACATCAGCATCCAGTCACCCTGCATCCTCATCCACATGGGCACTGGGGTAGAATTCGGCTCGGCGCTGGTGCCTGACGTAGCATGATGCACAATCTGTTGCGTAAAGCTGTGATTGCCGCGGTCCATCATTTCAGACATGTCCTGCGCAGCCGCAACACCGCACAAAACCAGCAAAAGAACAAAAACTCTGGTCATAAGAACTCCTCATCATGAATAGAAAAGTGCGCACTAAGATTTCCGCCGTACAGACACGAAGAGTGGAGGCAATCAGATGCGAAGAGGAGGATGCAATGGTTTAAGAATGGGAGTTGAAGACGAATGTGCGTAAAAAACAGGCGCACGCTGGAGGTTTGTACCAATGATGACGCCCGATATAACAGATGGCGCGGCTACGATACAGGCTGCAACAGCGGCACTGTCCTGCGGATGTTCACAAGTATGAGCATTCACGAATGAAGCTGTCTCTGAATGCTGCTGACAATGCATCACCATCTGCTGCGCATGGTGCGGACAACAGGCCGCGGTCTGGGCCTTCGGAAGGCACGTCATCTCACACATGGCCGAGGTCGTCATTCCCGCTATCAGCAGAACAACCATGACCGCCGCGAAGATGGTACGCACCCGCATATATAGATTTTAGCAGCTAATTTTCAGCTACAACCGCGGCAGGAACTCCGCCCTGCAGCCAGCCTCGCACTGTATTTAGGCCATATTGCTGTATGAGCTTTTGCACCAGCTCGCCCGCAGCAAAATGCGCCCTCTGCGACTCTGCCAAACTTACGGGATGCGCCAATCCGGCATCCAGCATTGCTGCCTTCGGCGCCAATACCTCTCGCGCGTGAATATCTCCAGCCAGTGCCTCCACCAGTCCCTCACGCAGCCACAAAGGGGCCTTTGCTGTGGCCTCCTGTTCAACGAGAACATGAAGAAACTCATGCAACAGCACAGAAGATGCTCCCCTGTGCGCCCGCATAATGGCGACAGGCTGCAGATAAACATCCGTTCCGCGAGTGGAAGCCAGCATCCACCCCGGCTCATCTGTAGTCTGGCGAAATAACTCAGTGGAGGGCATCAGATACACAACAGGATGGACTGAAGATTTCGGTGAAAACACCGCCTGCGCCTTCGTCCATGCAGCATTTCCGGCATTCACAATGTCTACGCCGCCCAGCGCCATCAAGGTCCAGCCCTGACCACCAACCTGCTTCCATCCTTGGTCCTTCGCTGTCACCCGTACCTGGGTTCCGGGAAAATAAAAGCCGAGAATCTCGCGATAGTTGTGCCCTTCCTTCGCCATTTCAAATGCGCCTGCCTGACAAAGGCCAACGCCATGACCATAGCCCTTGCCTTCAAAATGCAGCATGTTATTGTTGCGTGTGATTTCATACCAGTCGCTGCGTAATTGGTTCCAGCCAAGGGAGCGGTTTATCGCAAACCGGAAGCTGCTGGCCGATATGCGCGTGCTCTCGCCCTGACCTGTGATTTGCAACATCTGTGCTCTTCCTGCTGCTGTCCGCTTCACCACCTGCACGGAATCAATCTGCGCAGGTATCTTCCATCCCTCTCCATACAGGATGCGGGCCAGTTGCGGCACTTGAATATCGGCGTACCATTTTGCCTGGGAGCGCCGCAGACAATACGGATCTGCATGAGCGCGCAGATATGGTGCACGTACCGCAGGCCACACGCTCGACGCATCTTCTGTTTCGCCACCACAATGCTGTGTCATATATACGTTTGCCCGGTGCGCGCCAAACCACAGCGTCTCCCCTGCGGTCGCGCGCACTGCCTGTTCAATCTCCGGACGGACATGGCCAAAACGCAAAGCCTGACAATGCGTGCTGTCACACAGATCAAAACCTTCCGCCTCGTGACGGTGCTGGTCCACAATCGCGAATGTGCGGGCCGCAACTGCCATCGCTTTGAGCGATTCCAGTGGTTCATCCGGAGCAGCTTCTCCACTGAGCGCAGCCATCACATAATGTTCCGCTGTGGTAGTTAGCAGCACCCGCAGGCCGTTCTTCGCTGGAGTGACCGTCCATTCCCCAGCGGCTGTTTCGCTTTGTTCAGCATTGTCAATGCTTGCGCGAAATGCTCCCCGAAGGACAACCCTCACACCCGGCTTCATCTGAGTATTCTTCAGAGTGACTGGCCCATGCAGCGGCCTGTCTGCGCATTTCGCGCAGGTTTTTATTTTGCTATTTATACTCAACGGAACAAATGTGACTGCATCCGCCCGGTGCGACGAAAACAGCCGCACAGTAAGCGCGGCAGGCCCATTCGTGTTTTGCGCGCAGGCCCCGCCGGCGATCAGCAAAATATAAATCAGAACGGCCTTCATCGCGGAGCGTCCTTATAAGCAGAAAAGAAGTGCTGGGCAAGATGCGCTGCATCGGCCCCATTCCCGCGCGGCAGATAGACGACGATCACGATCTTTGGATGGTCTGCCGGAACAATGCCAGCGAACCATCCATGCGTCCACGGCTGTCCCGTTTCGCTCGCCGTTCCGGTCTTTCCTGCAACCCTCACGCCTGGCACATACGCATTGTGCGCCATGCCGTATTGCACTGAATCCTCAAGCCCGCGCTTTACTGCATCGGGCAAACCGGCATTCCATTGCGCCGCAAGTTTACGATATGCGCGCGCCAGAGTGTCTGGTGATACACGAATACCTTCCAGTCCCAAAACAAAAAACTGCAATTTCTCTATAGAAGCCCCGCTCTCGATCTGACCCGTAAGGCCAAACTCGCGCAATGCATCTTCAGCCTGCTCTGGAGTGAAGCGCCTGGCCATCTCTGCAAAATAGTTGTTGCAGGAATACGCCAGCGCCAGCTCTGCATTGAATACCTTCTCGCTCTGAGGATGTGTGCAGTCCAGATTGCGCCCGGCAATACGCAGTCCCCGATGGCAAAAGGCTGTTGTCTGCGGCTGAATGAATCTGTGTCCAAGGGCATAGGACAGAAACATCGGCTTCAGTGTTGAGCCGGGAGCAGTGCGCAGCATTGCCCCTTCATTGGCCCCGACAGCGGCAATTGTCCTGCCATTTTTTACATCGAGGACAACAGCGACTGCCGGTGTTCCGTGTACTGCCTGTCTGAGCGCCTGTTCAACGGATGACTCAGCATAAGCCATCGCGCCCAGAGAAACCGGAACAAGCAGACAGCAAAGAATTGCCTTTCTTACCAAGCGCACGATCACAAGACAGATTTCATCACAGAGTGCCGCATGTCTTCGAGTTCAGGCTTCACTCAATTCTCGAAGCAGCTCTTCCGCATCATTGGTTGGCGGCTGACAGGCATTTCCCTTGCAGACGACGGCAAAGCTCCCGCCAGATTGCAGATTTGGAATCTCGGGCAGGGTCTCAGCCAGCACTGGAGGCAGGTTTTCCGCCCTCACCTGCTCCTGCCGCAGCGCAATGATGGATTTGTTCACCGCATAGCGTGCTGTGGCCATCGCGGAAAGGTTCTGCGCCTGCTCGTCATTGCCAATTACGACCACCTGCACAGGCGGCAACAGGAGCCGTTCAAGTGCAAGGCCGTATGTCCCGGCAAAGAGGCCGAAATGTTCGACGATTCCTCCAAAGTGTTCCAGCGTGTCTTCGGCCTTTTCGCGGAAATCGCTGCGTCCGCTGAGGGCTTCAAGACGTAGAAGAGCAGCTGCCGCCGCAGGATTTCCGGCAGGGGTTGGCGTGTCCTGCAAGGGCTTGCGACGCGCTGAGAGAGCGCCGATTGCTTCGTCCTTGCTATGTTCTGTATCAAAGAATCCGCCGCCAGTTGCGTCATAAAAACGTGTGACCATGACGCCGGCAATTTCCATCGCGGCGGTGTAATAACGCAAAACGCCCGTGGCCTGCCACGCATCCACGCAGGCATGGATGAGAAATGCATAGTCATCGAGGACACCTGCGACACGCTGTTTTGCTGCAACTCCATCGGCGTAAGCAATGACGTGGGTCAGGCCCTCCTGCGTATTCCAGCCCTCGTCCAGGATTCGATCCAGGGTTTTGAGCGCGAATACTCGCGCCGCAGGCAGATGCAGCACGTGCGCTGCTTCCAGATAAGCTGTAACCGCCAGCGCATTCCATCCGGTATAGATGGTCTTATCAATGAACGGTGCAGGACGCTGCAATCGCGCTGCGTGCAGCTTCTTTTTCGCGGAAACAAGATCGCGCTCTACATCCTTTACATCGCGCGAAAGCTTCTGCGCGACCTGTTCAAGCGAGTACTCCACATGCAGCACGTTCTTTTCAGGATTGTGGTGCATGTCGCCCATCTCGCCAATGTCGTAATACAACCCGGCGACTTCCAGCTCATCACTGCTCAGTACAGCGGCTGCTTCTTTGCGCGTCCAGGTAAAGTAGTCGCCGTCATCGTCGAGCGAGATGTCGGCGTCCTGCGATGCATAAAAGCCGCCCCGTTCGCGGTCAGTGAGCCACTCATCCATCCAGCGCATGATGTCCTTTGCGACGCGCGCGAACTCTGGCTGCACGAAACTCTGGAAGGCGTGAACATAATTCTTCAGCAGTTCAGAGTTGTCGTACAGCATCTTCTCAAAGTGCGGAACGACCCAGCGTTCATCCACGGAATAGCGATGGAAGCCTCCGGCGAGCTGGTCATAAATGCCGCCGGCAGCCATTTTTTCCAGCGTAAAGGTTGCGACCTTTTTTGCGCCTTCGTTTCCGCGCGCAGCCACGTCGAGAAGCAGGTCCATCGCAGCCGGATGCGGGAACTTGGGCTGCGAGCCGAATCCACCGTAACGCGGATCGAACTGACTCACGCTGCTCACAACCAGCTTGTCTATAAGCTCAGGCGTGAGGCTGGATGCACGCCCGGAGAAAGTCTCGCCGTGCTCAATGGCAGCAATGACGCTCTGCGCTGTTTCCAATGCATCGGCGCGTTTCATCTTCCAGACATCAGCCAGTGTGCGCAATACGCGTTCGAACCCGGGCCGTCCGTAACGGTCGTCGCGTGGAAAGTACGTCCCCCCAAAGAACGGCTTGCCGTCCGGAGTAAGAATCGCAGTAAGCGGCCATCCACCCTGGCCGGACATGGCCTGAACGGCGGCCTGATAGCGGCTGTCCACATCAGGACGCTCGTCGCGGTCTACTTTGATGGCGACATAGTGTTCGTTAATGACCTGCGCCAACGTGGGATCTTCATAGGATTCGCGGTCCATCACGTGACACCAGTGGCACCACACCGCGCCGATGTCCAGCAGTATAGGCTTGTCTTCTTTGGCTGCGAGCGCGAAGGCCTCCGGCGACCACTCATGCCATTGCACTGGCTGATGCATGGCTGAGCGCAGATAAGACGATGCGGCATGTTCGAGTGCGTTAAGTTGGACCATTTTCCGCAGTGTATCGCGTTATGAATGATCGGATGCCTGCGAGCGGGTCCAGGAGCTTTCAAGCGAACGCAGATACGCATACGCCGCAGTGCCGGAAAAGACCGTAGCAAACAGCGCGTATATGGCGAAGTTCATCAACCCAACGCCGTCGTGATACCAATGTGTCCAGATGTGCAATTGATAAGCCACCACCAGCAATGCAGCCGCGATGCTGAGGCCCATCACAAGACCGCGCCGGCGGAGGAGCCTCTGCGGGTGGATAAAAATTGCGATGGGCGTTGCGATGCAAATCCAGGTAAGCAGCGCGCCAGCCAGTGTGAGTAGGAACCAGACGGCAAAACCATACCCCAGAGCAGAGACCAGCAGCGTAAGGCTGCGGCCGCTGTTGCGCCATACTTCACAGATCTGGAATGGAGACGTCGCAAGGAAAGCAACGGTCCATCCCAGCAAAACCGCCCGGGTTACTTTGCGCCATCGTGCTGCGCGCGTCATCATTCCGGAACCTACCCCACCAGGCGCTTCGCAACTTCGATATAGAGGTCCACGGCTTCCAGTAGCTCGCGTTTCGCGAGCTTCTCATGCGGAGTATGCGCTACATGGATAGAACCCGGTCCGAGCAAAACAGGCTCACCCCAGTTTGTGAGCGCAGGAATGTCCGTGGTAAAGGCCGCAACCATAGTCGGAAAACCATCGAGGGCACGCATACGCATGAAAGGAATCTCCAGCGTGAACTCAACCTCTGCCAGGCCAGCAACCGCCTCTTCGAGTGCCTTACGCGTTTCTTCCGAGGACCCCACCAGCCGCACCAGGACCTGTGCTTCGGCATGATCGGCAATCACATTAGGCGCGCGGCCGCCTTCCAGCAGCCCGATATTCAACGTGCTCGGGCCGATATCCTCAGTGACCGGCAACCTGATTTCAAGAACGCGGTTCAGTGCTTCAACAAGTTTATGGACAGCGCTCTCACCCAGCTCAGGGTAAGCCGAATGCGCCATCTTCCCCTTTGCGCGGACCGCAGCGCGCAAGGCCCCTTTTGAGGCAATCGCCAGACGATTGTCCGTAGGCTCGCCATTGATCAGAAAACGGCTGCCCTTCGGTTGCGTATTCGCCACCTTTGCTCCCGCTGAGTCGCGCTCTTCACCAACAAGAAACAGCAGGCCCACCTTGACGCCGGAATCGCGCAGCCGTTCAGCAGCTCCAATCTGAGCGGCGATTATGCCCTTTGCATCGCAGGCGCCGCGTCCATAGATAAACTCATCATCTTCACTGCTGGGGATGAACGGCGGCACGGTGTCCATGTGGGTCGAAAGCACGATGTCCGGCGTTTGCCCTTTCACACAGGCATAAACGTTAAAACGCTCGGGCGATTCCACCGGCATCTTCTCGATGGAAAAGCCGCGCTGCGCCAGAAAATCGGCCAGAAACGCACCTGCCGCGCCTTCGTTATACGTGATGGACTCAATGTCAATGAGCCGCCGGGTGAATTGGACTGGATCAAACGTCATCGAGTCTCAGAATACAATGTTGTTGGACAATGACAACGATTCATTCCGGCACAGCGACGCTCCGGACCGTTGATGACCTCCGCGGGCCTGCGGGAAAACTGGAGGCCCTTCTGAATGCAGGCGCTCCTGACGCACAGTATGCGGCTCTGGTCTGCCATCCGCATCCGCTGGGCGGTGGCACGATGCACAACAAAGTGGTCTACCATGCGATGAAGGCGCTCCAGGCACTGGGACTCCCTGTGCTCAGGTTTAATTTTCGCGGGACCGGATTAAGCGAAGGCAAACACGATGAAGGACGCGGCGAGCAGGACGATGTCCGCACAGCGCTCGATTGGCTGGAGCGGGAGTTCCGGCTTCCGGTACTGTTTGCAGGATTTTCCTTTGGAGCAGCCGTGGGGCTGCGCGCCTGCTGCGGCGATGCGCGTGTGAAGGGACTGATCGCGCTGGGCCTGCCAACTCACGCAGAAGGCCGCGATTACCAGTATCACTTCCTTGCTTCCTGCACGCAGCCCAAGCTCTTTATCAGCGGAACACGCGACCAATACGCCCCCATAGAGCAACTGGAAGAAGCCTTCGGCATCGCCGCACATCCTGCGGAAATTGTATGGATAGACGGCGCAGAACACTTCTTCGCGGGTAAACTGGACGAGGTCCAACTGGCCATTCGCAACTGGGTACAGGCGCATTTCTCATGACCACGCTCGATGATCTTCACACAGCAGCCGAAGACATTTTTCGACACGCGCTTGAAGCCTGCGACATTGGCAAGTCCTTTGACCGTCATCTGCACTTTGAAGATGCAACGCTGGTGCGTCATCCCGCGGCACTCCTTAAGCCGGTCTCAATAGATCTCAGGAACTATAAGAAGGTCGTCGTCATCGCCTTAGGAAAAGCGGCTTTGACCATGCTCGATACGCTGCTCCAACGACTGCCAAAGAAAATCCACCTGCGCGGCGTCTGCTCTGCTCCTGAAATACCCAAAAAACGCAACTGGCGAATCCGTTACTTCACAGGCGGGCATCCGCTGCCAAACAAGCATTCGTTCGACGCTGCTGAAGCCGCTCTCAAGTTGCTGAGACGCGCCCGCAAGGACACATTCGTCTTCTTCCTCATCAGCGGCGGAGGATCGGCGATGTTCGAACTACCCCGCGATCCGAGAATTTCTCTCGAAGACACGATTGCCTTTCACGAAACGCTGATCGCCTCTGGCGCAACCATCACGGAAATTAACACTGTCCGCAAATATTTTTCCGCAGTCAAAGGTGGCCGCCTTGCGCTGGCTGCGCCGGAAGCAGAAAAACTGTCGCTTCTGTTGGCCGACGTACCCATGAAGGACCTGGGCGCAGTTGCGTCGTCTCCAACCTTGCCTGATCAATCCACTCTGGAAGAATGCCGCGAAATCCTCGCGCGTTATCAGTTGCTGGAAAAATTTCCTTCCGCGGTGCGCGACTATTTCGAGACGCTGTCGCCCGAAATCGTTGCAGAGACCCACAACACCGCGGCAGCAGAGGCATTCAGGCACACGCAATTTGATACGCTCTTGTCGAACCACGATTTTGTGAATGCAGCGCGCGACCGCGCCCATGCGCTCGGCTTTCGCGTTGTGATTGACAACACATGCGATGACTGGGACTACGCCGACGCCGCGCGCTATCTGCTCAAACGCCTCCATGACCTGCGCGCGGAGCATCCGCGCCTTTGTCTGCTTTCAAGCGGAGAAGTCACAGTACAACTTGGCGCTTCTCCGGGATGCGGCGGGCGCAACCAGCAGTTTGCACTCGCCGCGGCGCTCGATCTCGCAAAGCATGAGGGCCAGCCTTTGGTTGTTCTCAGCGCAGGATCAGATGGCATTGACGGAAACAGTCCCGCTGCCGGCGCCATCGCAGATACAACTACGGTCTCGCGTGCGCGCGCCTATCACTTCAACCCTGAAGATAATCTGGCCCGCTTCGACAGTTGCCCTCTGTTCACCGCATTAGGAGACACAATCATCACCGGGCCCACAGGCAATAACCTGCGCGACCTTCGCATTCTGCTTGCAGTGCGGGAAGAGACGACGCAGGCAGCATCTTGATTTCATCCTTTCACAAGCTTCTTGACAGCCTCTTTGCCTGAGCATTTCGTTGTGCCATATAGGATACGTCCTATATGAAGAAATCATAGAAAGAAAAAGAGAAAGACGGCCCGTGCCCTACACCATCGAATCTATCCGTAACGCATCTTCCTATGTGTGGATATCGCTATGTGCAGTCTGGCTCCTGCTCAGCTTCAGCACCAAGCAGACTGTGCGAAAGCAAACTGCAGAATCGCGAATCCGGTATGTTGTCCTGCTGGTTCTGGGTTGTTTTCTCATTTTTTACAAAGGTCCTGCCAACGGCTGGTTTGATACGCGCCTTTTCCCTGTCACTCCCGCCACGGCCCTGGTCGGTTTCATCATGGTGTGCCTGGGCATTGCATTCAGTATCTGGGCACGGCTCATTCTGGGCCGGAACTGGAGCGGCGTCGTCACCATTAAGGAAGACCACTCGCTGATAAGGCGCGGTCCCTATAGTATCGTGCGGCATCCCATCTATACCGGTATCCTGCTTGGAATGCTTGGCTCGGCCATCCAATATGGGCTGTTGCGAAGCCTGCTCGGCGTTGCGCTCCTCGGGTTTGGCTTCTGGATCAAATCCCTTACGGAAGAGCACTTCATGGTGCAACAGTTTGGCCAGGAATATCTGCGCTATCGCGAGCAGGTGCGCGCGCTTGTGCCATTTGTCTTTTAACGGTGACCCGTTGACCTGGCGCAGCAATTCAAATAAACCCTTTCAGGGCTTGCCTGCTAAATGGAAATGAAGGACGGGTCGTTCTGAAGGGGTTGTCCATACTGGAAAAACTACTGACGAAACAATAATTCTCCTGCTATGCTGTCAGTGATTTTTCATTCAGGAGTTATACTTTGGCAATTTTTTCCATTTTCAGCTTTGTAACGGTTTTTGCTGTTTGCATTCTGTGGGCTACCCGCAAACCTGAAAGCGGTCACTGATGCAGCAAAAAGCACAAGGCGATACAATGCCTTTGGCGTGAATACCGTAAAAGCCATCTATCCCGGCAGCTTTGACCCTGTCACGAATGGTCACCTCGACCTGATTGCGCGCGGATCGAAGATATTTGACCATCTGGTTGTCGCCATCCTGAGAAATTCAGGCAAGAACCCTCTGTTCTCCGTGGAAGAGCGCGTGGAAATGCTCTCTGAAGCGCTGGCAGGCTTCCACAATGTTTCTGTAGCAACCTTCAACGGACTGCTTGTAGATTTTGTGCGCGAACAGCATGCGCAAGCCGTGATGCGCGGCATCCGCGCCATCAGCGATTATGAGTACGAGCTGCAAATGGCCCTGATGAACCGCCGCCTCGCTCCCGACCTGGAAACCGTCTTCCTTATGCCCGATGGGAAATACTCCTTCGTCAGCTCGCGCCTGGTCAAAGAAGTATTTACCCTCGGCGGTTCGATTGAAGGACTCGTTCCGCAATTTGTAATTGAACGGCTGAAAGCCCGTGTCCCCAACGGGCATGAACCTACATCCCTTCCCCGGTAAACGGGTTCACCTCATTGGCTTTAGCGGTCGTTGGATCAGCCGCGACAATGGCCTCATTGTTGGGCAAATGTTGACCGGCTGCGCCAGTGCCGTAAACACGAAGCGGGTCGCCCGGCAGCAGACCGTTCTTTTCAAGCGCAATGCGGATCCGGCGTTGCGTTTCGCGCATGGCAGCCCACTGCTTGTCAGCGATCGTCTTCAACTGCACCGGATAAATCACCTGCGAGCCTTTAATAGTGTCCACGCCCAGCAGTGTCGGGTCGGCAAGAAAGATGTCCTTGTATTCCGGATCGTTGCGCACGCTCATGGCCACGTCTTTCAGCAGCTTCATGACTTTGTCCGGATCGGCAGAGAAATCTACCGAAACATTGATCGTCGCCACAGAGTAATCGCGCGTCAGATTGGCCACAGTCGTAATTTGTGAATTAGGGACGACGTAAAGGGTGCCGTCTCCATCGCGCACCAGCGTTTTACGCAACGAAAGTGACTCGACAATGCCGGCCACTCCGGCAATACGCACCTTATCGCCTACGTTGTACTGGTCTTCGATCAGGATAAGAACACCGTTCAGGCAGTCTTTCACGATCGTTTGTGCCGCAAGACCAATGGCAACGCCTGCCACTCCTGCGCTGGCCAGTAGAGGTTCCAGCTTAAAACCGAACAGCGGCAGGACTTCCAATGCAGCCACAAAAATGATGAAGCCAATACCAGTGGCGCGTATGACGGAAGCCAGCGTTTTCACCTGCGCAATGCGCGACGCACTGGCCGCGTGGCGCTCCGTAATCCGCACCATGCGGTGCGTAAACGCCTTCAAAATCCGCGCAAAAATCCATGCTGCGATGATGGTGACAACAATCTTGGGAAGCGCCGTATAGGCAAAATTTAAAAGATCGTCCATGAATTCGGCATTGAACCGGGCGAGGCGGCTGCAATCACTGGCAAATGAGAACAGAGAATTTGCATCTGTTAAAACCATAGTGAACATTCCTATAATGAACTGATGCGGTACTTTCATGCCAGTTTCGGATGGCAGGCCCTGACTCTTTCGCTGGTCCTTCTCACCGGCGATTTTGCCGTGCTGCCTGCGCAGCAGCAACAACAGCAAATTCCCCAGGTCCCTACGGTGTCGCGGCCCGGTCTGCCTGGACAACCTGCTTCGCCCGATGCGGACACTGGACCGGATCCATTGGCCCGCCGCATTATGCTGGAACAGGCAAAAAAGCGCAACCAGCAGCGACAGCAGGACATCGTGAACGACACGAACAAACTGCTCCAGCTTGCGCAGCAACTCAAAACAGAAGTAGACAAGAGCAATCAGGACCAGCTCTCGCTCTCCGTGATCAAGAAAGCAGAAGAGATCGAAAAACTGGCCAAATCGGTCAAAGAGAAGATGAAGGGAAATAGTTAACGGCCAGGAGGCCCCTTAAAACCGTCCTACGTGGTTATTATCCTCCTGAGGAGGAATCGCATGTCAGCAGACCCTGTCCGCAATGCCCTGAAGCGCGGGACGACTCTCGGTATCATCTGGGCGGTCATTCTTGTCCTCTGCGGAATTGCAGCGCTTGCACTGCCTGTCGTCGCCGGAATCAGTGCCGCAATCTTTCTCGCCATCCTCATTCTTATCTCCGGTGTAATCCATCTGACGACGGCTCCAGTTGCCGGAGGTTTTGGCGGGTATTTGTGGCGGACGCTGGTCGGCATTGTTTACATTGTTGGCGGCATCTGGATCTTCATGCATCCAGTGCTTGGTTTGGTTTCTTTCACGCTTGTGCTGGGATGGATGTTCCTGTTTGAGGGCATCTTGTATCTGCTTAGCTACTTTCAGGCCCGCCGGACTGGCGGCGCAGGGTGGTTGCTGGTGGATGGCATCGTAACGCTGGTTCTGGCGCTTCTGATCCTTGTTCACTGGCCTTCCAGTTCGGCGTGGGCCATTGCCACGATTGTCGGCGTAAATCTGCTTATCAGCGGATTCACGCGACTGATGGCGCTATCTGCCGTTCGCGCAGCATTGAATGCAACGGATTAAAGTTTCCGGATGAGCAAAAGTGTCTGGTCGTCTGTCTGCCTGCCAAAGGCGCGTACTGTTCCAAGTATGGCGTTGCCCAAGGCTGGAAGCGTATCCTTTGCGCGGCTTGCAACCAGACTCTGTAACCGCTCCAGGCCAAACTCTTCTTCCAGCTCATTGCACGCCTCAAGGATTCCATCTGTAACAGCAATCAGCAGGTCACCTGAATTCATCACTGTGGATTCAGAGAAAAAGCCATCTACTGACAACAGCCCCAACGGAAACTGTTCGCTTGAAAGCTGCTCCACGCCCGACCTCCCCCGGTAAAGCAGGACCGGAGGATGCGCAGCCAGCGCATATTCCACGATACCGTCGTCTCTCAGTTGAAAACCCGCAAATGTGGCGTACATCTGCGGTTCCTTCACATCAGGCAATACCTGGTTCAACCGTTTCATCATTGAGGACAACACCTGACATGGCTCCGCCGCGTGCGCATCCAGCAGGGCCGTCCGCGTAGCAGTTTTCAGCATTCCCATTAGAATCCCGGCCTGAAGACCATGTCCCGCAATGTCTGCCAGATACGCCACTACTCTGCCATCGCTTAACTGCACCGTGTCCACAAGATCGCCGCCCACTTTGTCACTTGGATCGGAGCGTCCATACAGCTCGAATTGCGCAGTATGTAGAGAAATCGTAGGCACCAGTGTCTTCTGAATACCGTGCGCCAGTTCAAGCTCGTTACGGATGCGGACCGACTCGCGGCCCTCTCCACGGAGAAAGCGTATGAACAGCACATACGAAGCAATGACAAGTGCGAACATCGCAATGGCGGCAACTCGAACACCATCCTCTGGAGCGTTCTCATGAAGCCGGAACCGGCGGACAATTATGGGTTCAAAATAGCCAAACGCAATCCAGAATGGGACCTGTAAAGCAGAAACGATGATATAGAAGTACGCCTTAAGTCGAACGGCGATGAAGAGATAAATGACCGCAGTAAGTCCGCTGAGGACAATGCCCACCGTAAGAATGACATAAGGCCCCCGCCCCAGATTCATCAGATCATTGAAAACGCCAACTACACCAAACAGGCAGAAGACAGCGCCGAACAATGACCATAGTCTGCTGAATGGGACCGACCGATAGTAGCGAAATGATTCGCGCCTGCGCTGATGCCAGGGGATTTTCCTGCCTGCGTCCATTGCCAGAACGATAGCAGACGCCCGGCAGAAAAGAGAAAGACAATCTGGAGGGAATAAAGACACCCACATCTGTTCAGGATGTGGGTGTCTCTATCTTGACTAAACGAACAGCGGAGCCAGCACCAGGGTCACGGTGGCCAGCAGCTTAATCAGCACGTGCAGCGATGGTCCAGCGGTGTCCTTGAACGGATCGCCGACCGTATCGCCAACCACGGCAGCCTTGTGTGCTTCAGACCGCTTGCCGCCGTATTGCCCGGTTTCGATGAACTTCTTGGCGTTGTCCCATGCGCCGCCGCCATTGTTCATCAGCATTGCCATCAGAATGCCGGAGATGGTCCCGACCATCAGCAGCGCGGCCACCGCCTCGGCCCCACCCAGATTCAGCACATGTCCGTTGATGACCGGAGCACTCGCCGCCTCACTCAGCCGGAAACTGGTGCTGAAGTGGCGGAAGATGACACCCACGGCCAGCGGCATCAGCACCGCCAGCGCACCCGGCAACACCATCTCCTTAAGGGCAGACTTGGTCACGATGCCTACGCAACGGCCATAATCCGGCTGCGATGTGCCTTCCATAATGCCCGGATTCTCGCGGAACTGCTGATGCACGTCCTTGATGACTGCCTGCGCCGCACGTCCCACGGCCTTGATGGCCAGTGATGAGAACAGATACACCAGCATCGCACCCAACAGCGCGCCCACAAACACAGGCACGGAAGCCAGATTCACATTCGAGAAGCTCCAGGTGGAAGACAAAGCATCGCCTGCGGCCGCTGCCCTCTGGCTCACAATATCATGTACGCTTTCCAGATAAGCCGAGAACAGCAGAAACGCCGCCAGTGATGCCGATCCGATGGCATAGCCCTTGGTGAGCGCCTTCGTCGTGTTCCCCGCAGCGTCCAGCTTGTCCGTCTTTTCGCGGACATTGTCCGGCTGGTTGCTCATCTCCACGATTCCGCCAGCGTTGTCTGTAATAGGCCCGAAGGTGTCCATGGCCAGAATGTAGGCCGCTGAAGACAGCATGCCCATGGTGGCAATGGCCGTACCATAAATACCCTTCGCATAGGAGGAAATCGTCCCCACATCCGCCAGGCCGAGCGTTCCGAAGTAGTAGCTCAGCAACAGCGCCGCGCTGATCACAATGACAGGGACCGCGGGTGTCTCCATGCCTACGGCCAGACCGCTGATGATATTTGTTGCAGGGCCGGTGGTCGAGGCCAGTGCAATTGAGCGCACGGGTCGGAAGCGCGTTTCCGTGTAGTACTCCGTGATGCGGACAAACAGGAATGAAGTGACGATGCCGCAGATGCCGCATCCCAGCAGCCACCAGCGCCCTTGCAGCATAAAATGAATGGCTGCGGCAAAGCCAATCAGCGCCAGAATCGTTGTGACGTAGTATCCGCGGTTCAGCGCATGCATCGGCTCTTCGTCTTCCTTGCTGCGCACCACCGCTACGCCGACGATGCTGGCAATCAGATTAATCGCCTGAACAATCAGCGGAAACAGAATGCCTTTGATGCCGAAGACCGGATAGAGCGCGGCGCCCAGAATCATCGCGCCCACGTTTTCCGCCGCGGTGGACTCGAAAATGTCTGCGCCACGGCCGGCGCAGTCGCCCACGTTGTCGCCCACCAGGTCGGCAATCACGGCCGGGTTGCGCGGATCGTCCTCCGGAATCCCGGCTTCGACCTTGCCTACGAGGTCTGCGCCCACGTCAGCGGCCTTCGTGTAAATGCCGCCGCCAAGCTGGGCAAAAAGCGCCACCAGCGACGCCCCAAAACCAAAGCCCACCAATTGATAAGGTGCCTGCTGTGGATCGTGCAGCCCTCCAAACAGAAGGAAGAGGACGCCCACGCCAAGCAGAGAAAGCGCAACCACGATGAGGCCCGTCACAGCACCGCCACGCAGAGCAATCTGTAACGCACGGCTGAAGCTGGTACGCGCCGCCGCCGCCGTACGGATGTTCGACCGGATGGAGACCCACATGCCCGTCTGTCCGGAGATGGCCGAACAGGCCGCGCCAATCAGAAAGCTGATAACAACCTTATTTGCATATGGAGCAGTGAACGGAGACAAGCGATATCCAATAAAAAGAATAATGGCAAGGACCACCGCAATCATCGCAATCGTTCCGTACTGCCTCTTCATAAAGGCCTCAGCGCCCTGGCGGATGGCGTTGGAAATACGCTGCATCTCCGGCGAGCCGGAGTCTGAGCCGAGCACCGAGCGGGCAAAACCAAAGGCCGCCAGCAGACCCACTACTCCGACCACAAGCGAAACCCACAGATAAAGGCTGTCAGAGGATGAGGTGGAAACATCATTGGCCTGCAAAAAACATGCAGTCACCAGTAAGGAAAACGACATTCAATGTCCTCCAGAAAAGATGCGGAACCAGCTTGCTCCCGAAACGACAAACGTATCAAAGCAGACCGTCCTTTGGGAAATGCTTGCAGGAAGCCCACAAAACTCTGCATTCAAACACGCGGAGAAAACGATAGTCAATTGGATGCCTGTTTGCCCACACTTTTACAATAGGAATACAAAACCCTCCGCTGCATTCAAAGAGGTCAAGGCATCATAAAACGGTCGGTTCCGTGCGGCTTGACTGTGCAAAGACAACCGCACGGCAAAGATGTACAATCTCCTGTCGCCTGAGAAAAAGCTGGCGATCATGGTAGCCCCTGAAGAGGTTTTTTGAGAATGGCCAAGACGGCAGTATCTACTGTGGAGCGGGAAAAGGCAGCGCCTTCCGGACTTGCTCCAGACCGCCTGATCGAGATGTACCGCCTCATGTATCTTTCGCGCCGGACAGACGACCGCGAGATCATGCTCAAGCGGCAGCAGAAAATCTTTTTCCAGATATCAGGCGCCGGCCATGAGGCCCTCCTGGTCGCTGCCGGGATGGCCCTCAGGCCCGGATACGACTGGTTTTTCCCTTACTACCGTGACCGCGCCCTTTGCCTTACACTCGGCGTCACCGTGGAAGATATGCTTCTCCAGGCCGTTGGGGCAGCCGCCGACCCCTCCAGCGGCGGACGCCAGATGCCCTCACACTGGGGCAGCAGGAAGCTGAACATTGTTTCGCAGTCCTCCGCAACAGCCACCCAGATCCTTCACGCCGTTGGCTGCGCCGAAGCAGGACGCTACTTCTCCCGCCATCCCGAAGCCGCTGAAAAGCACGAAGGGGATTACCGCGCCTTCAAGGACATCTCCTTCTACGGCGACGAAGTCGTCTATGCGTCCCTCGGAGAAGGTTCTACCAGCCAGGGAGAGTTCTGGGAGGCCATCAACACCGCCTCCAACGAAAAACTACCGGTCCTCTTTGTGGTCGAAGATAATGGCTACGCTATCTCTGTCCCTGTTGAAGTCAATACGCCCGGCGGAAACATCTCGAAACTTGTCGCCAATTTCCCGAATTTCTACTTTGCAGAAGTGGACGGCACCGACCCTATTGAGAGCTTTCGTGTTTTTGAGAAGGCCGTGGCCCACTGCCGCTCGGGAGCAGGGCCGGCCTTTGTGCATGGCCACGTGATCCGTCCTTATTCCCACTCGCTCTCCGATGACGACCGCCTCTACCGCCCCAAAAGCGAGCTGGAGGCCGATGCACTGCGCGATCCCATCCATAAATTGCAGATGTATCTGCTCCGCGAAGGTATTCTGGACGCAGATGCAATCAACCGGCTCGAAAAACAGGTAGACGAAGAGGTCCGCCTCGCCGCCGAACGCGCACTGCGTGCGCCGTTTCCTGAGCCATCTACGATTCCGCTCCATGTGTATTCAGAGGACTATGACCCGACGCGCAGCGGGCTGGAAACGAAGCCCGCCCAGACCGCCGATCCGCAGGAGCGCACCATGGCCGACCTTATCAACGCCTGCCTGCGCGACGAAATGCGCCGCGATCCACGCATCGTCATCTTTGGCGAAGATGTGGCCGATTGCAGCCGTGAGGAGTATCTGAAAGAAGGGCTGGTAAAGGGCAAAGGAGGCGTTTTCAAGCTCACAGCAGGCCTCCAGGCCGAGTTCGGCAGCGACCGCGTGTTCAATTCCCCACTGGCCGAGGCCAACATCGTTGGCCGCGCCGTTGGGCAGGCCGTGCGCGGAGTGAAGCCGGTCGTCGAAATCCAGTTCTTTGACTACATCTGGCCCGCCACTCACCAGATGCGCAATGAGCTGAGCGTCATGCGCTGGCGCTCGAATAATGCATTCTCCGCGCCTGCCGTCATTCGTGTCGCCATCGGCGGTTACCTGACTGGAGGCGCGATTTACCATTCTCAGTGCGGCGAGAGCATATTCACGCATACACCGGGAATCCGCGTCGTCTTTCCTTCCAACGCCCTGGACGCCAATGGTCTTCTCCGCACCGCCATCCGCTGCGATGACCCTGTGCTCTTTCTTGAACACAAACGGCTCTACCGCGAAACCTTTGGACGCGCTCCGTATCCTGGCCCGGAATACATGGTCCCCTTCGGCAAAGCAAAGACCGTGCGCGAAGGCAAGCACCTCACCATCGTGACCTACGGCGCCGTTGTGCCGCGCGCATTGCAGGCAGCACAGAAGGCGCAGCGCGAGCACAGCATTGAGACGGAAATTCTCGACCTGCGCACCCTCAGCCCCTACGACTGGGAAGCGATTGCCGCATCGGTAAAGAAGACCAGCCGCGTCATCGTGGCGCATGAAGACATGCTGAGTTGGGGATATGGCGCGGAAATCGCCGCCCGCATCGCCGATGAGCTGTTTGAAGACCTCGATGCTCCGGTAAAGCGCGTGGCTGCCCTGGACACTTTCGTGGCCTACCAGCCCCTGCTGGAAGACGTGATTCTGCCGCAGCCGGAGCGTATCTATCAGGCAATTACCGAGTTGGCGAGATTTTAGTTCCTGGCGGCATTTTCACAGGTCATGGGGACCGGGGTGGTCCACACCCGTCTGTGAGAATGCCGCACCTTATCGCGGCGTAACATCCAGCGTCAGCACTTCAAACGGAGCGAGTTGGAACTCGTGCGGAGTATGCGCGCGTAGTTCAATCGCAGGCTTGGCCGCATCATCCTTCCAGGGACTTTTCGCGGAATAGGTCTGCGGCGCTCCGGATGGCAGTTCAAACGCGTCCTGCACATCAAGGCGAATGCTCTGCGGCTTGTCGTCTGGATTGCGGAGAACCAGAATCCCCTTCTTCGGGGTCCATGAGGCCCACCCGTAGACTTCGAGCCACGCCGGATCGCCTCCGATCCAATGCGTGTCTTTAAGCACATCCGCGTTGGCACGTGACCATTTTGCGGCTTCCGCCAGATCGTCCCAGTTCTGCTGCGTCAACAACGAAGGAGTGATGTACATCTCCTGCAACTGAGTCCCCGTGCCAAAGTAATCGCGCACTTCATTGCGGAAGTCATTGCCCGGATCGGCATTCAGGTGCTTATGGTGCTGCGCATAAATAATGCCGTGCAGCATAAGCGAATTGAGCGGATACAGTGGTCCGCCTTTCACGATTTCATCGTAGGTGTCCGCATCCCGGTAGGTAATCCAGCGCTCACGATACGGGCCGACTCCCGCAACATTGTCGTCCCAGCCACCGCGCCAGATCGAATCAGCATAGAGCAGCCAGAAGGGCGAAGGATATGTGCCCGTCGTCAGGTTGATGTAAATGTCTGGCCTGGCTTCGCGCAACTCGCCAATCAGGTGGATCGCCGCGGAAAAGTCGCTGTCAAAGGCACTCCCCGGAAACACAGAATCGGCATTCCCCGTGCCATCAAACTTGAACTGGTTTACGCCATATTTGCGGATCATCTCCATACAAACATCGCGGAACCGGGCATAATACTTAGGTCCGGAGAGTGCAAAACCGTTGTCTACAATCTCATAGCCCTGCTCTTTGCCGAACTTGACGCGCTCTTTTTTCGGGCCATCATACCCGCCCCAGGGAGACATCCACACGCCTGGTTCTGCGCCGTACTTTTCCGCTGCTGCGCGCACTGGCGTAAACCCGTTGGGAAAGCCTTTGTTAAAGCTCCACAAAGAGGAATGATCGTCCCACCCATCGTCAAAGAGATACGAATCGAGCGTGACGCCGCGCTTGTCATGCAGTTCGCGTCCGAACGTGTTGATGCGGTCCAGCGCCCCGGCTTCGTCATAGGGGTTGAAATAGCCCAGATCATACCAGGAGTTGTAATGCAGGAATGTGCGGTACGGATGCGCGCGCTCGCGCTCAATGTAATTCAGAAAATCGCGGCGCAACTGGCCTGGACGCGTCACTCCGATGACAGAAGAATACGTAACCGGCTGCGCAGCTCTGAGCGGAAGCTCGCGGTCTAGGTAGGCCGTTGCCCGGTCTTTGACTACTTTGCTCTCTGAGAGGGGATGCTCGAATCCCAAAAAGACCGTTCCCGCAACAATGGGCGAGCCTTTTACAGAGCCGTCCACACGAGCGCCGGGGAGGTCCACATCCATCAATTGAACGCGGGTAATCGGCAGATCATGTCCGCCAGCCGTGAGGGTCAGCAACTGGCGCATATAATTTGAGCCATCGCGCAGCACGACTGCCCATTTCAGGTGAAGATTGCCGTCTTGGCTCACCAGCGGCAGGTCAAATTCCTCACCGGCTATGCGGTCTGAGTAGCGCGATGCATCCGGCTGCGGCTTAAGTGCATGCATCTCAGGGGTGCCATCCACGCGCACGTTGCCGGCGTTATAGATGGTCCCGTCTTTCAGCAGGACCGCAAACGGATCAGCCAGGCGTATGACTTCGCCATTCAATCTGTCTGTGACGGTAATTCCGTCCAGCTTTCCATCTGTAATGTTCCAGCTTGCTTCCACTTCATGATTGGAGAGCCTGTAGCTGTTTCCATGGACGGAGGCAATCGCTTTTCCGGCATCCTGCGCATAGAGAGAGGCAGCAAGAAACACCGCGCACACCGGCGCGCACTTCACTTTCGTCATTTTCCGGTCCTTCCGGCGGGAGAATAGATTTTTACGTGGGAAACAACACGGCTGATGGCCCCATCGCTGGGTGTGTCCGGAGTAATGCCGTTTTCAATGGCGAAAAAGAGCGCCAGCAGTTGCCCTGCTATCACGTCCACAGGAGGACGGCACGCATCCGGAAACCCCACACTGGCATGAAGCGGCAGGATGTGCTCTGTCAGTTGCTGAATGCGGCTCGTCACACGTGGAGCGACGATAAGAATGTCTCCGGCAAGATGTTTGTTGCGGATTTCCTCTAGCAGATCAAGCTCGTAAAGCACCCGGTCCTCATTGCCGGAAAGAAATGCCGTCACCAGTGTTTCCTGGTTCAGGAAAGACATCGGCCCGTGGCGCAGGCCCAGAAACGACTCGGCCAGCGTGGCGATTTTACCCGCATTCAGTTCCATCACCTTCAGCGCCGACTCATGCGCAACCGCCTGCAAGGCCCCGCTGCCCAGAAAACACACGCGAGAGAACTTCTTTTTCGCCAACCCGGCAGCCAGATTCGCAGCCTCTGGCAACAGGTCTGCTCCCATGCTCACCATGTTCTTCAGGAGCGGCCCATATCTTTCCGGTGAGCGAAGATAAGCCAGGTATTGCCCTGCTACTACCATGTTTGAGAACGAGCTGGTCATAGCAAGGCCGCGATCGTTTACCGCGTCATCCAGAGTGATGGTAAACACGCCGGGAAACTTCGCCATCGGGCCGGATTCATTGCAGGTAACCACAAGATGATGCACATGCCCTGAGCAGCACTGAAGCGCCTGCTCCATCACTGCAATGCCTTCCGAGCTCTGGCCTGAACGAGAGAAGGAGATCATCAGGTATTGCCTGCCGGGAAGGACGTGGTCCTCCATATTGGTCAGCAGCTCCGTGCTGGGCACCGCTGAAACATGACAACGCCACTGCTGCCGCAGAACGCGGACCAGCGCCCTGCCAATGTAGTCCGAAGTCCCCGCCCCCACCAGAATCACGTCCGGCTGGCCTGGCAGCCCGTTTAACAGACCACAGGATTCCAGAAATTCCCTGGTCGAGGTCTGGACGGCCTTCAGCCGTTCCAGAGTACCGAGCCATGTTCCCGGCTGCTGCTGGATTTCGCGCGGTGTGTCTGTCAGACCACGGGCCTGTTTCTCGTGTTCGGGCAATAACAGCAGGGCAGAGAGCGCATCCCGCAAACCATCTACTTCTTCCATCTTCAGCATTTGATTGTATTACACGATATTGGATACCGTAATCAAGCGAAATAAAAAGAAACATAGAATTTGGCCTTTTAAGGCGAAGTTCACCTCCAATCGCACTCTGTACTCGGCATCCTCATTATCCCTCGCGTGTAGAAACCCTCTCCTATCAAAGGTTTTCATTCTCCGGATAATTTCCGAAAATTTCCATTGACTATACTGTTTTATTTGTTTAATTATTTTTTACTTTCTATTTTGCTCCAAAAGATGTGAAAGTAATTGGTCTTTTCATGGAAATTCAGCAATTTCCCGGAAATACCCTCGGCGGTTTCAGCAAGACTCTGGAGGCAAAAGTATGTTTCGGCGTAGCAGTTTCTTCGTATTCGCGGCAGCGCTCTTTGCGCTTGGCTTTGCCGGCCTGTTGGGCCACGCCCAGGATTACCGCGCAACCATTACGGGCACAGTGACCGATTCCAGCAAGGCGGTCATTGCAGACGCGACTGTTTCCGTGCGCGACCTCGACACCAATCAGACCGTCACTGTACACACGAACAGTGCCGGTGTTTACGTCGTGCCCTATCTCACGCCGGGTCAAAGGCTGGAAGTTTCTGCAGAAGCTCCAGGCTTTAAGAAAATGACTTATCCTCCGGTTGTTCTCACTGTTTCGCAAAAACAGACCGCGGACTTCGTTTTGCAGGTCGGTTCTGCAACCCAGGAAGTGACCGTAAACAGTGAGAGCTACCAGATAGGCCTGGACACCGAAAAAGCAGACCGCGGCACAGTGATTGATAACAAAACCATAACGCAACTGCCGCTGAATGGCCGGAACCCTCTGTCTCTGATGGACTACATCCCCGGCGTCACAAATGAGGCAGGCCCGGGCCTGGAATCGCCACCGAACAACATGTACAACATCTCGTTTTTTACCGTGAACGGCACTCCGGCGCAGAACACTGAATATCAGATTGACGGTATGCCCAACAATGCAAACCCGTGGTATTCCAATGGACCATCAACGGTCCCTTCCGTAGATGCCATTCAGGAATTCAAGGTCGTCACGAATCCCTATGACGCGGAATATGGCCGTACATCCAGCGGCGTTGTCAGTATGGAACTCAAGTCCGGCACCAACCAGCTTCATGGTTCTGCTTATGAGTTCGCCAAG